>NZ_JAUCMM010000007.1:0-200378 GCF_030362975.1 Curtobacterium subtropicum
GGCGCGCGCTACGCCGCGGGACCGGTCCGCGAAAGCGACAGTCCTCCGCCGAACATCGGCGGAGGACTGTCGCTTTCGCGGTGGGACCGGCGCGGCGGCTACGCCGCGCGGGCGGCGGCGCCGGCCGCGCCGCGGGCGCCGCGGGAGCGTGCGGCCCAGCCGACGCGGGACCGCACCACGAGGGTGACGACGACCGCGGCGGCGACCGCCACGACCGCGGTCACGGCCGTCGGCACGGACACGAGCGGGCCGTCGAGCCGTCCGACCGCGACCCACGCCAGGCCCCACGACAGCGCGGCCGTCGGAGCGAGTCGTCCGCCGCCCCAGACCGCGAGCAGCACCCCGACGAGTCCGGCGACCGCCGCGACGAGCACGCCCCAGACGTCCTGACCGAGCCCGAAGCCCCGGAAGCCCGCGGCCGTCAGCACCGCGGCGGTGTTGGCCGCGGTCGCCACGCACACCCAGCCGAGGTAGAGCCCGAAGGTCCCGTCGGTCACGATCGCCTCGACGGCGCCCGAGGGCCGGGTCCGCCGCAGGACCGCGAACGCCCACACCAGGACGCCCAGCAGCGCGACGATGATCGGCTCGCTCGCCCACAGCAGTCCGAACTGCACGGACAGGATCCACGCGGCGTTGAGCAGCAGGGACAGCACCGCGGGCACGAACAGGCGCTCGTGGCGCTCGTCGTCGGCGGTACGGAAGAACTGCCGCACGGTGTAGGCGATCAGGCCGACGTAGACGACGCTCCAGATCGAGAACGCCGGTCCGGCGGGGGCGATCGCGGTCGACGAGGCCGACAGGGCACCGCCCGACGCCTCGGCGATGGGGGTCCCGCCCGCCGCTCCCGAGCCGACGAACGCGCCGACCACTGCCACGACGGCGCCCACGGCGACCGCGATGCGCTTCCAGATCTTCTTCATGTCCGCTCCGTTCGTCAGCATGCTGATGACCTGCACGGTAGGCCCGTCCGATGGATCCGGTCGCAGCGCACGCCCAGGTGGTCGGGGGACGAGTCGTCCGCCACTGCGTACGGTGGCCTCGTGACCGTCGAGCTCAACACCGTCTACGTCGACCGCATCGCCCCGATCGCCTGCCCGTCCCTCGACGACACCTTCCGGATGATCGGCGAGCAGGGCGCGAGCGCGTGCATCGTGCTGCACCGCCCCGACGCCGCGGAGCTCGGCGACGTCGCGGTCGCCCTCGGCCTGCACGAGCTCGCGGTCGAGGACGCCGCCGAGGGACACCAGCGCCCGAAGCTCGAACGGTACGGCTCGACGCTCTTCACCGTGCTGAAGCCGGCGGTCTACCAGGACGGCCCCGAACAGGTCGAGTTCGGCGAGGTGCACGCCTTCGTCGGGCAGGACTTCTTCCTGGCGGTGGTCCCGGCCGACCCGCGCGGACCCCAGGCCGTGCCGCGCGCGCTGCAGCGGCTCAGCGGCAAGCCGGCCCTGGTCACCGCCGGTCCGCAGGCACAGCTCTGGGCGCTGATGGACTCGATCGTCGACGGGTACGCGCCGGTGATCGACGGACTCGAGGAGGACATCAACCAGATCGAGGACCAGCTGTTCTCCGGTGTGGCCGGGGTCTCGCGGCGCATCTACGAGCTGTTCGGCGAGGTCGTCGACTTCCAGCGCGCAGCCCGGCCGCTCATCGGCATCATCGAGAACCTGCACCGCGGAGCCGAGAAGTACCACCTGCCCGTCGAGCTGCAGCGCCGGTTCCGCGACGTCCTCGACCACGTCATCCGCACCGTCGAGCGCCTCGACACCTTCCGTCAGCTGCTGCAGAACGCGCTGACGGTCGACTCGACCCTGGCGGCGCAGAAGCAGAACGACGACACGAAGCGCATCTCGGGATGGGCGGCGATCCTGTTCGCCCCGACGCTCATCGCCGCGATCTACGGCATGAACTTCACGCACATGCCCGAGCTGTCGTGGACGTGGGGCTACCCGCTGTCGATCGTCGCCATGATCGCCTTCGCCGCGATCCTGTTCGTCGTGTTCAAGGTGAAACGCTGGTTCTGACGAAGCCGCGCGGCACCGACTCCGGCCATCCGCACTCCGCCGGTTCCGAGCAGCCGCGCGCGTCGTGTTGCGCGGGACGCACCGCGGCGGCCAGGCTCGTCGTGCCCACGACGCGCAGGCGTCGACGACGCCGACCGGAGCAACGATGCCCACCACCACGAACGACCTCGTCCACCTGACCGCCGGTGGGGTGTCCGTCGTGCTCGACTGCCGCGACGGCGCGCTGCCCGCCGTCGTGCACTGGGGTGCTGCCCTCGGCACGCTCGGCCACGACGAGCTCGTCGCCCTCGCCGACGCCGACGTCGCCCCGGTCGCCAACAACGAGGCCGACGTGCCGGTCCGCCTCGCCCTGCTGCCCGAGCCCCACCGCGGGTGGACCGGACGTCCCGGACTCTCCGGCCACCGCGACGGCCGCGACTGGTCCCCGGCCTTCACGGTGACGGCGCTCCACGTCGACGACACCCGGCTGACCGCCGAGGCCGAGGACCCGACCGCCGGTCTCGCCGTCCGGATCACCCTCGAGATGCTCGGCTCCGGCCTGGTGCGCACCCGCGCGGCCGTGACGAACACCGCTGCCGGCACGTACACGGTCGACGACCTGACCGTCGCGCTCCCGGTGCCCTCCCGTGCCCGCGAGGTCCTCGACTTCGCCGGTCGCTGGGGCAAGGAGCGCACCCCGCAGCGCCGCGAACTCGTCGTCGGCACGCACGAGCGCGACAGCCGCAAGGGTCGCACCGGCGCGGACGCCGCCACGGTCCTCAGCGTGGGGGAGCCCGGTTTCGGCTTCGCCCACGGTGAGGTGTGGGGCGTGCACACGGCGTGGAGCGGCAACCACCGGCACTTCGCCGAACGCCTGGCCACCGGACGTCAGGTCGTCGGCGGCGGTGAGCTCCTGCTGCCCGGCGAGGTCCGGCTCGACGCCGACGAGACGTACGAGGGACCGTGGGTCTACGGCGCCTGGGGCGAGGGCCTCGACGACCAGGCCCGCCGGTTCCACCACTGGCTCCGCAGTCGCCCGCAGCACCCGACGACCCCGCGCCCGGTCACGATCAACGTCTGGGAGGCGGTCTACTTCGACCACGACCTCGCCCGGCTCACCGACCTGGCCGAGCGCGCCGCCCGCCTCGGCGTCGAGCGGTACGTCCTCGACGACGGCTGGTTCCGCGGCCGCCGCGACGACCACGCGGGCCTCGGTGACTGGTACGTCGACGAGGACGTCTGGCCGGACGGCCTCGGCCCGATCGTCGACCGCGTCCGTGCACTCGGCATGGAGTTCGGCCTGTGGTTCGAACCCGAGATGGTCAACGAGGACAGCGACCTCGCCCGCGCGCACCCGGAGTGGATCATGCAGGCCGACGGGCGGCTGCCGGTGCGCTCCCGCGACCAGCAGGTGCTCAACCTCGCGATCCCCGAGGCGTACGACCACGTGCTCGAGCGCATGACGGCCATCATCGGCGAGTACGGCGTCGACTCCGTCAAGTGGGACCACAACCGCGATCTGGTCGAGGCGGGCTTCCCCGGCGGCAGCGCGGCCGTGCACGAGCAGACCCTGGCCACCTACCGGCTGATGGCGACGCTGAAGGAACGCTTCCCGGACCTCGAGATCGAGTCGTGCTCGTCCGGCGGTGCCCGCGTCGACCTCGCGGTGATCGAGCACACCGACCGGGTGTGGGTGTCCGACGACATCGACCCCTCCGAGCGCCAGCAGATGCACCGGTGGACGCAGCAGCTCCTGCCGCCGGAGCTCCTCGGCGCGCACGTCGCGAGCGGCGTCAACCACACGACGGGTCGCTTCCACGACGTGGCCTTCCGCGCCGGCACCGCCCTGATCGGGCACTTCGGGGTCGAGTGGGACCTGGCGAAGGCCACCGAGGACGAGGAGCGCACGCTCGCGTCGTGGATCGCGCTGCACAAGGAGTGGCGCGCCCTGCTGCACGGCGGGCTGCTCGTCCGCGTCGACGAGGTCGACCCGACGCGCCTGGTGTACGGCGTGGTCGCCGAGGACCGCCGCGAGGCCGCCTTCTTCGTCGCGAGCACCGGCCGGTCCGAGGTGTCCGGCGTCGGCCGCGTCGTCTTCCGTGGCCTCGACCCGGACACCCGGTACCGCGTCGACCCCGTCCTCGTCGGTGACGGCCACGACGTCCGCCCGCCCGAGTGGTGGTCCGGTGACCGCGTCTTCAGCGGCCGCGTGCTCGAGCAGGTCGGTCTGCAGCCGCCGCTCCTGCCGTCGGACCGGGTGGTCCCCTTCCGCGTGACGGCCGTCTGACGCGACGCGACCAGGAGACGGACGGGAGGCCCGTGGCGACGCCGCCACGGGCCTCCCGTCCGTCCACAGGTCACGTCGGCGGTCCGTGGGCCGGTCCCGATCGCCGCTAGGCTTCCGGTCATGCCGCAGACCGGAACCGCGACACGCACGACCACGCCGGTCTGGGCCGTCAAGCTCGCCGTCATCACCGCGCTCGTCGGCATCGCCGGCGGAGTCGCGGGCATCGCGGTGTGGCTCGCCCTGCAGGCCATCCAGTTCGTCGCCTTCGGGTACCCGTTCGGCGGGCACCGCGAGGCCGCGGACGCGCCGTCCGGGCTCAACCGCTTCCTCGCGCTCGCCGCGGCCGGTGTCCTGACCGGTGTCGCGTGGTGGGCGCTCCGACGGTGGGCGAAGCCCGTCGTGTCGGTGACCGGCGCCGTCGACGGCAAGCGGATGCCGGCGTTCGCCACGGTCGCGAACGCCGCGGTGCAGATCCTCGCGGTCGGCCTCGGCGCGTCCATCGGCAAGGAGGTCGCGCCGCGCGAGATCGGCGCCTGGCTGTCCCAGCTCGTCACCGCGCGTGCCGGCCTGACCGGTCGTGAGACGCGGATCCTGGTGGCATGCGGAGCGGCTGCCGGCCTGGCGGCGGTGTACGACGTCCCGCTCGGCGGCGCGCTCTTCGCGGTCGAGGTGCTGCTCGGCGAGCTGACGTTCGCCACCGCGCTGCCGGCCTTCGCCACGAGCGCGATCGCCGCGTTCACCGCCCGGCTCGTGATCCCGGACGAGGTGCTCTACCACGTGCCCGCGATGCACCTGTCGCCCTCGCTGCTGGTGTGGGCGATCATCGTCGGGCCGGTGCTCGGGTTCGCCGGGGTCGGCTTCGTCAAGCTCACGAACCGGTTGCAGGGGATGGCACCGAAGGGGTGGCACCTGCTCGTCGTGCTGCCGGTCGTGTTCGCCATGGTCGGGCTCATCGCGGTGCCGTTCCCGGAGATCCTCGGCAACGGCCGCGCCCTCGGACTCGTCGCGATGAACGCCACGACCGAGGCGCCGACGTTCGCGGGTCTGTCGCCGATCGTGTTCCTGCTGCTGCTCGGCATCATCCGCACCATCACCACCTCGGCGACGATCGGGGCCGGTGCGGTCGGCGGCACGCTGACGCCCTCGATCGCCATCGGCTCCGCGGTCGGCGGTGCCCTCGGCGGCCTGTGGGTGCTGCTCTGGCCCGCCGACGGGTCGAGCCTCGCCGCCTTCGCGTTCGTCGGCGCCGCGGCCTTCCTCGCGACCACGATGCGCGCGCCGTTCACCGCGCTCGTGCTCGTCGTCGAGTTCACGCAGGAGGGCACCGACATCCTCATCCCGTCGCTGCTGGCGATCACCGGCTCGGTCGCGGTGTCCTACGTGCTCGCGCGGCGGCGCAGCGCCCAGATGGTCTGAGGCGCAGCGCCCGGACGGTCTTCGCCCCGCTCGTGCGGCGCGGACACGAGCGGTGCGCGCGCCTACCATCGGCGGCAGGTCGGGGCGACGGGCCCCGCACGAGGTGAGGAGCCGTCCATGGCGGGGTTCGACGACATCACGAAGAAGGCGCAGGAGTTCCTGAAGGACGGCAAGGTCCAGGACGCCCTGAAGAGCGAGAAGGCCGAGGACGTCAGCGACAAGGTCCTCGGTGGGGTGGCCGACGCGGTGAAGAAGGCCACCGGCGGCAAGTACGACGACAAGATCGACGGTGCCCGCGACGCGGCCGACAAGCGGATCGGCAACGAGTAGCGGCTGGTCCGCCCCGGCTCGGTCCGCCGGACCGACGGCACTGCGGCGGCTTGTCCGCTGCAGGCGATTGGACGCGCGGGGCGGGACGGACCACGATTGACCGCGTGACCGTGCTCGCCCCGAACCAGCCGCTGACCGAGTCCGAGGTCGCCGCGATCAAGCGGGACTTCCCGATCCTCCAGCAGGAGGTGAACGGGCAGCCGCTCGCGTACCTCGACTCCGGAGCCACGGCCGAGCGACCGCGCCAGGTGCTCGACGCCGAGCGGCGCTTCCTCGAGCACGACAACGCCGCCGTCCACCGTGGCGCGCACACCCTGGCAGCGCTGAGCACCGACGCCTACGAGGACGCTCGCGCGACGGTCGCCGGGTTCATCGGCGCCGCGTCGCCGTCCGAGGTCGTCTGGACCGCGAACGCCACCGACGCACTGAACCTCGTCGCGTACGGCATCGCCAACGCCAGCCGCGGACGCGGGGGAGCGGCGGCCGAGCGCTTCCGCATCGGCCCCGGCGACGAGGTCCTGGTGACCGAGGCCGAGCACCACGCCGACCTGGTGCCGTGGCAGGAGCTCGCCGCGCTCACCGGTGCAACGCTCCGCTGGGTGCCGGTCGCCGACGACGGCACCTGGACCGCGGACGACGCCGTCTCCCGGATCACCGAGCGGACGAAGGTCGTCGCCTTCGCACACGTCTCGAACGTCACGGGCATGATCGCGCCCGTCGCCGCCGTGGTCGCGGCCGCCCGAGCGCACGGCGCCCTCGTCGTCCTCGACGCCTGCCAGTCCGCGCCGCACCGACCCCTCGACGTGCAGGAGCTCGGCGTCGACTTCGCCGCGTTCTCCGGGCACAAGATGCTCGGGCCGAACGGCATCGGCGTCCTCTGGGGTCGTGCCGAGCTCCTCGACGCCCTGCCGCCGTTCCGCACCGGCGGGTCGATGATCACCACCGTGACGATGGAGGCGGCGGAGTACATGCCGGCGCCCGAGCGCTTCGAGGCCGGCACGCAGCCGGTGTCCCAGGCCGTCGCGCTCGCCGAGGCGGTCCGCTACCTGCAGCGCATCGGCATGGACCGGGTGCGCGCGCACGAGGAGCACCTCGCACAGCGCATGCTCGACGGCCTCGCGGCGGTCCCGGGCATCCGGGTCGTCGGCCCGCCCGCCGGGGTGCCGCGCTCCGGACTGGTGTCCTTCGACGTCGACGGGGTGCACGCCCACGACGTCTCGCAATTCCTCGACGCGCAGGGCATCGCGGTCCGGTCCGGGCACCACTGTGCGCAGCCGCTGCACCGTCGGCTCGGGCTGGTCGCCACGAGCCGCGCGAGCACCTACGTGTACACGACCGAGCAGGACGTCGACCGCTTCCTGACGGCCGTCGGCGAGGTCCGCGGCTACTTCGGAGCGGCCTCGTGAACGGCCTCGACTCGCTCTACCAGCAGGTCATCCTCGACCACGCGAAGGCCCGGCACGGCGACCTCGTGCTCGAGGACCCCGACGCGTCGCACTTCGAGCGGAACCCGACCTGCGGCGACGAGATCACCGTCAGCCTGCGCCTCGAGACCGGCACGGACCGCATCGCCGCGATCGGGTGGCAGGGCGACGGTTGCTCGATCTCGATGGCCTCCGCGTCGGTGCTGACCGACATGGCCGTCGGCCGGACCGTGCCCGAGCTGCTCGAGCTCACGTCCGCGTTCCGGGACATGATGCGCTCACGCGGCGCGGGGGAACCCGACGAGGACGTCCTCGAGGACCTCGTCGCGTTCCACGGCGTCTCGAAGTTCGTGATGCGTGTGAAGTGCGGGATGCTCGCGTGGGTGGCGGCGGAAGCCGCGGCGCGCGAGGCCATCGCAGCCCACTGAGCGCGCAGCGCGGCCCGCTGACCTGCCAGCGCAACCCTCTGCGCGGGCAGCGCGACGCACTGACACGAGCGGACACCGGACAGGAGGCGCGGGGCGGTCCGGTCCCGCGCCTCCCGTCCGGCACACGGTCGCGTGTCACGCTTCGTCACGGTGCGTGACCAGGACGCCCTCGCCACGTAGCGTCGCGACCGTGAGCGACCCGAAGCAGCGGCAGATCCGGTTCAACGCGTTCGACATGAACTGCGTGGCACACCAGTCCTCCGGGCTGTGGCGCCACCCCCGAGACCGCTCGCGGCACTACAACCAGCTGTCCTACTGGACGGACCTGGCGCAGCTGCTCGAGCGCGGGCGGTTCGACGGCATCTTCATCGCCGACGTCCTCGGCACCTACGACGTCTACGGCGGGACGAACGAGGCGGCGCTCCGCACGGGATCGCAGGTGCCGGTGAACGACCCGATCCTGCTCGTCTCCGCGATGGCTGCCGTCACCGAGCACCTCGGGTTCGGCATCACCGCGGGCACCGCCTACGAGCACCCGTACCCGTTCGCCCGTCGCATCTCGACGCTCGACCACCTGACGAAGGGTCGCATCGGCTGGAACGTCGTCACCGGGTACCTGCCGAGCGCCGCCAGGAACATGGGCCAGACCGATCAGCTCTCGCACGACGACCGCTACGACGTCGCCGACGAGTACCTCGAGGTGCTCTACAAGCTGTGGGAGGGGTCGTGGGAGGACGACGCCGTCGTCGAGGACCGCGAGACCGGTGTCTTCACCGACCCGGCGAAGGTGCACCCGATCGAGCACCACGGCCAGCACTTCGACGTCCCCGGCATCCACCTGTCCGAGCCCTCGGTCCAGCGCAGCCCGGTCGTCTACCAGGCCGGCGCCTCGCCCCGCGGCATCCGCTTCGCCGCCGAGAACGCGGAGGCCGTGTTCGTCGGCGCACCGACGGTCCCGCAGCTCGCCGCGACCGTCGCGAAGATCCGGGACGCTCTGGAGGCCGCTGGTCGCGACCGGTACGCCGCCAAGGTCTACACACTGCTCACCGTCATCACCGACGAGACCGACGAGGCAGCGCAGGCCAAGTACCGCGACTACCTGTCGTACGCCTCGGCTGAGGGAGCGCTCGTGCTCAACTCCGGGTGGATGGGCGTCGACCTGTCGCAGTACGACCTGGACGAGCCGCTCGGCAACATCGAGTCGAACGCCATCCAGTCGGCGGCCGCGAACCTGTCGGCGGCGACCGGGGAGGACGGCTCGAACTGGACGGTCCGCGACATCGCCGAGCACACCGCGATCGGCGGGCTCGGGCCGGTCGCCGTCGGATCGGGGGCGACGATCGCGCAGCAGCTCATCGACATCCAGGAGCAGACCGACGTCGACGGGTTCAACCTCGCCTACGCGGTGACGCCCGGCACGTGGGAGGACGTCATCGAGTTCGTCGTGCCCGAGCTGCGAGCGCGCGGCGCCTACCCGGAGGAGTACGTCGAGGGGTCCCTGCGCCACAAGCTGCACGGTCGTGGCGACCGCCTGCCCGACGAGCACCGCGGCGCGCAGTACCGCGTCGGCGCACGGGCGACCGCCTGACCGACCCCGGTCGGCGCGACGTAGGGTGGTCCGGTGATCGGGTCGTCCTTCGTCGTGCGCACCGCGGACGACGAGTCGACCGCGGCGGCGTGCGTCGCGCTCTGGGTCGACGCCGTCGCAGATCGTGACGGCGTGCCGGCGTCGGACGCGGTGCGTGCACGTGCGCACGAGAAGTTCGCGGCGGAGCGGGTGGCACTCGTCGTCGCCGAGGACGGCGGAGCCGTCCCGCTCGGGTTCGCCCTCGTCACCGCACCCGGGTCTGGCGGGACGCCGAGCGACGCCGCGTACCTCAGCCTGCTCGCGGTCGCGCCCGCCGCGCAGGGTCACGGGCTCGGGCGTCGACTGCTCGCCACCGCGGTGGACGCCGCTGCGGCTGCGGGGTACGACCGGTGCGAGCTGCACGCGCTGGACGACAACGCGCCGGCCCTCGCCCTGTACGCGAGTGCCGGATTCCGGCCCGTCGGCGAGCCGTTCCCGCACGCGCTCAGCGGCCGCCCGACCCACGTCTGGCAGGCGGGCGTCGGCGGGTGAGGTGAGGCTCACCTCACCACGAAACCCCTGATCAGGCTTGCCTCACCTTGCTGGCGCGATCGGCTCGGGAGTGGTTCCATGGCCGTCATGTCGACTGCATCGGACCTCTCGCTCCCCACCGCCGAGCACGACGACGCCGCAAGCGCCGCCCGGCTCAACTGGCTCCGCGCCGGGCTGCTCGGCGCGAACGACGGCATCGTGTCCGTCGCCGCCGTGCTTGTTGGGGTCGCCGGAGCCGGTGCGGGTACCGGGCCGGTCGTGGCGGCCGGGACCGCGGCGCTCGTCGGTGGTGCGATCTCGATGGCGCTCGGCGAGTACATCTCGGTGAGCGGTGCCCGCGACGCCCAGCGCACCGGGCAGGCCGCGGAGCAGGCGAAGCTCGAGGCCAACGCCGAGGACGCGCCGGCGCTCGCTGCGCACTACCGGTCGCTCGGGGTCGAGGCCTCGGTGGCGGACGCCGTCGCCCGGGAACTCGCGCGCCCCGAGGTCCGCCGGCGTCGGGCCGAGGCCGCGCTCCGGGACGCCGAGGACGAGGTCGTGAGCCCCTGGCGGGCGGCGTGGGTGTCGGCGGCGACGTTCACCGTCGGGGCCCTGCTGCCCTTCGTCGCGATGCTGCTCGCGCCGGAGTCCCTCCGCGTGCCGGTCACGGTGACGGCGTCGCTCGTGGCGCTCGCGCTGACGGGCACCACGGGGGCCGTGCTCGGTGGTGCCCGTCGGGGCCGAGCGGCGCTGCGGGTCGTCGTCGGGGGCGCGCTCGCGCTCGCGGCGACGTACGTCGCGGGGGCGTTGCTCGGGACGCACGCGCTCTGATCGGCGGACGGCGGGAACCGCGCCCGGGATCCGGGGCCTGGCGTCGGGAGGTGAGGTGTGTCTCAGGTCGCCACCCTGGCCGCGGCCGCATCGACGAAGGTGGGGTCGCTAGCCTGCACGCATGTCCCGATCCTCGCTCGCCGACACCCTCTCCGACACCGCCCTGCAGATCGAGCAGCGCCTGCAGATGGGGGACCGGCTCGAAGTGGCGCGCGTCGTCGACCACTTCGCGATCTTCCGCTCGAAGGGTGCGGCGTCGACTGCCGCCGATGCGCTGCGTGCACTGGGCTACACGGTGGAGGTCCGCACGAAGCTCTTCAGCACGACGCTCGAGGCGAGCAAGCCGGAACGACTCGATGCGTCCGAACCCGACCGCTTCGTCAGGGAGGTCTTCGAGGTCGTCGAGCGGAACCATGGCTCGTACGACGGGTGGGGCGGCGAGGTGGAGATGCCGGGAGACTGAGCCACTGCACGGTGCTCTGCGTCCGCCGTCGCGTGCGCGTCGGACACCGGCCTCACGTCGAAGCGCGTGCCGGTGGTCGACCGGCTACCGAGACAGGTCTCCAGGGCCGCGTCCGGTCGACTGCGAGACGACCTGACGCTTCTGCGCACGACGGGTCGGACGACGAGGGTCGTCGCGACGAGCAGACCAGCGAGCGGCTGCACCGGGATGGCTTCGACGGTGGTGCCTCAGGCATCACCGCGCGTCGGAAGGACGACGTCGACGGCGGGCGAGCGAGCCGACCGCGGCGACGAGCAGCACGGCTCCGCCCACGATGGCCAAGGGCACACCGAGCAGGAGCAGGATGCCGGCGCCGATGTTCGCTCCACCATCGAACCCGACCGCGAAGGTCGCGATGACTGCGACAGCGCAGATGAGGCCACCTGCTGCCGCGAAGATGCCGCCGACGAGGTTGAGGGCGCGGACCTCGGTCATGTCCGCAGCGTATCCCGGTCTGGACACGCTGTGCCCCGTCCCTGGCAGTCCGACGGAGGATCGACGACCGAGACAGTTCGACGAGTCCGCGATCGCGCTCATCCGCGGCGATGTCGTGGTCGGAGTGTGAGCTGTCGAAGTGCGCGAGCGGTCAGGCTGCGGGTGCGAAGTCCACCCGGTCGTGCGGCTCGGCGGCGAAGTGCCGGCCGGGGTACCGGAGGCCGCCGAAGTACATGTTCGTGTGGGCGACGATCTGCTCCCCACTGATGTCGACACCGTCGTGCTCCGCGTCCGTCGTCGTGTGCGCGTCGGACACCAGTGTCACGTCGAACCCGCGGACCGCTGCGGCCTGGGTCGTCGTCCGGACGCAGTAGTCGCTCTGCGCACCGGCGACGACGAGGCGCTGCACCCCCGAGCGCTCCAGGATCTCGAGGAGGTCGGTGTCCGAGAACGCGTCCCGGTACTCCTTCTGCACGAGCGGCTCGTCCGGTCGGCGCTCCAGGGGCGCTGCGAGCTCCCAGTCCGGAGACCCTTCGGTGAAGTCGCCGTGGTCCAGGACTCACACCACCCGCACGCCGCTCGTTCGCGCTCTGCCGACGAGTCGGGCGGTCCGCGTGAGCACGCCCTCGGCATCGAAACAGTCGCGCACGACGCCTCGCTGCAGGTCGATGACGAGGAGCGCACTCACGGTCGGCATGAGGGATCCTGCCACTGAGGAGCAGTGGCGAGGAGGTCCCGCGCACGGCAGCGCGGATGGTCCTGCGCTCAGCTCGAGCGCCGTACCCGGTCGATCCGGTACTGGTCGAGCAGGCGCACGGACGTGGCAGCCGAGCGTTCCGCCGGGCCTGCCAGGAAACCCGGGGAGACCCAGAAGGCCGTGACGGGTGAGATCCAGCGACGGCCTCGGTGCCACCAACCGATGTAGGGCAGCACTGTGACGTCTTCTGCATCGGGCATCGACGTGATGGCGGCGTACGGGATGCGGCGGGACCAGAGCAGGCCGCGAACGAGGAAGTGGTCGGCGAGGACGACGACACCGAGCCGCAACGCCCGACCGGCGAGCCAGCTGCCGGTCCCGACACCGACGAGCAGGATCAGGGCCGGCAGGAACAGCGGCTCTCCGCCGTCCGCCGCTGCGGCGGCCGCAACGCTCGCGAACAGGCCGACGGCGACTCCGACGGCAGCCGAACCGAAGCGCACCGCGGGAGGTCCCAGGACGATCACCCGGGCAACCTCCGACCTCTTCGCGGACCGTGCAAGCCCGTCTGGCCCGTCCGGGCGGCAATCGCGGTGCTCGCGAAGTCCTCGCTCCCGTCGATCAGTGCCCGCCCGACGGCTCCCACGTGGATCGACGTGTGGGCAGGCGACGGGGTGACCGCGGTCTTCTGTCACGGTGACATCACCTGGGGCTCGATGCTGTCGTGAGCTGTCGACGCTGCCGGGGACGGCGTCGTCCTCAGCAGAACGACGGACAGGGAAGGGACGCAACGAGCAAGAACGTCGCGACGACGAAGAAGACGCTGGCGACGACGCCCGCCGTGAGTGCGACCCACAGGCCACTCCGGCGATGCTTCCACTGCCACACGCACAGAGCGGCCGCTGACAGCCACAGACCTCCCTGCACCAGGACGAGCATCCAGCGCGCCCAGCCCAGCGCGCCGCCGATGACCACGGGCCAGGAGAGCGCGAACCAGACGACGCCGACCGTCGCAGCGAGACCGACCGCGAGCGCCGCGATCGTCGGCCAGGTACCCGGCACCCCTCGTTCCCGGGGCGCTCGCGCCACCTTCCAGACGAGCGGTTCCTCCGCGGGTGGCTGCACGACGGAACAGTACCCGGAGCGCCACGCACGGACTGGCCCGTCTGTCCGCTCTACCGGCGATGACTTCTCGGACGGCGTTCGGCTTCGAACTGCACGCCCTGTCGGCGCCGGTCACGCGCCGGGCCGGCGCTGTGCAGATCCGCGCAAGCCCTACACTGCACGCACGCCGCTCTCCCCGGGCCGGCGTCACCTCGACGATCCGAAGGACGGTCCCGCATGGGCATGTTCGCCACGTTCACGTACGCCGGTCAGCGATGGACCGTCGACGAGGAGGAGATCGCTGACCCGGGCGCCCAACCCGCGCCCTTCTTCTCCGCGTCCGTCCACGACAGCGACCTGGTCACCGTGGCGTACGAGCCCGGACCGTCCGCCGGAGGGCTGGTCTACCTCGGGTTCCAACCGCGCGACTACTTCGACGACCCGGACGAGAGCGACGACGTCGACCTGGACGAGCAGGCCGAAGGGCTGGCGAGGTGGGCCGCAGCAGTGACGGGGAGCTCGGTGGCAGCAGCCGCGATCCGGCCGCTCCTGGCCGAAGCGGTCGTCGAGGATCCCGTCGACGACTTCGCCGAGGAGACCCTGCTGAAGCTCATCACCCTGCTTGGTCTGCCCGTCCCGGGGGAGCTCGGCGAGGACTGAGGTGTCCACCTCCAACCGGAGTGACGCGGGGGAGCCGCTCGTCGTGCTCCGGACCGCGGGCGCAGCGCCCGCTCGCCACGCGCCTCCAGTCCGACGTCCCGCCCGTTCGACACCCGCCGACGGGGTCTGACGAGACTCCCTAGAGTGAGCGCAGGGGCGCGCCGCCCCGGGCGGAGGGACAGACATGCGGGTAGCGATCACCGGCGGGACCGGATTCGTGGGACGACACCTCGCGGAGCGGTACGCCGCTGACGACGTCGTGGTGGTGTCGCGTCGGACCGGTGTCGAGATCGACGACGTCGACGCCCTCACCGAGGCGTTCGCGGGGGTCGACGCGGTCGCCCACTGCGCCGGCATCAACCGCGAGATCGGCGACCAGTCGTTCGAGCGGGTGCACGTCCGCGGTACCGCCGCCGTGCTCGAGGCGGCCCACCGCGCAGGGGTGCAGCGCGTCGTGCTCCTGAGCTTCCTGCGGGCTCGGCCGGGCACCGGATCGCCGTACCACGAGACGAAGTGGGCGGCCGAGGAGATGGTCCGGTCGTCCGGGCTCGACTACACGGTGCTCAAGGCGGGCATGATCTACGGGCACGGGGACCACCTCGTCGACCACCTGAGCCACACCGTGCAGACCGTGCCGCTCTTCGCGTCCGTGGGGTTCCGCGAGAAGACGATCAGCCCGATCCCCGTCGCCGAGCTCGTGGACGTGCTCGTCGGTGCGCTCGAGGGGCGTCTGTCCCGCCGGACGGTGGCGGTCCGCGGCGGTGAGGCGCTGCTGCTCAGCGAGGCGGTCCGCCGGGTCGCCCGCGTGGTCGATCGGCCGGTGCGGGTGTTCCCGGCACCCGTGTGGGCGCACCGCGTGCTCGGACAGGTCACCGAGTGGACCATGCGTGTGCCGCTCGTCGCGAAGGCCCAGGTGCGGATGCTCGCCGAGGGGGTCACCGAGGCGACGCAGCCGGCCGGTGAGCTCCCGGCGGACCTCGCGCCGACGGCCCGATTCGACGAGGAGCACATCCGAGCGGCGCTCCCGCCCCGGGGCGGCTTCACCTGGCGGGACCTGCGGCTCCCCGGCCGCCGATGACCCGGTGAGCACCTGGCACTGACGACGGTTGCCTGCAGCTCGGAACGTCCGTTCCAGCCGGCTGGTCGTGTCACACGACCGTTACACGAGGGAAACGGACGGCGCGAACAGCCTCCATAGCGTCGTCCACGAGCGGGGACCCCCGCTGCCCACTCCCACGGAGGACGCCTTGGTCACAGAGATCGCGACCCCGGTCGCCGCGCCCCACGCCCCCCGCACGACCTCGTCGGCAGCAGCCGGCGCCGGAGTCGTCAAGCCCGGGTACGACCCGGCGCTCACCAACGAGGATCTCGCACCCCTGCGCGAGCAGCGCTGGACGAGCTACAACATCTTCGCGTTCTGGATGTCCGACGTGCACTCGGTCGGCGGGTACGTCACCGCCGGGTCGCTCTTCGCGCTCGGCATCGCGAGCTGGCAGGTGCTCGTCGCCCTCGTCGTCGGCATCCTCATCGTGCAGGTCTTCGCCAACCTCGTGGCGAAGCCGTCGCAGCGAACCGGCGTTCCGTACCCGGTCATCAACCGCGCGGTGTTCGGCGTCATCGGGGCGAACGTCCCCGCCGTGATCCGCGGTCTGATCGCGACGGCCTGGTACGGCGTGCAGACGTTCCTCGCCGCGCAGTCGCTCAACATCGTGTTCCTCAAGTTCGTCCCCGGCTCCGCGGCGCTCCTCGACCACTCGTTCCTCGGGCTCTCCGCGCTCGGCTGGATCTCCTACGGCATCCTCTGGGTCGCCCAGGCCGCGCTGTTCTCGATGGGCATGGAGGCGATCCGCCGGTTCATCGACTTCGCCGGTCCGGCCGTCTACGTCGTCATGATCGCGCTCGCCGTGTACCTGGTGGCGAAGGCCGGCATCGGCAACATCTCGCTCACCCTGCACACGGGCGCGCCGATGTCGTTCGGTGCCTCGATCCCGGTCATGCTCTCGGCCGTCGCGATCGTCGTCAGCTACTTCTCCGGCCCGATGCTGAACTTCGGAGACTTCTCGCGCTACGGCCGCTCGTTCCGGTCGGTCAAGCGCGGCAACTTCTGGGGCCTGCCGGTCAACTTCCTCTTCTTCTCGGTGCTCACCGTCCTCTGCGCGAGCGCGACCGTCCCGGTGTTCGGCAAGCTCATCACCGACCCGATCGAGACGGTCCAGGCCATCGACGCACCGTTCGCGATCCTGCTCGGTGGCCTCACCTTCGTCACCGCGACGGTCGGCATCAACATCGTCGCGAACTTCATCAGCCCCGCGTTCGACTTCTCGAACGTCGCGCCGCGCACGATCAGCTGGCGGACGGGCGGCATGATCGCCGCCGTCGGCTCGGTCCTGCTGACCCCGTGGAACTGGTACGGCAACGACCAGGCGATCCTCTACACGCTCGGCATCCTCGGTGCCCTCATCGGCCCGCTCTTCGGGATCCTGATCGCCGGCTACTACCTCGTCGCGAAGCAGCGGGTCGCGGTCGACGACATGTACACGAAGGAGCCCACCGCCCGGTACTGGTACCGCGCCGGTTGGAACCCGAACGCGATGTGGACCCTGCTGGTCGCCGGTGCCGTGTCGGTCGCGAGCGCGGTGCTGCCGCCGGCGACGGGCGTCCTGCCCTGGCTGAGCAACTACAGCTGGTTCATCGGCTGCGGCCTCGGTCTGGTCGTCTTCTGGGCGCTCGAGCGCCGATCGCCCCGGATGCCGGTCCTGGCCGCGGACGACCCGACGGTCGACGACGGCGCAGCCGTCGGACGCGACTGACCCGGCCGCCACACGGCACCCGGCGACACGATCCGCACACCGTCACGACCTGGTCGCCGATACCGGCCGGGAGGCGCGACCCGCCTCCCGGCCGCACCGTCGCCTCCCGGGTCCACCGCCTCCCTCCTGTCCCCACTCCCGTCCGAGAGGTCCCGCTTGCACATTCGCGTCGTCAACCCCAACACCACCGCGTCGTTGACAGCGGCGATCGGCCGCGCCGCGGCCGCCGTCGCCGGCCCCGACACCGTCGTCGAGGCGGTCACGCCGAGCACCGGACCGGCCTCGATCGAGAGCCACTACGAGGAGGCGCTCGCGGTCCCGGGGCTCCTCGAGCAGATCGCGCTCGGCGAGCAGGAGGGGGTCGACGCGTACGTCGTCGCGTGCTTCGGGGACCCGGGACTCGACGCCGCGCGGGAGCTCGCCGCCGGTCCGGTGATCGGGATCGCCGAGGCGGGCTTCCACGCCGCCGCGATGCTCGGTCGCCGGTTCGGGGTCGTCACGACGCTGGCCCGCACGACCGGGCGTGCGTGGGAGCTGGCGGAGCGCTACGGGTTCGCCTCCCTGGTGACCGAGGTCCGGGCGTGCGAGGTGCCCGTGCTGCAGCTGGACGACCCGACGTCGGGGGCGCGGGAGCTCGTCGTCGAGGAGTGCCGCGCCGTGATCGCGGGCGGCGCGGACGCGGTGGTGCTCGGCTGTGCGGGCATGGCGGAGTTCTGCGCCGAGGTCTCCCGCGAGATCGGTGCGCCGGTGGTCGACGGGGTGGCCGCCGCCACGGTCCTCGCGGAGTCGCTCGTCCGGCTCGGGCTGCGGACGGGCAAGGCCGGTGAGTACGCCCCGCCGCCACCGAAGCCGGTGACGGGGCTGCTGTCCGGGTTCTCGGTGCAGGCCGCCGGGTCCTCGGCGCCGGTGTCCGCTCCGGTGCTGCTCGCGGAGGTGCCGGCATGAGCGCCGCAGTGCACGCGGACCTGGTGCTCCGCGCTCGGCGGGCCTGGGTGGACGGCGTCCTGCAGCCGGCCGCGGTCGTCGTCCGCGACGGCGTGGTCGACGCGGTCCTGCCGTTCGAGGCGTCGGTCGCGGCGACGGAGGACCGGACCGTCCCGGACGAGCACGTGCTGCTGCCGGGACTCGTCGACACCCACGTGCACGTCAACGAACCCGGTCGCACCGAGTGGGAGGGGTTCGCCTCGGCCACGAGGGCGGCGGCCCTCGGCGGTGTGACCACGATCATCGACATGCCGCTGAACTCGATCCCCGCGACGGTGGACGTCGACGCCCTCGCGGTGAAGCAGGCGAGCGCCGAGGGTCGCGTCGCGGTCGACGTCGGGTTCTGGGGCGGCGCGGTCCCCGCGAACGCCGGAGCACGCGGCCCGCTGCACGACGCCGGGGTCTTCGGCTTCAAGTGCTTCACGGCGCCGAGCGGCGTCGACGAGTTCCCGCACCTCGACCCGGTGCAGCTCCGGGCGGCGATCGAGGAGGTCGCCGAACTCGGTGCGCTGCTCATCGTGCACGCCGAGGACCCGGACCTCCTGGTGCCGCACGGGTCGCTCGGCGAGCACTACGTCGACTTCCTCGCCACCCGTCCGGGCAGCGCCGAGCAGTCCGCCGTCGCGCGGGTCCTCGACGGGGCCCGGGCGACGGGAGCCCGGGTGCACGTGCTGCACCTGTCCGACGCGGGGGTGCTCCCGATGATCCGCGCGGCCAAGGCCGACGGCGTGCGGGTGACCGTCGAGACGTGTCCGCACTACCTGGCGTTCGAGGCCGGGTCGATCCCGGACGGTGCGACCGAGTTCAAGTGCTGCCCGCCGATCCGCGACGACGCGAACCGTGACGCGCTGTGGGCGGGGCTGCTCGACGGCACGATCGACTGCGTCGTGTCCGACCACTCGCCGTCGACGGCCGACCTGAAGACCGACGACTGGGGCTCGGCCTGGGGCGGCATCGCCGGACTCCAGGTCGGCTTCCGTGCGGTGTGGACCGAGGCCGTGCGCCGGGGGATCCCGCTCGAGGCCGTCCTGCCGTGGTTCACGACGGGACCCGCGGCGCTCGTCGGGTTCACCGACCGCGGCCGGATCGCGCCCGGCACGGTCGCCCACTTCGCGGTCCTCGACCCCGCGGCTAAGGGCGTCGTCGAGGTGTCGGCGCTGGCCCACCGCAACCCGGTCTCCGCCTACGACGGGCTCCGCACGGTCGGTGTCGTCACCGAGACCTGGCTCCGCGGACGGCACGTGGCGTCGGCCGACGACGGGGTCACCGCCGTCGAGGGAGTCCTGGTCGACCGCCCGACGGCACCGCAACACGCACGAAACGAACGTTCCGGTATCATCCTGAACGGAACGGAGGCACCATGACCCAGCCAGTGAACCCGCCCGCCCGACTCCTCATGGGGCCGGGACCGATCGATGCGGACCCCCGCGTGCTCCGCGCACTGTCGACCGCGCTCGTCGGGCAGTACGACCCGTGGATGACGGCGACGATGACCGAGACGCAGGAGCTGTACCGCCAGGTCTTCGGAACGCGGAACGACGCGACGGTGCTCGTCGACGGCACCTCTCGTGCGGGCATCGAGGCGGCCCTGGTGTCCCTGCTCGCCCCGGGTGATCGCGTGCTCGTGCCGGTCTTCGGACGCTTCGGGCACCTGCTCGCCGAGATCGCCACGCGAGCCGGTGCCGAGGTGCACACGATCGAGACCGAGTGGGGGCAGGTGTTCCCGCCGTCGGTGATCGAGGACGCTGTCCGCCGGGTCCGGCCGAAGGTCCTGGCGGTCGTGCAGGGCGACACCTCGACGACGATGAACCAGCCGCTCGACGAGCTCGGGGCGATCTGCGAGCGGCACGGCGTGCTGCTGTACTCCGACGCCACGGCGAGCATCGGCGGCAACCCGCTCGAGACCGACGCCTGGGGGATCGACGTCGTGAGCGCCGGCCTGCAGAAGTGCCTGGGCGGGCCCTCCGGCAGTGCACCGATCACCCTGTCGCCGCGTGCCGTGGCGGTGCTCGACGGCCGCCGGAGCATCGAGGCCGGCATCCGCGAGGCCGACGACGTCGTGTCCGACGACCCGATCCGCTCGAACTACCTCGACCTCGCGATGATCCTCGACTACTGGGGTCCGCGGCGCCTCAACCACCACACCGAGGCCGCGTCGATGCTCTACGCCGCGAACGAGTGCGCCCGCATCCTGCTCGAGGAGGGGCGCGAGGCCGTGATCGAGCGCCACGCGACCGCCGGGCGGGCGATGCTCGCCGGGGTCGAGGCCCTCGGGCTGCGCGTCTTCGGCGACGTCGCCCACAAGATGCACAACGTCGTCGCCGTGGAGATCCCCGACGACGTCGTGGGCGACGAGGTCCGCGGCGCGATGCTCGAGGACCACGGCATCGAGATCGGCACGTCCTTCGGGCCGTTGCACGGACGGGTCTGGCGCATCGGGACGATGGGCTACAACGCCCGGAAGGACACCGTCGTGCGGACCCTCGCCGCGCTCGAGCACTGCCTGCGCCGCGCCGGCCACGTGGTGCCGCAGGGCGCCGGGGTCGACGCCGCCCTCGACGTCCACGCCGCTGCCGACGTCCACGCCGCTGCCGACGTCCACGCCGCTGCCGACGTCCACGCTCCTGGCGACGTCCACACGGGGAGCACCGCGCCGGTCGGAGCGCCCGCGTGACGCCGGCGACCGGGCCCGCGACCACCGACGCCCCGGCGACGCCGACCGCCAGTGCCCGAGCGATCGCGGACGCCGCGACGATCGTCCGCTGGTGCGACACCCTGGCGGCCGTCTCGCAGGACGACGGACGCACCACCCGCGTGTACCTGTCCCCGGAGCACGCCCGGGTGAACGCGATGGTCGCGGAGTGGATGCAGGACGCCGGACTCCGCACCTGGCAGGACGCCGCCGGCAACCTGCACGGCATCGTCGACGGCGCGACGCCGGACGCCCCCGTGCTGCTGCTCGGCTCGCACCTCGACACCGTGGTCGACGCCGGTCGCTACGACGGTGTCGTCGGGGTGCTCATGGCGATCCGCACCGCGGCCCGGCTCGCCGCGTCCGGGCCGCTGCCCTTCGCGCTGCAGGTCATCGCGTTCTCCGACGAAGAGGGAACGCGGTTCGGCAAGGCCCTGCTCGGGTCCTCCGCGGTCGCCGGGGTCTGGGACGACGCCTGGTGGGACCTCGAGGACGGCGACGGCACCACGCTCCGGCAGGCCTTCACCGACTTCGGCCTCGACCCCGCCCGCGTCGGCGAGGCGGCACTGCCCCCGGAACGACTCGTCGGCTACCTCGAGGCGCACATCGAGCAGGGTCCGTCCCTCGAGCAAGCGGGCCAAGCGCTCGGCGTCGTGACGAGCATCGCGAGCGCTCGGCGGTTCTCCGTCGAGGCGGTCGGCGAGGCCCGGCACGCCGGCGGCACCCCGTACGAGCGGCGCCACGACGCCCTGCTCGCCGCGGCCGAGGCGGCGCTCGCCGTCGAACGGATCTGCCGCGCCGAGCAGCACGTCGGCACGGTCGGCACGATGTCCGTCGAGCCCGGCGCCGTCAACGTCGTCCCGGGGCTCGCCCGGTTCAGCGTCGACCTGCGCGGCGAGTTCGACGAGGGCCGTGACCGCGTCTGGGAGTCCATCACGGCCGCGTTCGACGAGATCGGGGCCCGCCGAGGGGTGACGGTGTCGCCGACCGAGGTGCACCGCGCGCCGGCGGTGTTCTGCGCGTCGGCGCTGATGGACGCGGTCCGTGCCGGCATCGCCTCGACGGGGGAGACCGCGCCGGCGGAGCTGTTCTCACGTGCCGGGCACGACGCGATGTCCCTCGGGCTCGTCACCGACGTCGCGATGCTGTTCCTCCGCAACCCGGACGGCATCAGCCACCACCCGGACGAGTTCGTCTCGCAGGACGACGTCGCACTCGGTCTCGACGCACTGGCCGTCGCGGTGGAGCGCATCGCCGACGACCGGGCGGAGACGCGGTGAGCGCCGTGCCGGACGTCCGGGCCCGGGTCGACGCGGTCTGGGACCGACTGTCGCCCGCGGAACGACGGGTCGCCGCGATGGTCCGCCACGACCCGGAGCTGCTGCTCGTCGGCACCTCCGCCGAACTCGCGGCCGAGTCGGGCACCTCGAAGGCCACGGTCTCGCGGCTCGTCCGCTCCCTCGGGTTCCAGGATGCCGCCGAGGTCCGGCAGGAACTCATGTCCGCCCGGGGCAGCGGGCTGCCGTGGGCGGCCGAGGACGCGGCCCACGTGGACCAGCGCGCGGTCGAGGCGCGCAACCTCGACGCCGCCTTCGCCTCGCTCGCACGGGCGGACCGCGTCCGGCTGGCCCGCCGCATCGTCCGAGCTCGTCGGGTGCTCGTCGTCGGGGAACGCGGCGCGCACCCCGTCGCGATGCAGCTCCGCTCCCAACTGGCCCAGGTGCGTCCGGACGTCCGGATCGGTCCGGCTCCGGGACAGCGACTGGGCGAGGAGGTCGCGGACCTCGACCGGCGAGACCTCGTCGTGCTCGTCACCGTCCGGCGGCACGCGGCGGGTGCCGAGCGGCTCGTGCAGCACTGCGTCGCGACCGGTGCCGACGTGGTCGTGCTCGGCGACCCGACGGCGGCGGTGATCGCGGCTCCCGCGGCGACCGCGGTGCTCTGCCCGGTGGACTCCCCGTCGGCGTTCGACTCGATGGCGGCGCTCTTCGCGGTCGTCGCGGCGATCGCGAACGACGTGTACGAGGCCTCCGGGCCGGCCGGGCGTGCCCGGGTGGACGCCGTGGCGGCGGCCTACGACGCGCTCGGGGAGCTCGCCCCCCGCTGACCGTCCCCGTCCCGCTCGAGCTCGTCGCGCAGCGATGCGTTGCGCGCGGCGATCAGCCGCGGCAGGTAGCGGGCGAGCGCGATCCGCTCGGCCAGCCACCCGAGCGGGCCGAGGGGTGCCCGGAAGACGATCTCGTCGACCATCCGCGTACCGCCGGCCGACGGTCCGAACCGGTGCTCGTGCCGGAACCGGGCGAACGGACCACGCACCTGCTCGTCGACGAAGCGACCCGGAGCATCCATGGCGGTGATCCTGCTCGTCATCGACCAGACGACCCCGAAGTGCCGCGCGCGCCACGTGACGCTCTCCCCGAGCCCGATCGTGCCGGACGTCGTGCCGGCCACCGCGCGTTCGTCGGTGCCGGCCATCGATCGCTCGTGCGCGCCGATGTCGAGCGACAGCGCGAAGACGCGCTCGACCGGAGCGGCGATGTCGGTGACGACGCGGAAGGCGACGGTCACGGTGTCGGCCAGTCCGTCGGCGTCGTCCGGTCGTCGTCCCGGAGCACGGCGGCGAGCAGCTGGTCGTGCCGGACCCCACGGTGCACGACGGCGGAGCGGGACCGGCCCTCGTACCGCATGCCGATCCGTCTGGCCGTCGCGGCCGAGACCGCGTTCGTCCCGAGCGCGCGCCACTGCACCCGCACCAGACCCAGCCCGGTCGGCGGCGCTGCGAAGGCCCAATCCAGCACGCGCGCTGCGGCCTCGGTCACGAACCCGTGCCCGCGGCCGTCCGGGTGCAGCGCGTAGCCGATCTCGGCCGCCCCGTCCACGAAGCCGAACACGCCGACCGTGCCGAGCAGGCGCGGGTCGTCGACCCGTCGGATCCCGAAGTCGTAGCGGGTGTCGTCCCGCCAGCCGTCGCCGACCCGCTCGATGAACTGGTGCGCCTCGGCGTGGCCGTACGGCACGGGGACCGGGGTGAAGGCGATCACGTCGGGGTCGTTCGCGTACGCGACGACGGCCTCGACGTCGGCGGTACCCGGAGCGGAGAGCACGAGCCGGTCGGTGCGGAGCGTCACGGGGAGCACACCGCGAGCCTAGTGAGCCTGCGGTCGCAGGGTAGCGTCGGCGACATGACGTTCGACTCCCTCGCCTTCCCGGTCATCGACGGACACAACGACCTGCCGTGGGAGCGTCGCGAGTCCCACGACTCCGGCGTCGAGGGCATCGACACCGAGCAGGGGACGCTGCACACCGACCTGCCGAAGCTCCGGGCCGGTGGGGTAGTCGGTCAGTTCTGGTCGGTGTTCGTGCCGTCCGACGACCCGGATCCCGTGCGGACGACGCTGCAGCAGATCGACACCGCGCACAGGATCATCGCGCGGTACCCGGACGACCTGACCTTCGTGCGGACCGCCGCCGAGCTGCGTGCCACCGTCGATGCCGGACGCATCGCGTCGTTGCTCGGTGCCGAGGGCGGCCACTCGATCGGCGACGACCTCGCGGTGCTCCGGTCGTTCGCCCGGCTGGGTGTCCGTTACATGACGCTGACGCACAACGACGACACGACCTGGGCGGACTCGGCCACCGGTGCCCGGGCGCACGGCGGCCTGACCGACCGCGGCCGCGAGGTCGTCGCCGAGATGGAGCGGATCGGCATGCTCGTCGACCTGTCCCACACCGCCCCGGCGACGATGCGCGACACCCTCGACGTCGCGACGCAGCCGGTCGTCTTCAGCCACTCGTCGACCGTCGCCGTCGACGACCACCCGCGGAACGTGCCCGACGACGTGCTCGCCCGGCTCGGGGACAACGGGGGCGTGGTCATGATCACGTTCGTGCCGAAGTTCGTGTCGCGCGCGTGGGCGGACTGGGAGGAGGCCGGCTCCGAGGGGGAGCCGCCGCTCGTCACGGTGGCGGACGTCGCCGACCACGTCGACCACGCCCGCGAGGTCGCGGGGCTGCACCACATCGGGCTCGGCGGGGACTACGACGGCACACCGGTGCTGCCGCCGGACCTGCGGGACGTGTCGCGGTACCCGGTGCTCGCCGAGGAGCTCCGCCGCCGCGGCTGGAGCGACGACGACCTGCGGGCGCTCGCCGGCGGGAACGTGCTGCGGGTGCTCGAGGCGACCGACGAGCGCTTCGCGCGGAGCGCGCTCCGCTGACGCGGGCGCGCGGTCGCGGTCGGGCTGCGGTGGCAGGGACGCGGCCGGGAGGCGCGGCGTACGACCGCCGCACGCCGCTCGGGACTCCTGCTCCGCGTCGTCCCATCGCGGTCGCTGTACATCCCGATCGCTCGCCCCGCGCGCGCCCTGCTCATGACACTTGGGCGATGAACGAGGGGAACCTGCTCCCGGCTACGTACCGGGAAACGCTCGACGCCATCCGCGACCACGTCCGCGGCACCAGGACCGCGGTGCAACTCGCTGCCAACGCGCACATGATCCACCTCTACTGGGCGATCGGCCGCGAGCTGCTCGAGCGATCACGATCCGCGCCGTGGGGGAGTGGAGTCCTCGGTCGCCTCGCGGAAGACCTCCGGAGCGAGTTCCCGGCGATGCGCGGCCTCTCCGCGACGAACCTCAAGTACATGCGTCAGTTCGCGGCCGCATGGCCGAACGAGCAAGCAATCGGTCAACAGCTTGTTGACCGATTGCCCTGGGGGCACGTCACGCTCCTGCTCGGTGTCCGATCGCCTGCGGTACGGGCGTGGTACGCGGCGACCGCCGCGCAGTCCGGGTGGTCTCGGAACGTCCTCCGCCACAACATCAGGAGCGGCGCCCACGAGCGACACGGTGCCGCCAGCACGAACTTCAGCCGCCTGCTCGACGCGGACGGAGCCGACCTGGCGCAGCAGATGACCCGCGATCCGTACGTCCTCGACTTCCTCGCGGTGGACGGCGACCGCGACGAGCGAACGCTGGAGGCGGCGATGACGACCCGGATCGCCGAGACGCTCCGGGAGCTCGGCGACGGGTTCGCGTTCGTCGGACGCCAGGTCCACTTCGAGGTCGAGGGCAGTGACTTCTTCGTCGATCTCCTCTTCTTCCACGTCGAGCAGCTGCGCTACGTGGTCGTGGAGCTCAAGACCGGCGCCTTCCGGCCGGAGAACCTCGGCCAGCTCACGTACTACGTCGCCCTCGTCGACGATCGACTGCGCCGCGACCACCACGCCGAGACCGTCGGGCTCCTGCTCGTCGGCGGCAAGAACGACGCCGTCGTCCGCTACGCACTCAGCGCGGCGAACGCACCGGTGGGTGTCGCGTCCTACGAGCTCCTGCCGCCCGACCTGCAGCGATCGCTGCCGACGGAGGCGCAGTTACGCCGTGCGCTGCTCGGCGGCGAGTAGGACGGGCGTCAACAGGCATCAACGGGCGTCAACGGGCGTCATCGACAGGGGAACGCCGGGCGCCGTCGCTAGGATCGCGAGCGGACCCGCAGCGCCGCCACCGACGGCGTGACGACTCGACCCGGAGGACGACAACGGATGACCGGCACCATCTACGACAACATCTCGCAGGCGTTCGGCAACACCCCGCTCGTCCGGCTCAACCGCCTGCCGAAGGCGGACGGGGCCGAGGTGCTCGCGAAGCTCGAGTTCTACAACCCCGGCTCCAGCGTGAAGGACCGCCTCGGCGTCGCGATCATCGACGCCGCCGAGGAGTCCGGCGAGCTGCGCCCGGGCGGCACGATCGTCGAGGGCTCATCGGGCAACACCGGCATCGCGCTCGCCCTGGTCGGTGCCGCACGTGGCTACCGGGTCGTCATCACGATGCCCGAGACGATGAGCGTCGAACGGCGGGCCCTGATCCGGGCCTTCGGCGCCGAGATCGTCCTGACCCCGGGCTCCGAGGGCATGAAGGGCGCCGTGGCCCGCGCCGGTCAGATCGTCGACGAGACCCCCGGCGCGATCCTCGCCCACCAGTTCGAAACGCCCGCGAACGCCGCGATCCACCGGAAGACCACGGCGGAGGAGATCCTCCGCGACACCGAGGGCCACGTCGACGTCTTCGTCGCCGGGGTCGGGACCGGCGGCACGATCACGGGTGTCGGGCAGGTGCTCAAGGAGCGGGTGCCGGGCGTGCAGATCGTCGCCGTCGAGCCCAAGGACTCGCCGCTGCTGACCGAGGGGAAGGCCGGCCCGCACAAGATCCAGGGCATCGGTGCCAACTTCGTCCCCGAGGTCCTCGACCGCGACGTCATCGACGAGGTGTTCGACGTCGAGCTCGACGACGCGCTCCGGGTCGCCCGCGCGCTCGGCACCGAGGAGGGCATCCTGTCGGGCATCTCGTCCGGCGCGATCATCCACGCGGCCGTCGAGATCGCGGCCCGACCGGAGAACGCCGGCAAGCGCGTCGTCGCGATCGTGTGCGACACCGGCGAACGCTACCTGTCCACGCCGCTGTTCGAGGGGCTCACTGCGTGACGCGTGCCGTCCGACGTGGCGTGCTGTGGCGGGTCCGCGAGGACCTGGCTGCGGCACGCCGCGGTGACCCCGCCGCCCGGGGCGACCTGGAGAACGCGGTCGTCTACTCGGGGCTGCACGCGATCTGGACCCACCGGCTCACGCACCGACTCTGGCTCGCGCGGGGCCTCCCCGGCTCGCGGTTCGCCGCACGGGTGGTCGCGCAGATCGCCCGTTCGGTCACCGGCATCGAGATCCACCCCGGCGCCCGCGTCGGTCGCCGGTTCTTCATCGACCACGGCATGGGCGTCGTGATCGGGGAGACGGCGGTCATCGGTGACGACGTCCTGCTCTTCCACGGGGTCACCCTCGGCGGGCGTGGCGGGGAACACGGTCCGGGGCAGCGGCGGCACCCGACCGTGGGGGACCGCGTGGTGCTCGGCGCCGGGTCGTCGCTGATCGGCGCGATCACGGTCGGCGCGGACTCGGTCGTCGGCGCGAACACGGTCGTGACGAAGGACGTACCCGCCGGCTCCGTCGTCACCGGCATCGCCGGGACCGCCCGGCCGCGGACAGGGCACGAGAGCGTCCCGACGCTCTGACGACCACCGGCCCCGCTCGCCGCTGCGGCCGCGCCCGCCGCTGTGGCCGCGCCCGCCGCGGTGTCGGGGCGGTGCGGCATGCTGGTGGGGTGGACGGCGCAGCACTGCACGAGGTGACCTTCCGGACGGCCCTGGCGCTCCCCGCGGTCGAGGAGACGCAGCCCTTCGGCGAGCAGTCCGTCGTCCACAAGGTGGTCGGTCGGATGTTCGTCCTCGCGACGACGTTGCGCGGCGTGCCGATCGTCAACCTCAAGTGCGCGCCCCCGCACGCAGCAGCGCTCGTGCGCGACCACGCCGAGATCACCCCGGGGTGGCACATGGACAAGCGGCACTGGATCACGCTCTCGCCGGGCGACGGTCTCGACGAGACGATGGTCGAGGACCTCGTCGCGAACTCGTACGACCTCGTGGTCGCCGGCCTCCCGAGGGCCCGACGCCCGCTCGACCCCGGCGCCGGACGCCGTGCCGGTGACTCAGACGCGACCGCGGGCGAGGACCTTCGAGACGTCGCGGACGACCTTCGGGGCGAGCCGGTCTCCCGAGTCGAGCACGGCGCGGGCCCGCTCGGGTGACAGCCCGGCGGAGATCTCCCCGATCGTGACGCCGTGCTCCGGGCGGTGCGTCACGACCACCCGGTCGCCCGCCGCCACCGGTCCGCTGTGCAGGACCCGCAGGTAGGCGCCCGGACGGTTCTCCGCTGCGAACCGCTTCACCCACCCGGGGATCCCCATCCGGCGCGCGAAGGTGCCGCAGGGCACCCGGGGGATCGTCACCTCGAGTTCGAGCGTCTCGCCGATCCGCCACCGCTCGCCCGTCACGGCGCCGGTCACGTCGACGCCGCTCGTGCGCAGGTTCTCGCCGAACAGGCCCGGCGGGACGTCGCGCCCGAGGGCCTCGGCGAAGTACGCGGCGTCCTCGTCGGCGTAGGCGTAGACCGCCTGGTCCTCGCCGCCGTGGTGCTTCCGGTCCGCCTGCACGTCCGCGTGGAGCCCGAGCGGGCGGACGCGGACGGGGCCGTCCACCGGACGCTTGTCGATCGCGGTGATCCCGATCGTGCCCGAGTCATGGAGCAGCTGGTCGACGCGGCAGACGGCGGTGATGTGGCTCATGCTCCCCATCCTGACGCAGGCGGTGGACGGATCGCAGCCCGTGACGTCTCCCGGTGGCGTGACGATCCGGCTCCGGGATCCGTCACACCGGTGGAACCAGAGGAGACCGACCATGTCCGACACCACCCGCGCCACCGCCGCTGCCGTCCTGCGACGCCCCGGCGCGTCCCCGAGCCACGGTGCGACGGCACGCACCCCCTCCGCACACGGTCTGGCACAGGTGCGCGTCCGCACGCTCGGCGCCCGTCCGGTCGGCCCGCTGCAGGTGATCGGGACCGGCCCCGCCGCCACCCGCCCAGACTTCCTCCACCACTGACCGGTAGAAGGGTGACGTGCCGTACCAGCCCCTCGCCGACCTCGACGACGCCGTCCTCGCGGGCCGCTCGTCCGACGGCGACGTCCGGGCGTTCGAGGTCCTCATCCGGCGGTACACACCGCTGCTCCGCGCCTACGCGCGGCGCACCCTCGGATCGACCGACGAACTCGACGACGTCGTGCAGGAGACCTTCATCACCGCGTGGGGCCGCCTCGACGCACTCGAGGACGGCGCCAAGGTCAAGTCGTGGCTCATGCGCATCCTCAGCCGCAAGTGCATCGACCGCATCCGTGCGCGGCGCGAGCACCTCGACGTCACCGAGCTCGAGGTCGAGGCACCGCGCGACGACGCCCCGGAGCGGGTCGCCGAGGCCCGGTCGCGCGAGGAGGCCGTCGAGACCGCCCTGGCCGAGCTGCCGGAGGCGCAGCGGCGGTGCTGGGTGATGAAGGAGGTGCTCGAGTACCGCTACGAGGACATCGCCGAGGAACTCGACCTGCCGGTGTCGACGGTGCGGGGACTGCTCTCGCGCGCGAGGAAGAACATGATCCGTCTCATGGAGGCATGGCGATGACCGCACCAGACGACGTGCAGCCGGACGGCGTGCAGCCAGAGGACGTGCAGCACGATGACGTGCGCCTCGACGCTCTCGAACCCGAGGACCTCGACGGCCACACCATCGACGAACTCGCGGACTACCTGGACGCCGGGATGCAGCCCGCCGACCCGAGCATCGACGACTCGGCCGCGTGCCAGAACGCCCTCGCCGCCCTCGTCCGGCTCCGCCAGTCGTCCCTCGGCTCGCTCGACGCCGCAGCCGAGCAGGAGGCACCGGCCGACGAGTCGTGGATCGGCGGTGTGCTGGCGAACATCTCGCTCGAGGCCCGGGCCGGTCGCGACGTCCCGCTCCGCCCGTCGGTGCCGACCGAGCGCCCCGTGATGACCGAGGGCGCGATCCGGTCGCTGGTGCGGACGGCCGGCGACGTCGTGCCCGGCGTCGTGATCGCCCGGTGCTCGCTCCAGGGCGACGTGACGCTGCTCGACGCACCCGTCCGGGTCCTGGTCGAGCTGGCCATCCGGGCTGGAACACCCATCCACGCCGCCGCCGAGCAGGTCCGCCAGGCCGTCGCCGAGGCCCTCGCCGAGCAGACCGACCTGGTGGTTGAGGCGGTCGACGTGCGGGTCCGGGACCTCCTACCCCCGCTCCCACCGCGGCACGACGACGGAGCGGCGCCCGGTGCGCTCGGCACCACCGACGAGGAGGACCCCGCATGAGCCTGGACGACGCAACGGCCGCGGCGATCGAGGAGGCCGTCCTGGCGGCACCCGGTGTGGCCGACCTGTACCGCGCGAAGCCGACGCTCGGCAGCGCGGTCGAGTCCGCCCGCCGCATCGCCTCGCGTGCACCGGTGTCCCGGGTCGTGCTCGACGACGACGTCCTGCGCGTCGTCGTCGGCACCGACGGATCGGTGCCCGCCCGGGTCGCAGCGCGCGCGGCGCACGACGCGGCTCTCCGCGTCGCCGGCGAGCGCGGACTCACGCTCGGCCGGGTGGACGTGCGCATCGCGCGCGTCGGCTGATCGGACCGGTCCGTCCACTCGACGGAGACGGCACGCGGGAGCGACGGACCACCTGAGGGACGGGCCACGTGACGGACGGGAGGCTCGGTACCCGCTGGCACCGTGCCTCCCGTCCGTCAGGTGGTGACGACCGTCACCCGCTCGCGGCTCAGTAGAAGTTGGTCGCCTGCGAGTGGGCCCACGCCGCGCAGGGCGTGCCGTAGGCCGCGCTGATGTACTGCAGCCCCCACGTGATCTGCGTGGTGGCGTTGGTCCGCCAGTCCGCCGCGACGGTGCCCATCTTCGATCCGGGGAGCGCCTGCGGGATGCCGGTCGCGCCACCGTTCGGGTTGACCGCCTGGTAGTCCCACCCGGACTCCTTGGTCCAGAGGTGGTCCAGGCACTGGAACTGCGCGGAGCCCCAGCCGTACTGCGACGACGCCATCGAGGACGCGGTCGCCTTGGCTCCGGCGACGGTGTTCGCGGCCGCCTGGCGCTCGGCTGCCGCGGCGGCCTCCGCCGCTGCGCGCTCGGCAGCGGCCTGCGCCTCGGCGTCGGCCTGTGCCTTCGCCGCCGCTGCTGCGGCCGCGTCGGCGTCCGCCTTGTCCTGCGACGCACTCTGGTCCGCGACCTGCGTCGTGGCGTCGACGGTCGAGGCGATGTGGGTGGTGATCGCGGAGCCGGACATGCTGCGGTAGTCCGACAGTGCGTGCACCTGGCGCTCGAGGGCGCTCGTGTCGGTCTTGTCGTTCGCGTCGGCGAGCACCGTGCGGGCGGTCGCGATGGTCGCGGCGGCCTGGGCGCGGTCGAGGTCCGCCCCGTGCAGCGCGGGGGTGCTCGTGGCGCTCGCCGAGGGCATGCCGATCGCCTCACCGATCGCCGGCTGCGCGCCGACGGTCGCGAGGCCGCCGACGAGGGCGACGGCGGCCGCTCCGCCGACGACCAGGGCGGACCGGCTGCGGAGCGCGCGGCGGACACGGCGGCTCGGGGTGTCGAGCGCCTGGCGTCGGGTGGTCGCCGTCGTCGGGTTCGCCGCGGTCGTGCCGGGTCGGGTCGTGCCGGGTCGGGTCGTGCTGGGTGGTTCGGGGGTGTTTCGCGTCATCGGTTCCGGTGGTCGGCCGGCTGGAGGGCGACTCCCGGGCACGCCGGATCGGGCACGCGGGTGTGGGGGAGCGTGCACGACCGTCGGGACGGCCGTCGTGGGGGGAGCCGCGAGCCGGGGGAGGACCGGACGGTGGTGTGGGGCCCGTCCGTCCGCCGCTGGGCGACCGGGTGGCCGCCTGCTCGGGCGAAGCCGACACGATGACGTGTCAGCCTGGACGGCGCGTCCAGGAGGACTGGCAGAACCGTCCGTCCACCCCTCGGTAACGGTTCGGTAACGGCCGCCGAGCGACGGGTTCAGCTGCCGGAGGTGGGAGCCTCCTGGGTGCGCTCGCCCTGACCGATCCGCTCGAGCGCGACGAGGGCCGCGGCGATCGCGTCGACGTCCTCGGCCGGCAGGTCGGCGATGAGTCCGGCGACGATGCCGGTGCGGTCCGAACGGGCCCGTTCGACGGCCGCGATCCCGGCCGGGGTGGCCGACACCATGAACGCCCGACCGTCCGTCGGGTCGGCCTCGCGCTCGATGAACCCGCGCTGTTCGAGCTCGGTCAGGATGCGCGTCATGGTCGGCTTCGTGACCACCTCGATCCGCGACAGGTCGCCGGGGCGCAGGGGTCCCTCGGTCTGGATCGTGGCGAGCGCGGAGACGAGTCCGTACCCGAGCGAGGCCGAGTCCGTGCGGGCGCGACGGTTGATGCGTCCGACCGCCGCGGCCAGGCGTGCGGCGATCTCCGTGCGGTCCGGCTGGCGGTGGCTCATGCGGGGCTCCCGGGTCGTCGGGTCGAGGCGGTTCGACCGTGGTCGGAGCGATGCTACCGGTGCGGGCAGGACCGTTACCGAGCACCGGGCGGGCCGCCGCCGAGTGCGCGAACGCCCGCTCCGTGGTCCGGAGCGGGCGTTCCTGTACGGAGTGACAGGTCCGTTCAGCCCGGGCGGTGCTGCTTCTCGCCGGGGAGCAGGTGGATCGCCTCGGTCGCCAGCTCGGCGGCCACGTTGTCGCCGCTCTCGGTCGCGTCGCGCAGGCGCCGGAAGTCCGTGGTCAGCTGGTCCCAGTCGATGAGCTCGTCGAGGTTCGGCAGGCGCAGTCGGAAGGCGAGCCCGTCCGTCGTGTCGCGGCACACCCGCTGCAGGTTCTCGTTCCCGCAGGCGTCGACGTAGAGCCCGAAGACGGACAGGGCGTCGTGGTTCACGGCCGGGACGTCGTGGGCGTCGAGCTCCGTGATCGTCCGGTCCAGCTGCGCGAGGATCTTCTTCCGCGTCGACGCCGTGAGCCGGGGGACGGCCAGGCGGACGACCCCGCCGAAGAGCACCCCGAGGGTCTGCATCGCCTCGACGACCTCCTCGGCCTTCGGCGTGGTGACCCTGGTGTAGCGGTTCGGCGCCATCTCGATGAGACCGGCGCGGGCGAGCTGGCTGAGGGCCTCGCGGATCGGGGTGCGGGAGACGCCGAGCCAGGCGATGAGCTCGTCGTCGTTCAGCCGCTCACCGGGCTCCAGCGTGCCGTCCATGATCGCGGCGTGGATCTTGTGGCGGACGGTGTCGCGGAGCAGTTGGTGCTCGGTGGGGGCGCTGCTGGGGACCGGCATGCGGGTGTCCTCGTTCTCGGTGGACGGTGTGGGACGCCGGAACCGGTCGGTGTCGGCGCGTGATCACCGTACCTGATATGTGAACGGTCGTCCGTCACGCGTCGCCGGGGCGGCGCCGGTGCTCAGGCCTCGTCGAGGAGCCGGACCGTCAGCGGGTCCTCGGTGCCGTGGAACCACCGGTCGAGGACCGCGCGGAACGGTGCCGGGTCCACCGCGGCCCGGGCGAACAGCGTCATCGACGAGCGGGCCTTCAGCGCGTCGATCCCTCCGAACAGGTCGTCCGCACTCCGGGCCGGAGCAGTCGCCGCGGTCCTGGCAGCCTCGAGCAGTCGGGGTCCGAGCACGGGGTGCGCCAGGTACGCCCGCGCCTCGGCGACGCCCTCGAGCGCGTACCGCTGCGCCGTCGCACTGCGCCCGAGCCCGGCGAGCTGGGGGAACACGAACCACATCCAGTGCGAGCGCTTCCGGCCGGCCGCGAGTTCCTCCAGCGCCTGCTCGTGCACGCCCTCCTGCGCGCGCACGAAGCGGTCGAGGTCGTACCGGTCGCGGTCCTGCCGGTCGACGGCGTCTCCGTCGACGTTCACCGCACGACCCCGCCCCATGCGTACCGCACCGTCGTGGCGTCCACGACGAGCAACGAGTCGGGTGCCCGGTCGAGGAGTCCGGGCAGCCCCACGGCGTCCGGCAGGTCGCCCTCGAGCCGCTCGAGCCGGGCGGAACGGGTCGCCAGCGGAGCGTGCTGTCGCTGCCAGAACAGTGTCTGCGCCAGGTGTCGCGCGTGGATGCCCGAGCGGGTGGTGAGCGCGGCGGCGAGCGGCGTGTCCGCCACCTCGCCGGCGGTGACCCGGACGACGGCGTCGTGCCGCGGGCGCGGTCGCGGCGGACTGGGCTGGCGGCCCCGCAGGAGCTCCCGAGCCCACCGCCCCGGGTGCGCCGCACGGGCCGGGTGCCGGACGGAGCGGTGGTCGAGGGTGTCCCCGCGACGGGTCGCCCGGACGTGCGAGAACGTGTACGGCACGCCGAGCAGGGTGTTCGCGGCGACGATCGCGGGTACGTGGCCGGTGTCGACCGTGCGGTACACGATGCCGTGGCGCCCCCTGGTGTCGACGGTCGGGATCTCGATCGTGACCTCGGTCATCGAGCCGAGTCGCCGTGAGGGCGGGAACGGTGGGACGGCCGTCTCGCGGAACACGTACGCGGTCAACCCGACCCACGCGCTCCCGTCGACCACGTCGGGCCGTGTGCCCCGCGGCACGAGCCGGGCGAGCGACGACGGGTCCCGGCGCCAGTGCGCGAAGACGACGTCCTCCCACGCGTGCACGGCGACCGGACGGTGCACGAGCGGGACCGCAGCCCGCCGGGCGACCGCCTCGGTCACCGACGCGGCGCGTGTCGGCCGACGCGCACGGCCCAGGCGACGAGCGGGGCCTGCAGCGGCAGCCGCAGGACGCCGACCAGTCGTGCGACGCGACCGGCGCGCGGGCTGTCGAGCAGGTCGGCGGCCATCTTGACGTTCGCGGGGAACACCGCGAGGAACAGGGCTGCGGCCGCCCATCCGGACGCCCGTCGGGTGGCGGGGACGGCGAGCCCGGCGGCGATGCCGAGCTCGGCCACGCCGGACACGACCGTGGTCAGACGCGGCGGGAGTCCCTCCGGCACGATCCGGTCGTACCCGCGCGGGCGCAGGAAGTGCGTGACACCGGCCCCGCCGAGGAGCACGGCGAGCACGGTGGCGGTCCGGGTGGCGCGTCGGGAGCGCTCGCGTCGTCGCATGGCCCCATCGTGCACGCCGCCGCCCGTGTGGCTGCCGGGCGTCGCTCAGGTCAGCGCGGTCGCGACGAGGTCGAGCACCGCCGTGGCGACGTCGGCCTTGCTGCCCGAGGTCTCACGGACGACCTCGCCGCCGGGCACGAGCACCTCGATGGCGTTCTCCTCGCGCTCGAAGCCCGCGTCCCACCCGACGTGGTTCACGACGAGCAGGTCGGCCGGCTTCCGGGTGATCTTGGCGCGGCCGAGGGCGATCCGGGCATCGCGGTCGGGCTCGGTCTCCGCCGCGAACCCGACGACGATCTGCCCGGTGCGGCGCGCGCGCACGAGGTCGGCGAGCACGTCCGGGTTGCGGACGAGCTCGAGCGTCATGGTGTCGCCCTGCTCGTCCTTCTTCAGCTTGTCCGGTCGGACCTCGGCCGGTCGGTAGTCGGCGACCGCCGCGGTCATCACCACCACGTCGGCATCGGTCGCCGCGGCGTGCACCGCGTGGGCGAGTTCCCGGGCGGACCCGACCGGCACCACCGTCGCCCCGAGCCCCGCGGTGAGCCCGGTGTCGACGTTCGCGGCGACGAGCGTCACCGTCGCGCCCCGTCGGACGGCGTCCGCGGCGATCGCGACCCCCTGGCGACCGCTCGACCGGTTGCCGACGAAGCGCACCGGGTCGAACGGCTCCCGCGTCCCACCGGCGCTCACGACGACCCGGACCCCCGCGAGGTCGCCCTGGTCACCCCGCGCGCCCGTCGCCGCGGCACCGGAGCCCGTCCCCGCCACGGCACCGGCCGGGAGGCCCTCCCCGCCCTGGTCCCGTCGCCCCGCCTCCGCCGGGCGGTCGAGCACCGCCAGCGCCGCGGCCGTGATCTCCTCGGGTTCCGCCATCCGGCCGATCCCGGCGTCGTCGCCCGTGAGCGCACCGACCACCGGGCCGACGACGTGCACCCCCCGGTCGCGCAGGGTGCGCACGTTCGCGCGCGTCGCCGGGTGCTCCCACATCTGCGGGTGCATCGCGGGCGCGACGACCACGGGTGCCTCGGTCGCGAGCAGGGTCGTCCCGAGCAGGTCCCCGGCCAGGCCGTGCGCCATGCGCGCCAGCGCGTCCGCGGTCGCCGGGGCCACGACCACCAGGTCCGCCCGGCGTCCGAGCGCCACGTGCCGCACCTCGGCGACGTCGTCCCACACGCTCGTCGTGACGGGGTTCCGGCTCAGCGCCTCGAGCGTCGGCAGGCCGACGAAGCGGAGCGCGCCCTCGGTCGGGACGACGTGCACGTCGTGGCCGCGCTTGACGAGGTCGCGGACCACCCCGACGGCCTTGTAGGCGGCGATGCCCCCGGTGATCCCGACGACGACGGACAGACGGCGACCTGCTGCAGCATCCACGTCGGTCACGCTACCCGGAGCGCCGTGCGAGGATCGAGCCCATGTGCACCGTCGTCGTCCGCGTCGACCCCGCCGCCGCGTGGCCCGTCACCGTGCTGGCCCTCCGCGACGAGTCGCCCGACCGGCCCTGGGACCCGCCCGCCGCCTGGTGGCCCGAGCTCGACCCGACCGTGCGCGGCGTCCGCGACCGGTCCGCCGGCGGCGCCTGGCTCGCGGCCTCGGACACCGCGGGACTCGCCGTCGTGCTGAACCGCGCCGAGGCCGTACCGAGCGAGGACGGGACGTGGACGACCCGCGGGGTGCTGCCGCTCGACGCCCTGACCGGTGCGGCCCCGGGTCACGACGACGCGCTCCCGACCACCCGGGCGTTCAACCTCGTCCGGGCCACGGCCGACGGTGCCGCCGTCGACACGTGGGACGGCACGGCGGTCCGGACGACCGAGCTCGCGCCCGGCGTGCACATGGTCACCCACGGCGCGCCCGACGACCCTGCGGCACCGCGCATCGGACGCTGGCTCGAGGCCTTCCGCAGTGCCCCCGCACCGACCGGCCCGCCCGTCCTCGGCCCCTTCGACGAACTCCGCACGGTCGACCACGGCGACGACGCGGGCGACGGCTGGAGCGGGTGGTTCGGCGTGCTCGCGGAGTCCTCGATGCTGCCCTCCGACCACCCGGACGCGATCCTCCGCGACGCGGTCGAGCCGGACGGACACGTCGCGACGCTGTCGGTCGTCGCCGCCGCGGTCGCACCCGGTCGGACGGTGCTGCAGCACGCCCGGCTCGCCCACCCGGGACGCCTGGACGGGTCGGTCGAGCTCCACCGCGCCTGAGGCACGACCCGACGCTGCCGCCCGAGGACCCCCGATGCTGTGAGGAGCAGCAGCGCACTGGACGGTCCGGTCGTGGCCGGACGGCGTACGGTCCCCGACGTGACCCCGACCACACGGCCGTCCCCGCTCACCCCGGCGGGCGACGGCAGCCCCGCCCCGCGCCGCCGCCCCCGCGGCCGAGCCGTCGTCGCGACGGCGCTCGCCGCCCTCACCGCACTCGCCCTCGTCGGGTGCAGCGAGGACTCCTCGGTGGCCGCGGCACCGTCGCCGAGCGCGACCGGCCGCGCCTGGGACCACGCCCCGGGGGAGCGGATCGTCGTGATCGGTGACTCGGTGAGCGGCGGTCACGGGCTGACGCCGGAGCAGGCCTGGCCGGCGCTCCTCGCCCGGACCGAACGGTGGCAGCTGACGAACCTGTCCTGCGACGGCGCCGGGGTCGTCGCCGAGGGGGACCAGGACGAGTGCGCCAGCGCGTACCCGGGACTGGTGAAGCGCGCGGTCGACCTGCGACCCCGGGTGGTCTTCGTGCAGGCGAGCTCCAACGACCTGGGCGAGGACGACGCGCAGGTGACGAGCGCCACCGACCAGCTCGTCGCCCTGGTCCACCGCGACCTGCCCGAGGCCCGGGTGGTGGGGCTGAGCGCCGTGTGGAACGAGCAGGCCCCGCCGGCGCAGCTCGCGACGATCTCGCACGCGCTCCACCGGGCGGTCCGGCGCGACGGTGGCACCTACGTCGACGTCGGGCAGCCGCTGTCCGGCCACCCGGAGTGGATGCAGTCCGACGACGTGCACCCGACCGCCCGTGGGCAGCGTGCCCTCGAGGCCGGGGTGATCGCTGCGTTCGCGCGGGACCACGTGCGGTTCTGACGCCGACGGGGCGGGGGCGGGTGGTGCCTCCCGGCCGACGTGTCGCGACGTCGCGGTGCGCCGATCTGCCGCAGCGCCGTGGTGCGCCGATCTGCCGCGGCGCCGCGGTGCGCCGACGTGCCGTGACGCCGTGGTCCGCCGACGTGCCGCGCCGCCGCCGCGCGCCGTCGGTCAGGCGGGCGCGTGCGTGTCGGTGAGGTCCTCGGCGACCGCCCACAGCGAGCGGGCGAGGTCCGCGCTGCGGGCCGACCGCGGCACCGACACGGTCGTGGTCGGACCGGTCAGGCCGCCGAACCCGGACGGCCCGTAGTAGGCGCCGCCGACCGCAGCCGGACCGACCGCGGCGTAGAGCAGCGGCTCCGCGCCCTGCTCCACCGCCTGCGTGAGGGGGAGTGCGCGGTCGCTGGCCCGCACCGGCCGGTCGCGGCCGAGCGAACGCCCGGCGGACTGCAGGTTCGTGCGGGTGTACCCGGGGTGCGCCGCCGTGCTGACGAGGGGCCAGTCCCGCTCGACGGACAGGCGGTGCAGGTGCAGGGCGAGGAGCAGGTCGGCGAGCTTCGACTGGGCGTAGGCGCGCCAGCCGTTGTAGCCGTGCTCCCACTGTGGGTCGGTGAAGCGGATGCTGCCGGGGATCGCGGCGAGGCTCGACATCGTGGCGACGCGCGGTGGCCGCGGGTCGTCGCTGCCCGAGGCCGTGCCGAGCAGCGTCGGCAGCAGCAGGTTCGTCAGCGCCAGGTGCCCCAGGAAGTTCGTGCCGAACTGCAGCTCGAAGCCGTCGGCGGTCTCGAAGCGCTCGGGCGGGGCCATCACACCGGCGTTGTTCACCAGGACGTGGAGCGGACGGTCCTCGTCGGCGATCCCCGCGGCGAACCGGCGGACGCTGCCGAGGTCGGCGAGGTCGAGCTCGCGGACCTCGAGGTCGGCGCCCGGGTGCTCCCGGCGGATCTCGGTGGCCGCGTCCTCGCCCTTGGCGGTCGTGCGGACGGCGAGCACGACGCTCGCCCCGGCGCCGGCGAGTCGCTTCGCGGTCTCCTTGCCCGTGCCGCTGTTCGCGCCGGTCACGACGATGCGACGGCCGGTCTGGTCGGGGATGTTCGCCATGCGCGGGACGCTACGCCGCCGTGCTGGCCGGTCGCCGGACGGGGTCGCGGGGATGGCCTGCGGGGCCGCAGGGTGCTACGATCTATGCGAACGCATCGACCAGGAGGCGCACATGAGCAACGCATTCGGCACCGGCCGTCCCTCGGACGTCCCGCCGCCCGCACCCGAGCGCATCGGACCGGTGCAGCTCGGCCTCGACACGTTCGGCGACGTCACCGAGCGTGCCGACGGGTCGCTCCGGTCCGACGCACAGAGCATCCGCGACGTCGTCGACCAGGCCGTGCTCGCCGACCAGGTCGGCATCGACTTCATCGGCGTCGGGGAGCACCACCGCGAGGACTTCGTGGTCAGCGCCCCCGAGGTCGTCCTCGCTGCGATCGCCGCCCGTACCGAACGCATCCGGATGGGCTCCGCCGTCACCGTGCTGTCGTCGGACGACCCGGTCCGCGTGTACGAGCGCTTCGCCACGGTCGACGCCCTGTCCGACGGTCGGGCGGAGGTCATCCTCGGCCGAGGGTCCTTCACCGAGTCGTTCCCCCTGTTCGGCTACGACCTGTCGGACTACGAGGTCCTGTTCGAGGAGAAGCTGCAGCTCTGGAACGCCCTGCGCGGCGGCGACGCCGTCACCTGGTCGGGGACGAAGCGTGCGGCGCTGGTCGACCAGGACGTCTTCCCGAAGCTCGAGCACGGCCCGATCCCGACGTGGGTCGGCGTCGGTGGTTCGCCGCAGTCCGTGATCCGCGCGGCGTCGTACGGCCTGCCGCTGTTCCTCGCGATCATCGGCGGGCAGCCGGCACAGTTCGCCCCGTTCTCGCGGCTCTACCGTCAGGCGCTGGCGCAGCTCGAGCTCCCGCAGCAGCCCATCGCGATGCACTCGCCGGGCTTCGTCGCCGAGACCGACGAGGAGGCCGCCGAGCGGTACTGGCCGTACCACAAGGCCGTCACCGACCGTCTGGGCCGCGAGCGCGGCTGGCCGCCCCTGGACGCCGCGCAGTACCAGGCCGGGCTCTCCGCGGGCGGGTCGCTGTACGTCGGGTCGCCGGAGACGGTGGCGCGGAAGATCGCGCGCAACATGCGGATCCTCGGCGTCTCGCGCTTCGACATGCGCTACGCGACGGGGCGCCTGCCGCACGAGGACATGATGCGGTCGATCGAGCTCTACGGCACGCGGGTCGCGCCGCGGGTGCGCGAGCTGCTCGCCGAGCCGGTGCCGGTGCCGTAGGGCGTCGTCCCGTTCCTCCCGCGGAAGCGACAGATGTGCGCCGATGTTCCGGCACAGTCTGTCGCTTCTGCGTCACGCTCCGCTCCGCAGCAGCAGCAGCGTCAGCGGCACGGGCCGGCATCCGGCCGGGAGGCCCGCCCTGCGCCCGCCACGCCGGCTCACGGCAGCGCCGGGTAGCGTCCAGGGCATGTCACCCCGTCCCGAGATCGTCGAGCGTCGGTTCCGTGGTCGCATCATGGGCGTCGGCACGACGTCCGGCGTGCGGTTCGTCGTCGGCATGTGGGAGCGGTCGCCGTTCGGGGCCTTCACGGACGTCTTCGTGGAGCAGCCCGACGGGTCGAGCGTGCTGCTCGCGCCGGACGAGATCGTCGCAGCGTACGTCTCCGGCACCTACCGGTTCGACACCGTCTCCGTGGTCGACGTCAGCGCCCGGCGGACCGCGCGCGGGCTCGAGCTCGACGCCGGCCCGCTCCGCGCCTCGATCGACGTCGGGGCGATCTCGCCGCTCGGGCGGGTGCTCCGCATCGTGCCGAAGCCGATCGCGCGAGACCCCAGGTGGCTCAGCGTGATCGACCCCGTTGCACGACTCGTCGCTCCCGGCGCGGGGACCGCCGGCACCGCCGGAGGCGGCCGTCGCGAGTACTACGGCGTGACCGGGGCGCACGACGTCACGGCCGTCTCGGGGTCCTGGGCGGGGGAGCCGCTCGGCACACTGGCCCCGCTCGACCCGCCCGTGGCCTTCGGCTTCGCCTCGATGCCGCGCGTCCCGCAGGTCGTCGACGTCGAGACGACGATCCGCGAACCCTCCGCCTGACCCCGGCCCGTCCACTCCGCGCTCCGGGGCCAGCCTGGCCGCGCCGGGCAGGTCCCAGCGACGAGGGGCACACTGACGGGAACGGAACGCGCCCGGGCAGTGCCCGGCCGGACGTCGAGCACAACGGGGCGCACGACGAACAGGAGCATCATGACCGACACGCAGGCAGACCACCGCGCAGCCATCTCGGACATCGTCCACGGCGCCCGAACCGCCCTGCTCACCACCGTCAGCGACGACGGCAACCTGCACGCCCGTCCCCTCGCCGTGCAGGACAAGGCGTTCAACGGGACCCTGCGCTTCCTGGTGCAGGACGGCAGCGAGAAGGTGGAGGACATCGTGCGCAACCCGCACGTCAACGTCGCCATCGAGTCGCAGGGCGGCTACCTGTCGATCGCCGGGACGGCCACGGTCACCCGCGACGACTCCGTGATCGACGAACTCTGGTCACCGTTCGCCGAGGCGTGGTTCCCCGAGGGCCGACAGGACCCGACCATCCGACTGCTGACCGTCGAGGGTGACTCGGTCGAGTACTGGACGCAGGACACCGGCCCGGTCGGCAGCCTGGTGCAGACGCTGAAGGCCGCGCTCGGCAAGCAGAGCCAGCCCGACACCGGCCACCACGGCACCGTCGAGCTCTAGCAGGAGTCCATCGAGACACCTCTGCAGCGGCGAGACACCGCCGAGCACGCGAGACGCCTCCGGATCCGGGGCGTCTCGCCGTCGCGGCGGCGTCTCGGCGAAGTCCGGGTCGGGGTCAGGGCGGGCCGAGCAACCAGAGCACGGCGACGAGCACCGGCTGCCCGAGCAGCGCACAGCTCACGAACGTCCAGCGCATCCAGGGCCGTGCGACGAGCTCGGGGGAGCCGAACAGCGGCGCGAGCGGCATGAGGAGCCGGGGCGTCGACGCCATCGGCAGCGACACCGCGAAGATGTAGAGCGCGTAGGCGGCGGAGTACAGCACCGTCGTGGCGCCGAGTGCCCGGGTCGACCGGCGCAGCAGCCAGACCGGGTACGCCACGAGCAGGAACACCACGATGAGGACGCCGCCGACCCCGAGCCAGCGGCCGGCGATCAGGAACCAGGGCGTCATCGGCGTGAACTCGACCCGCCCGATGAAGTTGACCCACCAGGACATCTCGGTCTCGAGGTAGGCGTCAGGCCGCCCGGTGACGTGCGCCGCGACGACCGGCCACGCCAGCCCCGCAGCCGCCATCACCACGCCCGCGACCACGACCCGCACCCGCTCCGCCACGGGGAAGGCGTCGAGCGACCGCACACCGGTGCCGGCTGCCGTCCGTCGTGCCCGCACCCAGCGGACCAGTGCGACGACCCCGAGCAGCAGCGGCAGCGCGAGCGCACCCGGGCGCGTGAACGCGGCGACGACCCCGAGCACCGTCAGCAGGCCGTACCGACGCCGCTCGAGCGCGAGCAGGGCACCGAACGTCAGCGCGAGGAAGGTGCTCTCCGCGTAGCCCACCTGGAGCAGGAACGACAGCGGACCGCAGGTGAAGAAGAAGACCGCCCACATGCCCGCGGCGTGCCCGGCACGGTCGCTCACCAACCGGTGCAGCAGGAAGGTCGCGACCAGCCCGGCGGCGAGGGCGACGAGCGGTGCACCCACGGTGAACGGCACCCCGGTCGAGGCCGTCAGCATCCGGATGGCGAAGGGGAACGCCGGTAGGAAGGCCCATGCGTTCTGTGCGACGTGCCCGGCGGTGTCGAGGGGCAGCGTGCTCGGGTAGCCGTGCACGGAGATCTGCTCGTAGTACTGCCCGTCCCACGCGGTCAGGAAGGACCCGAAGCCGTGCTCGTTCCCCCAGATCGCGTTGTCCGGCATCGCACGGGCCATCAGCGGGTAGGCGAGCGCCAACCAGACCGTGGACACGAGACGCCCGCCGCCCCAGACCAGCAGGACCGCGGCCCACACGGGCAGGCTCGTCGCCAGGTCGACGATGCGTCGTCGGCCGTTCGCGAGCGTCCCGGTGACGGCGCCGTCGGTCCGGCTCACCGGCCCGCTCCGGCGGGCGCAGGGCTCGTGGTGGGCACGACACGAGCGTACCGACCGTCGCCTGGCACCCTCCGGCACGCACCACCGCCGGCCGGGAGACTCGTCCTGCGTTCTGCAGGACGGCACGACACCGGCGGGTGGTCGGCCTCCGTCGCGTGGCCGGTCCTAGCCTGAAGGCCCGCGCCCGACGGGACGGGAGCACGATCGCGGAGACCGTGCTGCCGACCCCGCGCTGCCGGGCCACGTCCGACGACCCACGAGGAGCCACCGTGCCGAAGACCGCCATCGTGACCGAGAACGCCCCGGCCCCGGCCGGCCCGTACAGCCAGGGGATCGTGGCGAACGGGTTCCTGTACACCGCTGGCTTCGGACCGCAGGACCCGGCGACCGGCGTGATGGCGGACGACGTCGCCGGTCAGACCGCCCAGGTGCTGGCCAACGTGGCCGCCGTCCTCGCCGAGCACGGCGCGACCCTCGACGACGTCGTCAAGTCGACCGTCCACCTCGAGCACTCGGACCGCGACTTCGCGGCCTTCAACGCGGAGTACGCGAAGCACTTCTCGGAGCCGTACCCGGTGCGCACGACCGTCCAGTCGCACCTGGCCGGCATCCTCGTGGAGATCGACGTCGTCGCGGTGCTGCCCAGCGCCTCCTGACCGTCCACCGGCGTCCCGGTCCCTGAACGGAACCTCACGCGGGCGCGATCCCGCGGGGTGCTGGCGCGCCGCCGCGCCGGATCCCCGCGCCGGGGGTCGCGCCCGTCAGCTCCCCGTGCCGGAGCACCGGGACACCGGCGACCAGCACGTCGTCCGTCCCGACCGCGGTGGCCGTGGGATCGTCGTAGGTCGAGCGCGCGGCCACCCGCTCGGGGTCGACGACCGCGAGGTCGGCGACCGCACCGGCACGAACCGCCCCGCGGTCGCCGAGCCGCAGGTGCTCGGCGGCGGTGGTGGACAGGTGCCGCTGCGCCTCGGCCCAGGTCAGCAGCCCGGCGCGCACGAAGTCGCCGAGGTACCGCGCGACGGTGCCGGAGGCGCGCGGGTGCGGGTGCGTGCCGACGTGGATGCCGTCCGACCCCGCGGTGTGCCCCGGGTGCCGGACGAGCGGCGCGAGGTCCGCGGGGGAGCGGGGGCGCGGCACCCGCATGATCGCCGTCACCTGCAGCGCGGAGGCCACGAGCAGGTCGACCGCCAGGTCGACGGGCTCGGTGCGGCGCAGGGCGGCCGCCTCGGTCAGGGTCCTGCCCTGCAGGTCGTGGTGTGCGGGGGACGGCACGTGCGACAGGGTGACCTGGCCGGCCCAGCCCGGTCCGAGGTCCGGGCGCGCGGTCACCCGCGCGAGCACGGCGGCGCGGACCCGGGCACGACCGTCGGCGTCGGCGACCGCCCGGGCCAGGTCGTCGGTACCGGGACGGGCGAGCGCGGCGGGGAGCAGCAGCATCGACAGGATGGTGCACCCGCGCGAGTACGGGTAGGCGTCGAAGGTCAGCGGGACACCCGCGGCCGCCAGGTCGTCGAGCGCGCCGAGGGCGGTGTCGACCGGGGCGTGCAGGTGCGACACGTGCGCACGGACACCGCTCGCCCGGACGATCGCGGCGACCTCGTCGAGCCCCTCGCGCAGGTTCGCCTCGTACCCGCCGCGGACGTGCGAGACGTAGACCCCGTCGGCTGCCGTGACCTCCCGGCAGAGCGCGGCGAGCTCGGCGGTGTCGGCGTACAGCCCGGGGACGTAGTCGAGTCCGGAGGCCAGCCCGAGCGCCCCGTCGGCGAGCCCGCGGCGGACGAGCGTTCGCATCGCAGCGGTCTCCTCGGCGGTCGCGGGGCGGTCCTCGTCGCCGACGACCTCGTGCCGGACGGTGCCGGCGGGCACGAGGGTCGCGACGTTCACCGGCGTGGTGCCGTCGTACGTCGCGAGCAGGCCCGCGATGCCGTCGCCGCGGTACCGGGGGTGCGGGCCGTCGATCGCTGCGAAGTACCGGCCTGCCCACGTCCCGTCACCGGGGGCCGGACCGACGCCGTCCTGGCCGGTGACGATCGTGGTGACACCCTGTCGGAGCAGGGCGAGCTGGACGTCCTCGTCGAAGACCCGCGACCCGGCGTGGGCGTGCGCGTCGACGGCCCCGGCGAGCACGACGCGCCCGCCGCAGTCGATCGTGCGGACGCTGTCGGGCACGGGGAGCTCCGTCCCCACCGCGGTGATCCGGCCGCCGGCGACGAGCACGTCGGCGCGGTGGAGCCCGTCCGGACCGACGACCGACCCGCCGCGCAGCAGGACCGCGGCACCGGCGCCCACGGTGGTCACCGGGCGAGTCCCGCGAGGAGCCGTCCGGCCCGGGACCGCACGGCACCGACGTCCCCGGTGGACAGGGCGTCGCCGACCAGGGGCGAACCGAGTCCGACGGCCACCGCCCCGGCCGCCAGGTAGTCGGCGGCGTCGTCGACCCCGATCCCGCCGGTCGGGACGACGTCGACGAAGTCGAGCGGGGCGAGCACCTGCCGCAGGTACGCGGGGCCACCGAGCTGCGCCGCCGGGAAGACCTTCACCGCCCGGGCGCCGAGCCGCCACGCCCGCACGATCTCGGTCGGGGTCGCGGCGCCCGGGTACCACCCGAGTCCGCGCTCGTGGGCGCGTTCGCCGATCGCCGGGTCCAGGTGCGGGCTGACCACGAAGGACGCCCCCAGCTCGGCGGCCTCGTCGACCTGCTCGGGCTCCAGCACGGTGCCCACCCCGACCGAGACGTCGCCGCCGAAGCGTCGTGCGGTCCAGGCGGTGCCCTCGCGCCACCGTCGCGTGTTCGTGGTGAGCTCGACCGCCCGGACGCCGGCACCCACCAGGGCGTCGACGACCGCCTCGACGTGCTCGCCGGTGCCACCGCGGAGGATCGCGACGGCGGGACCCGCGCCGTGCCGGGTGCCGTGGTCGGGGGCCGGTGCGGTGCTGCCGGGGGTCGTGCGGTTCGTGCTCACGGGCTGGGCTCCTCGGTCGGGGTGTCGTTCGTGCGCTTCGGGTGCGGGGTCAGCGGTCGACGTGGTCGTGCACGGCATCGGTCGTGTCGGGGTCGGGGGCGCGGTCGGCGTCGACCTCGGCCACTGCCCCAGGGGCCGGCAGGCGCCAGTCGCCCGGGACCGTGCAGGCGAGCGCCCCGGCGTCGGCGGCGCGGTCGAGTGCGCTGTCCGGATCGGCCCCCGTGATCGTCGCCGCGAGCCACGCCGCCACGAACGCGTCGCCGGCACCCACCGGGTCGACGACGCGGACCGGGGTCGCCGCGCGCCGGGTCGTCCGCCCGTCGACGACCGAGACGGCACCGCGGGAGCCGAGCTTGACCACGGCACGACCACGGGCCAGGTCGGCGAGCCCCCGGGCGAGGTCCTCGTCGGACCCCGTCGGAGCGTCCCGGTCGTCCGGTGCCCCGAGCAGGATGCGCGCCTCGTCGTCACCGGCGAACACCACCGCGGCACGGGCGGCGACGGCGCGGTAGTGCTCCCGGGCGACCGCGGCGTCGAGCAGCTTCTGCCGGTGGTTCACGTCGAACGACACCGGGACCCCGGCGGCCTCGGCCCGGTCGAGCACCGCGGTGACCGTCCGCCGGGCGGACTCCGAGAGCGCGAGCGTGATGCCGGTGACGTGCACGAGCGCCGACCGTTCGACGAGCCCGGGCGGGACGTCCTCGGGCACGAGCGCCGACCCCGCGGAGTGCCGACGGTGGTAGGTCACGCGGGTGCGGCCGTCCCGGAGCCGTTCCTTCATCATCAGCCCGGTCGAGCGCTCCGGGTCGACGACCGCGACGACGTCCACGCCGGCCTGTCCCACGTCGCGCAGGACCCGGTCGCCCGCGGGGTCCGCTCCGACCCGGCCGACCCAGGTCGCCGGCACGCCGGCCCGGACCAGGCCGATCGCGACGTTGCTCTCCGCCCCGCCGGTGTCGACGCGCATGTGGTCGAGATCGCACACCTCGCCGACGCCCGGGCCGGCGAGCAGCAGCATCGTCTCGCCGAGGGTGAGCACCCCCGCGCCCGCGGTCACCGGACCGCCCCGCCCGGGGCCGTCCGCCGGAGGGCGAGCTGTGCGGAGGACGACCCGAGGGCGACCGAGATCTCGAGCGCGGTCCGGACGACACCGTCCCCGAGCTCACGGACCGCCGCCGCCGGGAAGCGGGACGCCAGCCCGGAGATGCTCATCGCGCCGACGACCTGGTTCGCGTGGTCGAGCACGGGCGCGGCGACGCAGCGGATGCCCGGCTCGTTCTCGCGGTCGTCGATCCCGTAGCCGCGCGCCCGGGTGCGTTCGACCTCCTGCCGCCAGCGCCCGTCGTCGGTGATGGACTGGTCGGTCATCGCGGTCGCGGGCACGGCGAGCACCGCGCCGAGGAGCCCGGGGTCGCCGAACGCCACGATCGCCTTGCCCGACGCCGTGTTGCGCATCGGCAGGCGGTTCCCGATGCGCGACCCCATCCGGACCGTGCCGCGCGTCTCGACCTTGTCGACGTAGACGATGTCCGTGCCGTCGGGCACGACGAGGTGGCACGTCAGCCCCGTCGACTCGGCGGTGCGCCGCATGAAGGGCGCGGCAGCGGAGCGCAGGTCGATGCCCTCGAGGTAGCTCTGCCCGAGCAGCAGCGCGCCGAGCCCCAGCGTGAACCCGGCGTCGGGCGTGCGGCGGAGCAGGTCCGTCTCGACCATCGGGGCGGTCAGGCGCAGCACCGTCGACTTCGCGGTCCCGAGCATCGACGCGAGCTCGCCGAGGGTCACCGACGCGGCGCCGTTCCGCGTGCGGTCGGCCACGTGGTCGAGGAGCGCCAGGCCACGGCGCAGCGACAGTGCGGCGTTCCGTGCGGGGACGGCCGCGGCCGACCGCTGCTCGTCGTCGGCGGGCATCAGAACCACGTCGCGATCGTCTCGGTGACGGTGTCGTCGTCCGCGAGCAGCTGCACCTGCCGCCACTTGTCGAAGACCGTGCAGGGGTGCGAGACACCGAACACGACGACGTCGCCGGGCGTCAGCCCGGGTGCCCCGTCGGCCAGGGCGAGGTAGCAGTGCTGGTCGTCGAGGCGGGTGACGGTGACCGCGCCGGGGGGTGGGACGACCTGCGGGTCGTGCGCCGTGCCTCCCGGCCGGATCCCGCGCACGACGGGCAGGCCCTCGTCGAACGACACGTCGCGCTTGCCCACCCCGACCAGCGCGCGACCCGGCTCCGGACACGACGTGACGCGGCCCCAGACCTCGATCGCCGGGCGGAGCGAGCCCTCCTCGGGGCGGCGGCGGAACGGCGTGCGCTCGGCGTAGAAGCCGTCGTCGTGCGTCAGGTACGCGCCGGACCGCAGCAGCACGTCGACGTCGTCCGGCCGGTCCTGCACGGCGTCGACCACCCCGTCGAACCAGGCGCTCCCGCCCATGCTGAGCAGCGCGCGTCCGGCGACGAGACCGCGGAGGTCGCCGGCGATCGCGAGCACCCCGGCGACCCATGCGCGGGCGGTGTCGACGTCGGGCAGGCCGCCCTCGTACCCGGTCACCCCGCGGAGCACGAGCCCGGCGTCGTGCGCGGCCTCGGCGACCTCGCGCGCCCGGTCCGCCGAGCGGACCCCGGTGCGGCCGCCGGGGAACCCGACCTCGACCAGGACGTGCACGGTGCCGTCGACGGAGCGGGCGGCGCTCGCCGCGGCCGCGACCCCCGCGAGCGAGTCGACGTTGCACAGCACGTCGGCGTCGGGGTCGACGCTGCGCCGGGACGCGAGCCAGGCGAGGCCGGCGGGGTCGAGGACCTCGTTCGCGACGAGGATCCGGTGCACGCCGTGCGCCCAGGCGACCATCGCCTGCTGGACCGACGCGACGGTGACGCCCCAGGCGCCCGCACGGACCTGCCGGTCGGCGAGGGCCGGTGCCATGTGCGTCTTCATGTGCGGGGCGAGGAGCAGCCCGTGGCGGTCGACGTAGGACTGCATGACGGCGGTGTTGTGCGCGAGGGCGGACTCCCGGAGCGTCATCACCGGCAGGTGCGCGCGGTCGAGGACGTGGCGCCCGACGACCGGGGCGGCGGGGTCGGCGGCACCCTTCGTCGTGACGGTGCCGGGCGTGTGGACGGGCTGCCCTGCTGCGGGGGTGGTCGTCATCGGTCCTCCTGCGCTGGTGCGGTCCGCTCCTGCTGCAACGTTCCCCGTGCTGCGGCCCTCCAGGCAACGTCGTCGTCGGACTCATTCTGCGCTGCAGAACGTGCTGTGTGGCGAGTCGGGGACGCCGTCGCTGCGCGGCGCTCGGGTGCTCGCCGGCTGCGCGGCGCAGAAACCGAGCAGGCATAGCATTCGACCTGAGATGACGACGATGACGACGACACGACGACGGGGCAGCACGGCGGTGGCCGTGCTCGTCGCGGGCACCTTCTTCATGGAGCTCCTGGACGGCACGATCCTGGCGACCGCCGCCCCGGCGATGGGGCGCGACCTCGGGGTCGACTCCGCTGCGATCGGCGTGGCGATCACCGCGTACCTCGTCACGCTCGCCGTGTTCATCCCGGTCAGCGGCTGGCTCACCGACCGGGTCGGGTCGCGCACCGTGTTCGCCGGGGCGATCGCGCTCTTCACCGTCGCGTCCGCACTGTGCGCCGCGTCGACCGGTCTCGTCGAGCTCACGGCCTGGCGGATCCTGCAGGGACTCGGCGGGGCGATGATGGTGCCCGTCGGGCGCCTGGTCGTCCTGCGCGGCGCGGGACGCGAGCAGCTCGTCACGGCCATCGCCATCCTCACCTGGCCCGCACTCGCCGCGCCGATCATCGCGCCCTTCGTCGGCGGGGTGCTCGTCGACACCCTCAGCTGGCACTGGATCTTCCTCGTCAACATCCCGCTCGGGATCGTCGCCTTCGTCGCCGCGCTGGTGCTCGTGCCGCAGGAGCGCGCACCCCAGCGCGTCCCGTTCGACTGGCGCGGGTCGCTGCTCGCGTGCCTGGGGCTCGGGTCGCTCGTGGTGATGGCCTCGCTGCTCGCGCTCGACGAGATCCCCCTGGTCGCGGTCGTCGTGTCCGGCGTCGTCGGCGCGGTGTGCTGCTGGCTGGCCGTCCGGCACTTCCGCCGGGCGCCGCACCCGATCATGGGACTCGGCTCGTTCCGGCTCGAGACCTTCCGCGTCTCGCACGCCGGTGGCAGCCTGTTCCGGCTCGCGGTGTCGGCCGTGCCGTTCGTGCTGCCGCTGCTGTTCCAGGACGCCTGGGGCTGGAGCGCGGTGCTCGCCGGGTCCGCGGTGCTCTGGGTGTTCGTCGGCAACCTCGGGATCAAGCCGATGACGACGCCGTTCCTCCGCTGGTTCGGCTACCGGCCGGTGATCGTCGTGTCGAGCGCGATCGCGGCGCTGAGCGTCGTCGCGATGGTGTTCCTCACCGAGGACACCCCGTTCTGGCTGCTCGCCGTGCTGCTCGTGGTGAGCGGCGCCGCGCGCTCGGTCGGCTTCACGGCGTACAACACGATCGCCTTCGCGGACGTCGAGCAGGCGGACATGACCCCGGCGAACACGCTCTCGTCCACGCTGCAGCAGGTCGCGGCGGGCTTCGGGGTGGCGGTGGCCGCCGTGGCGATCCGGGCTGCGGCCGGGCTCGGCGGGACCGGGCCCTACGACGTGGCGTTCTGGGTGATCGCCGTGCTCCTCGTCGTGGCGTGCGTCGAGGGCGTCCTGATGAGCCGGACGGCGGGGGACACGGTGCGTCCGGTGCGCCGGGTGCGGGCTACGGCGCGCTGACCGGCGTCCGGCGCCGACCGGCGTGTGCGGTGGCGGCGCCGCGCCGTCCGCTGTCCGTTCGCGACACGGTCACACGCCAGAAACCCGGGGTGCGCTACGGTCACAGCAACTGTCCGCGACAGCCGAGTACGGTTGCCGCGGCAGGGTGACCGAGACACCCAGGACGGAAGGCAGCATGGCCGGGCCACAGCAGCAGGGGACGATCGCAGGCGACACCGCCGTGCAGCCCACCGAGCTGCGCGTCGTCAGCTACAACCTCCGCGAGCACACCGCCAACGGCGAGCTCGCCGCGCTGGCCGAGGCGTCCCAGGCGGACGTCATCTGCGTGCAGGAGTGCGACAGCAACGACCTCGCGCCGGAGGTCGCCGGGCTCTCCCTCGCCGCGTCGACGAAGGCCAACCGCCTCGGGCTCGCGATCTACAAGCGCGACGACCGGTTCGAGGTGCAGGACTTCAGCATCCACTCGCTGCAGAAGTCCCTGCACGACCGGGTGCTCGCGCCCGCGCACGAGCGGCTCATCGCGATGCGGCTCCGTGACACCGAGGCCGACACCGAGGTGATCGTTGCGTCGTTCCACGCGTCGCCGCTGACGGCCACGAACTCCCTCCGGCGCAAGCAGATCGAGGCTGCGCACCAGTTCGTCCGCGACCTCTCCGACGAGGCCCCCGCGATCATGGTCGGCGACTTCAACTACCCCTGGTTCCAGACGAACCTGCGCCGCAAGATCGAGGAGCACGGCTTCGCGCTGTCGCTCTCCGACCAGCCGACCTACCTGCGCTACCGCAAGTTCACGGGCCACTTCGACTTCGCGACGAGCGTCGGTCTGCACATCGCCGGCGTCGAGACCCTGCCAGCGGGCATCTCCGACCACCGGCCGATCCTGGTCCGGGCGCACTACGAGCACCCCGGCGTCGCGACCGCCGCCGTCGAGGTCCCGGAGGCCCCCGCCGCCTGACACCGGCGTGCGCGGCGATGTCGCGCTCCGCGTCCTGGTCGCACGACGTGCCGTCGGCACACCGCCCTGGTCGCACGACGTGCCGTCCCGGGCGATCGTGAGCGGCACGTCGTGCGACCAGAGCCCGCCCACACGACAGGAGCCGACGGCGGGACGCGACGACACGACGCACCGTGACCGGACGACGGACGGGAGGCGCGGTGCCAGCTGGCACCGCGCCTCCCGTCCGTCCGTGACCGCCTCGGCGACCCGTGGTCACCTCAGCGACGCAGCGTCGCCCTGGCGAGCCGGTTGCCGATGAACTGCCCGAGCTGCACGATCACCACGATCGCCGCCACCGACACGTAGACGATCCACCAGTCGTACCGCTGCGAGCCGTACACGATCGCGTACTCGCCGAGGCCACCGCCACCGATGAGGGCGCCCTGTGCCGTCATGTCGACGATGCCCACGAAGATGAACGTGTAGCCGAGGATGAGCGGCCCGACGCCCTCGGGGATGAGGACCGTCAGCAGGATCGACACCGGGTGCGCCCCCGACGCCCGCGCGGCCTCGACCACGCCGGGGTCGACGGCGAGCAGGTTCTGCTCGACGATCCGCGACACCGCGAACGATGCCGCCAGGGAGATCGCGAAGGTCACCGCGGGGACGCCGATCGTCGTCTGCACCGCGACGCGCGACAGGGGCGCGATCGCGGCGAGGAAGATCACGAACGGGATCGGGCGCACGATGTTCACGAGCACGTTGACGATCGTGTACACCGCCCGGTTGCCGAGCAGGTTGCCCGGACGGGTCGCGTACAGGACCAGTCCGAGCGCCAGGCCGATCACGCCGGCGAACACCAGGGAGACCAGCGTCATCACGAGGGTGTCGCGGATCGCGCCGAGGAAGACGTCGAACGTGTCGATCACGCTCTGGAAGCCGTTGCCGTTCATGCTGCGACCTCCTCGTCGACGGTGATCCGAACGTCGCGCAGCGCACCGAGCGCCCGGTCGACGGCCGCGGGGTCGTCGGCGGTCAGTTCGTAGGTGAGCGAGCCGATGCGGCGTTCGCGGATCTCACCGACGCCACCGAAGACGAGCTCAGCGGACACGCCGGCCGTCCGGAACGCCGCGTCGATCCGGTTCTGCAGACCGACCTCGTCGGTGATCTGCACCGTGACCAGCCGGCCGCGGTGGTGCTCGCGCAGCCGGGCGAGCTGCTCGGCGGACGGACGGTCGTGCAGGGCGGTGCGGACGAAGCGCTGGGCGGCGCCGGTCTGCGGCGAGGCGAACACGTCGTAGACGTCCCCGACCTCGACCACGCGACCGTTCTCCATGACGGCGACGCGATCGGCGATCTGCCGGACCGCGTCCATCTCGTGCGTGATGACGACGATGGTGACGCCGAGCTCACGGTTGACCCGGCGGAGGAGCGCGAGGACCTCGGAGGTCGTGTCCGGGTCGAGGGCGCTCGTGGCCTCGTCGGCGAGCAGCAGCTCCGGGTTGCCGGCGAGCGCACGGGCGATGCCGACGCGCTGCTTCTGCCCGCCGGACAGCTGCTCCGGGTACGCGTGCGCGCGCTCGAGCAGCCCGACGAAGTCGAGGAGCTCGGCGACGCGGCGGTCGCGTTCGTCCTTCGCGACACCCGCGACCTTGAGTGGGTACGCCACGTTGCCGGCGATGGTGCGGGAGCGGAACAGGTTGAACTGCTGGAAGATCATGCCGATCTTCCGACGCGCCAGGCGGCGTTCCTTCTCCGGGATGGCGGTGAGCTCCTTGCCACCGACGGTGACCGTGCCGGACGAGGGCAGCTCGAGGGCGTTCACGAGGCGGACCAGGGTGGACTTGCCGGCACCGGAGTACCCGATGACGCCGAGGACCTCTCCCTGGTGCACGTCCAGGGAGACGTCCTCGACGGCCACCACGGTCTCGCCGGTGTCGGCGCGGCGGTAGTGCTTCGAGACGCCGCGGAGTTCGACGAGGGCGGGCACTACTGCTTGGCCGCCTTCGCGTCCTGCTCGACCTTCGCGAGCTCGTCCTGGAGCTTCGTGGCGCTCTCGTCGCGGGCGACGGCCTCGGGCAGGTCCTTCTTGAACGCCTGCTGCACGGCGTCGTCCTGGAAGAGCTTCGCGAGGTCCAGGTACGTCTCGTTGTCCTTGTCGGCGTCGCGCACGGCGAAGACGTTCACGTAGGGGGCTGCGCTCGCGCTGGCCGGGTCGTCCTGGAAGATGATGTCGCTGGTCGGGAGCTTCGCGGCGGTGGCGAAGTTGTTGTTCACGACGGCCGCGGCGACCGAGCCCTGCTGCAGGGCATTCGCGGTCTGCGAGGCGTCGAGTGGCTGGACGTCGACCTTCGACGAGGTGATGTCGGTCGTCGTCGAGAACGCGGATCCGCCGTCCTTGAGCTCGAGGAGCTTCGCGGACTGCAGGATGAGGAGCGCCCGCGCCTGGTTGATCGAGTCGTTCGGGATCGCGATCTTGGCGTCCTGCGGCAGCTCGCTCGTCTTCGCGTAGTCCGTCGCGTAGAGCGGCAGCGGGTACACGGCGGTGGAGCCGATCGGCTGCAGGTCGTCGTTCGAGGTGACGTTGTAGTCCGCCAGGTACTGGATGTGCTGGAACTGGTTGATGTCCAGCTGGCCGTCCTTGAGCGCGGGGTTCGGCAGCGAGTAGTCCGAGAAGTTCGTGAGCTCCACGGTTACGCCGAGTCGCTCCTTCGCGAGCTTCGTGTAGGTGTTCCAGTAGCCGAGCGACTTGTCGGAGACACCGATGGTCACGGTCTTGCCGGAGCCGCCACCGGAGGCAGCGTCGTCCGACCCGCCGGAGCGGACGGCCGCCACCACGACGGCGACCACGATCGCGATGACGACGACCGCGGCAGCGATGATCCAGCCGACGGGGCGCTTGCCCTTCGGCTTCTGGGGCAGGACTGGTGCTGCGGACATGGGTGCTCCTCGTGGGGGACGTGCCCGGACGGTGGAGACGGTGCCGGGCGTGGCGGGCCCGGACGGCGGCGTGCACGGGCGGTGCGGTGGGGAGCCGCGGGATGCGCGGCCAGGTTCCGAGTGTGGCTGCCCGCGGCGCGACACGCACGACGCGTTCCGCCGTGTTACATCCCGCCGGGTTCTCCACAGGCCGTGCGGGGCGCGTGCCGGACGCAGGGGAGCGTGTGTTGACTCGGGGTGTGCGCAGCATCGAACTCGTCCTCGACCCCGACTCCGACGCGGCCGTGCGTGCGGCGTGGGACGCGCTGACGGCGGCCGACCTGCCGAGCCTCGGCCGGTCGGGGACGAACGACCCGCACGTGACGCTCGCCGCCGGCGATGCGCTGCCGATCCCGGACGGCTTCGACGCCCCCGTGCCGACGACGCTCCGGCTCGGGGGGCTCCTGCTGTTCCCCGCCGGAGCCGGGCGGTCCGTACTCGTCCGGGCCGTCGTCGTGGACCCGGGGCTGTCGGCCTTCCACACCGCGGTGCACCGGGTCGCGCCGGACGCAGTCGAGACCTCGGTGCCCGGTGCCTGGTCGCCGCACGTCACGTTCGCCCGTCGGGTCCGCGACGAGGACCTGCCCGCCGCCGTCGCCACGCTGCGCGCGACCCCGCTGCCGGCGACCCTGACGGTCGGCGGGGTGCGCCACTGGGACGGCGAGACGAAGACGGTGACGCCCGTCGGGTGACGGACGGCATCGTGCCGGTACGAAACGGACGGCAGGTCCCGCGCCCGTCGGGTGACGGGCGGTCCCGCGCCCGTCGGGTGACGGCCGGTCCCGCGCTCGTCGCGCGACGAGCGGTCCCGGTCGGGAGGCGCGGCTCAGGTCCGCAGCACCCGCTCACCGAACCCGGACGCGAACACCCGTTCCGGGTCGGCCGCCGCCACCAGCCGCCGGAAGTCGGCCAGTCGTGGCCAGAGCGCCTCGACCGCACCGGTGTCGAGCGAGCTCGTCTTGCCCCAGTGCGGTCGCCCGTCGAACGGCGCGAGGCGTGCCTCGAGGTCCGGCAGCAGCGCCGCGACGGCGTCGGGGTGCTTCCGCCAGGTGAACGCGATGCAGAGCACGTCCTCGCCCTGCGTCGGGCTCAACCAGAACGGGTCGGCGGCCATCGTCCGGAGTTCACAGACGTGCAGGTGCGGCTGGATCCGGTCGGCCAGTCCGCGGAGGGCGTCGAGCGCCGCGGCCGCGTGCCGGAGTGGGACGAAGTGCTCGCTCTGCACCTCGGACCCGACGCTCGGCACGGCGTCGATGGGGAAGTGCGGCAGACGGTCCCACCACGGGCCGACCGTGCCGTCGCGGGCGGTGACGTGCCCGTCCGCCGGGCGTCCCGGCAGCCTCGGCGCGCCGAGCAGTTCGTCCGGCACCTCGACGTCGTCGGCGCCCTCCGGCACGCGGGACTTCAGCAGCACCTCGCCGATCTCGTCGCCGAACACCGTGTAGGAGCACACGGAGTACGCGGCCGCGTGGACGTCGGCCACGTGCGCGACGAACCGGTCCCAGGGGATCGGACCGTAGGAGTCCTGGCGCATGCGGTAGGTCGGTTCGACGTCCACCTCGACGCGCGTCACGATGCCGAGCAGCCCGAGGTGCAGCACGGCCCCGTCGAAGTCGACGTCGCCGCGGCGGACCGTGCGCACGGAGCCGTCCGCGCCGAGGAGCTCGAAGGACCGGACGGCGGTGCTCAGCGACCCGAGGGTCGTGCCGGAGCCGTGCGTGCCGGTGGCGATCGCGCCACCGAGCGAGATGTGCGGCAACGAACCGGTGTTGTGCAGGGCGACCCCGGCGGCGTCGAGGTCCGGGGCGACGATGCCGTAGCGCGTGCCGGCGCCCATCGAGGCCGTGCCGGCGTCGGTGTCCACGACCAGGTCGGTGGGGAGCCCGGTCAGGTCGAGCAGCACCCCGTGGGCGTCCGCGACGTCGTTGAACGAGTGTCGGGTGCCGAGGCCGTGCACCCGTCGGGACCTCGAGACGATCTCAGTGGCCTCCTCCAGCGTGCGCGGGCGTTCCACCCGCTCGGCCGAGTAGGTGACCGTGCCGGACCAGTTGACCTCGCTCGCCGTCGACCGCATGCCGCCCACGATGCCACGCCGTCGACCGCATGCCGCCCACGATGCCACGCCGTCGTCGACGGGGCACCGCGGGCGGGCGCAGGTCAGTGCATCGCGGGAGCGCCGGCGGGAGCGCCTTCTGGCGTCGCGGGCCGGCGGATGAACGCCGACGTCAGGATGCCGACCAGTGAGATGACCCCACCCACCAGGAACGCCGTCTGCACGCCCGAGGCGGTCGCTGCGGCGACCCCGGCGGCGTCGGCGTCGGCGCCCGCGGAGGCGGCACCGATCGTGAGGAGCGTGACGAAGAGCGCCGTGCCGGCCGCGCCCGCGAGCTGCTGGGTCGTGCCGAGCACCGCGCTGCCGTGCGAGTACAGCTTCGGCGGCAGGCCCCCGAGCGCGGCGGTGAACAGCGGTGTGAAGGTCAGCGCGAGCCCGATGCTCAGCACGACGTGGGCGCCGAGGACGAACCACACGCTCGTGTCCACGCCGACCGTGGAGAGCGCCCACAGCACCGCGCTGATGATGATCGAGCCCGGCACGAGCAGCACCCGGGGACCCCGGCGGTCGTAGATGCGTCCGACGACGGGGGAGAGCAGTCCCATCAGCAGACCACCGGGCAGCAGCAGGAGCCCGACGGTCAGGACCTCGAGTCCGAGCACGCGCTCGAGGTAGATCGGCAGCAGGATGAGCGTGCCGAACATCGCCATGAAGCTGATGCCCATCGCCACGATCGGGACGGTGAAGCCCTTCGTGCGGAAGGTGCGGAGGTCGAGCAGAGCACGGTCCGTGCGCTGCAGGCGGGTCTGCCGGACGACGAAGAACGCCAGTGCCGCGAAGCCCACCACCAGGGCGATGACGGGGACGAGCGGACCGGTCGACCCGGCCTCGCCGAAGCTCGACAGCCCGAAGACGATCCCGCCGAACGCGACGGCGGAGACCACGACCGACAGGACGTCGAGCGGCGCGCGTCGGGGCGTGGTCACGTTGCGGACCTTGAGGATGCCGAGCACGAGCGCGGCGACGGCGATCGGCAGCACGAACCCGAACAGCCACCGCCACGAGAACGCGTTGAGGATCAGGCCGGAGATGGTCGGACCGACGGCCGGCGCGACCGAGATGACGATCGAGATGTTGCCCATGATCCGGCCGCGGTGCGCCGGCTCGACCAGGTTGAGGACGGTCGTCATGAGCAGCGGCATCATGATCGCGGTCCCGCTGGCCTGCACGATGCGGCCGACGAGCAGCACGGGGAACCCGGGTGCGGCCAGGGCGACGAGCGTGCCGAGCGAGAAGAGCGCCATCGCCGCGATGAAGACCTGCCGGGTGCTGAAGCGCTGCAGCAGGAACCCGGTGACCGGGATCACGACGGCCATGGTCAGCAGGAAGCCCGTGGTGAGCCACTGCCCGGTCGCCGCGGAGATGTCGAGGTCCTCCATGAGCCGCGGCAGCGCCACGCCCATGATCGTCTCGTTGAGGATGACGACGAACGCCGAGACGAGCAGCAGCCCGATCACGAGCCTGGTCTCGCCGGCGGAGGGCTGCGAGACGCTCCCGGTGCGCGGGGCGGAATCGACGGCCTGGGTCATGCGGGGCTCCTGGGGAGTGACGACGTGCAGAGGGGGCGCGGACTGCGCAGACGGGGCAACAGCCTGAACGGATCCGAGTATTCCGCTTCCGTGTGTCGTCCTCGTGAACGGACCGTGCGCACGGACCGAGCGCACGGACCGACCCCAACGGACCCCGCACGCGGTCAGCGCAGGATCGCGAACCCGTCGCCGTCGCCGTGCGGCACGACGCTGCGCCGGGTGACGTCGGTCACGGTGGCCGTCGGCGGGCCGGTGCGCAGGAACGCCATGAGCGCCTCCACGGACTCGGACGGCCCCTCGGCCTCGACCTCGACCGTCCCGTCGAACAGGTTCCTGGCGTACCCGTCGAGCTCCAGTCCGTCTGCCTTGCGTGCGGTCCAGTACCGGAAGCCGACCCCCTGCACCGAGCCGGACACCACGGCGTGCACCCTCGTCACCGTCGTCATGCCGTCAATGTAGGCACGCGTGGTCCCCGGTGCGTTACAGGTCTGTTCCGGTCTCGTGAACGGTGATAGTGTCAACGCAACCCGAACACTTCGAGTCACCATGACACAAACTGATCCCACCAGCATCCGCGTCGCGGTCTCCACCGTGATCGTCGCCCTGCGCCCGCACCCCGACACCGGGGCTCCGGCGCTGTGGATGCCGCTGGTGCGCCGCGTGACCGACCCGTTCGAGGGCTCGTGGGCGCTGCCGGGCGGCTGGGTCGGTCCGGACGAGGGGCTCGAGGACTCCGCTGCCGCACGCCTGCGCGAGACGACGAACGTGCAACCGCGGTACCTGGAGCAGCTCTACGCGTTCGGCGACGTCGACCGTTCGCCGAGCCGGGTCGTGTCCATCGTCTACTGGGCGCTCGTGCACCCGGACGAGGCCGAGTCCGTCCCCGACGACTGGAACGTCCGGTGGTTCCTGGCCGACGAACACCCGGCGCTCGCGTTCGACCACGACCGCATCGTCGAGTACGCCCTCTGGCGACTGCGCAACAAGATGTCGTACTCGCGCATCGCGCAGGCCTTCCTCGGCGACCGCTTCACCCTGGCCGAGCTCCGCGGTGTGTACGAGGCGGTGCTCGGCCGCACCCTCGACCCCGCGAACTTCCGCCGACAGGTCGAGCGGACCGATGCGATCCTGCCCACCGACGAGACCACGAGCGGCGACCGGCACCGGCCGGCCCGACTGTACCGCTCGAACCCCGACCTGGCCTACGCGGACAACGGTCCGCTGACCGACACCACGACCCGGACCACGACCGGGGCCACGACCCTGGCCACGGTCCTGCCGCCGCGGTCCACCTCGAACCGATAGGAACCACCGTGTCCATCGCCGTCACCATCGAGCGCATCTCCAACGGCGCCGTCGCGGGCAGCACCTGCACGCCCGACCTCGCCGCACCGACGTGGGACTTCGACAGCCGTCCCGGCTACGGTCCCGGCTCGTCGATGTCCGACGTCATCCCGACCTCCGCACCGCGACAGGGGCAGCTCCCCGACGAGTACAAGACCGCGAGCGACGACGAACTGCACGCGCGCATCGAGCGGGCGAAGGCGACCCTGGGGGACCGCGTCGTCGTGCTCGGGCACTTCTACCAGCGCGACGAGGTCGTCCGGCACGCGGACTTCCTCGGCGACTCGTTCCAGCTGGCCAACGCCGCCCTGACGAAGCCGGACGCCGAGGCCATCGTGTTCTGCGGCGTGCACTTCATGGCGGAGACGGCGGACATCCTCGCCCGCGACGACCAGCGCGTGATCCTGCCGAACCTCGCCGCAGGCTGCTCGATGGCGGACATGGCCGACATCGACAGCGTCGAGGCGGCGTGGGCCGAGCTCACCGCCGTCTACGGCACGGAGCCCGACGCCGACGGGCGCGTCCCGGTCATCCCGGTCACGTACATGAACTCCGCCGCCGACCTCAAGGCGTTCTGCGGCCGGAACGGCGGGATCGTCTGCACGTCGTCGAACGCGGCGACCGTCCTCGAGTGGGCGTTCGAGCGCGGGCAGCGCGTGCTCTTCTTCCCCGACCAGCACCTCGGCCGGAACACCGCGAAGGCCATGGGGATCAGCACCGACCGCATGCCGATGTGGAACCCCCGCAAGGCCCTCGGCGGCAACGACGAGCAGACCCTGCTCGACGCGCAGGTCGTCCTCTGGCACGGCTTCTGCTCGGTGCACCGCCGCTTCACGGTCGAGCAGATCGAGCAGGCCCGGCGCGACGACCCGGGCGTGCAGGTCATCGTGCACCCCGAGTGCCCGATGGCGGTCGTCGACGCCGCGGACGCCGCCGGCAGCACCGACCTCATCCGTCGGACCGTCGCGGCCGCCACCGAGCCGACGTCGTTCGCGATCGGCACCGAGATCAACATGGTGAACCGGCTCGCCGCCGAGTACCCGCAGCACCGGATCACCTGCCTCGACCCGGTCGTCTGCCCCTGCTCGACGATGTACCGGATCCACCCGGGCTACCTCGCCTGGGTGCTCGAGGCCCTCGTCCGCGGCGAGGTCCTCAACGAGATCACGGTCCCCACCGACGTGCAGGCCGACGCCAGGGTCGCGCTCGAGCGCATGCTCGCCGCGAAGCCCCGCGGCTGACGGTCCGGCGACCGAGGACACCGAGGACCGCACCGTGCACGTCGTCATCGTCGGGTCCGGCATCGCCGGGCTCACCGCCGCGATCCGCGCCAGCGCCCGCCACGACGTCACCCTGGTGACGAAGGGCGGGCTCGCCGACGGCGCCACCGCCGCCGCGCAGGGCGGCATCGCCGTCGCGCTCGGTGCCGACGACACCGTCGCCCTGCACGAGCACGACACCCACACCGCCGCCGTCGGGAGCGCGGACGCGCGCGCCGTCGCACTGCTCTGCGCCGACGGGCCGGCGCGCGTCCGCGACCTGCTCGCCCTGGGTGTGCCGTTCGACCGGACGACCGACCCGGACGCACTGGACCGCCACGGCGACGACCTCGCCCGCGGGCGCGAGGCCGCGCACGCACGCTGGCGGGTCGTGCACGCCGACGGCGACGCCACCGGGGCGGCCGTGGAACGCACCCTCGTCGCCGCCCTGCTCCGCCGGCACGTCACCGTGCTGGAACGCACCTGCCTCACCGACCTCGTCGTCCGCGACGGCGCCGTCGTCGGCGTCGACGTGCGCGACCTGCTCGGCGACCCCCGACGGATCGACGCCGACGCGGTCGTGCTCGCCTCCGGGGGTGCCGGGCACCTGTACCGCGAGACGACGAACCCGCTGGTCGCGACGGGGGACGGCGTCGCCGCCGCCTGGCGTGCCGGTGCCGTCCTCGCGGACCTGGAGTTCGTCCAGTTCCACCCGACCCGGTTGGCCGTCCCGGACGGCGGACTCCTGTCCGAGGCGGTCCGCGGCGAGGGTGCCGTCCTCCGCGATGCGACCGGCCGGCGCTTCATGACCGCCGTGCACCCGGACGCCGAGCTCGCCCCGCGCGACGTGGTCGCCCGCGGCATCGCGGCCGCCGTCCGCGACCAGGGCGGCGCCCCCGTGCTCCTCGACGCGACGGGACTCGGCGCGGATCGGCTCGTCGCGCGCTTCCCCGGGCTGACCCGCGCCACCCGTGCGGCCGGCTTCGACTGGACCCGCGAGGGCGTCCCGGTCGCCCCCGCCGCGCACTACGCGATGGGCGGGATCGCCACCGACAGCGAGGGCCGCACGAGCCTGCCGGGCCTCCTCGCCGTCGGTGAGGCCGCCTGCACCGGCGTCCACGGCGCCAACCGGCTCGCGTCGAACTCGCTGCTCGAGGGTCTCGTGTTCGGCGTGCGCACCGCCGACGCGATCGGCGCGCCGCGACCCGCCCGACCGCGCCTGCGCGGCGACGCGACCCTGCCGGTCCGCACCGTGCCCGACGACCGGGTGGGCGACGTGGCGGACCCGCGTGGTGCCTCCCGGCCGGACGGGACGGGACCGGACACGACGGAGCGGCGCGCGACGGGACCGGACGCCACGCCGTACCGGTCCGACCGCGAGCGACGGCCTGGAGGCTCCGCCCACCCCGACCGTGCCGCTCACCTCCGGCAGGCGGTGCAGACCGAGATGACGGAGCGGGTCGGCCTGCTCCGTGACGCGGACGGACTGGCGGCCGCGCGTCGCGCGCTCGCCGCCCTGCGACCGCCGGTGGCGCGTTCGGTCCGGGACCACGAGGACCGTGCTCTGCTCGACCTGGCGCGGATCACCGCGCTCGCCGCCGAGGCCCGCACCGAGTCCCGCGGCGCACACGCTCGGACCGACCACCCGGAAACCGACCCGTCCGCACCGGTGTCCGTCGGCTGGGCCCGCGCGGTCGCCACCGGTCGAGCCCCGGTCGACAGCACCACGCGGTCCGACAGCACCACGCCGTCCGACAGCACCGCCACCGTCCAGCAGGGAGTCCCCGCATGACCACCACCGTCCCCGCATCCGCCGGTGCCACCGACGCGTCCGACGTCCGTCCCGCCGGACCGTCCGACCCCGGGACGATCCCACCGCACGCCCTGCGCCGCGTGATCGAGACCGCGCTCGAGGAGGACGCGCCGTGGGGCGACGTCACCAGCGAGACGCTCATCCCCGTCGACGCCCGGGCGACCGCGACCCTGGCCGCCCGCGAGCCCGGCGTGCTGTCCGGCGGTGCGGTGTTCGCGGCCGTGATGCACGCCGTCGACCCCGCGGTGCGGACCGAGCTGCACCTCGCCGACGGCGCGACGTTCGCGGCGGGGCAGGTGCTGGCGACCGTCGAGGGACCCGCCCGCTCGGTCCTGCGTGCCGAGCGCGTCGGGCTCAACCTTGTGCAGCGGATGTCCGGCATCGCGACCGTCACCGCGCGGTACGTCGCAGCGGTCGCGGGGACGGGGACCCGGATCGCCGACACCCGCAAGACGACGCCGGGCCTCCGTGCGGTCGAGCGGTACGCCGTGCGCTGCGGCGGCGGCCACAACCACCGGAACTCGCTGTCCGACGCCGTCCTCGCCAAGGACAACCACCTGGCGGTGCTGCTCGCCGGCGGCACCCCCATCGGCGACGCCGTGCGCGACGCCCGCCGTCGACTCGGGCACACGGTCCACCTCGAGGTCGAGGTGGACCGGCTCGACCAGGTCGAGGCCGTCGTCTCCGCCGGGGTCGACACGATCATGCTCGACAACTTCACACCGGAGCAGCTCGTCGAGGGCGTGCACATGGTCGCCGGCCGCGCACTCGTCGAGGCCTCGGGTGGCGTCTCGCTCGAGACCGTCGGCGCGATCGCACGGACCGGGGTGGACGTCGTCTCGGTCGGGGCGCTGACCCACTCGGCCCGGGCGCTCGACCTCGGGCTCGACGTCGACGTGACCGGCGCGCCCGCCGGTGGTGGCGCCGACGCGACCGGCGCCTGACGCGGTGTTCTACCTCGACCGCGCCGCCACCACGCCGGTCCGCCGCGAGGTCCTCGAGGCCATGTGGCCGTACCTGACCGGCGTGTTCGGCAACCCGTCCTCGACGCACGGGGTCGGCGACGCCGCGGCACGGGGGCTCGCCGACGCCCGTGCGACGATCGCCCGGTTCCTCGGGTGCCGGCCCGGCGAGGTCGTGCTGACCACCGGCGGCACCGAGGGCGCGAACACCGCCGTGAAGGGGATCGCACTCGCGGCGCCCCGTGGTCGGCACGTCGTGACGAGCGCGATCGAGCACGAGGCGGTGCTCGAGAGCTGCCGGTACCTGGAGCGCCACCACGGGTTCACGGTGACGCTGGTGCCGGTCGAGCACGACGGGACGGTGACACCAGAGGCCCTCGCGCGGGCCGTCCGTCCGGACACCACGCTCGTCTCGGTGGCGCACGCCGACAACGAGATCGGCACCGTGCAGGACCTGCCGGCACTCGCGGCGGTCGCGCACGGTGTCGGCGCCCGGTTCCACACCGACGCGGTGCAGAGCGCGCCGTGGCTGCCGATCGGGCTCGACCGGCTCGGCGTCGACGCGGTCTCGTTCTCCGGGCACAAGCTCGGCGCGCCGAAGGGCACCGGTGCACTGGCCGTCCGGGGCGGTGTGCCGCTCGAGCCGCTGCTGCACGGCGGGGGACAGGAACGGGGGAGACGGTCCGGCACCGAGGACGTCGCGGGCGCGGTCGCCCTCGCGACCGCGGTGTCGCTCGTCGAGGACTCCCGGGACGCCGACGCCGACCGGGCGACGACGACCCGCGACGCCGTCGTCGAGGGGGTCCTGGCGTCGGTCCCCGGTGCCGTGCTGACCGGAGCCGCACCGACCGTGCCCGGCGCGCGTCGGCTCCCGGGGCACGCGTCGTTCTGCTTCCCGGCGGTGCCCGGCGGTCCCGCGGCGGTCAACGGCGAGACCGTGCTGCTCGAGCTCGAGGCTCGTGACGTGGTGTCCTCGTCGGGCAGCGCCTGCGCCGCGGGGAGCACCGAGGCCTCGCACGTCCTCACCGCGATCGGTCTGCTGGAGGACACCGCACGGACAGCCTTGCGACTCACCTTCGACGCCGGACTGACCGAGGCGGACGTACCCGTGGTCGTGGACGCGGTCGCCGCGTCGGTCGCGGCCGTCCGCAGCCTCGGAGGGGTGTACTAGACGTTCTCCTCCACAGTTGGGGTGATGTCCCCCCTTCTGCGGACACTGATCGTCCGTCACCATGGACACATGGCGAACGCGATCACGACCCGGCACCGACGGGAGGCCCCCTTCCTGGCGGTCCAGCTCCTGCCGGCGCCGGCGACCGTGGCGGCGCTCGCCCTCGCCGCGCAGCACGACCTCGGCACCGCCCCGCTCGGGGTGATCGCGACCGTGGGTGCACTCGCCACCGTCGCGAGCGCCCTGCTCCCGGCCGTCGGCACCGCGGCGATCCGTCGATCCCTGCCCGCACCGAGCGAGGCGGACCGGTACCGGGGGGACGTCGAACAGCCCCGGTGACCTGACCCGAAGCCAGCACCGCGCGGTCCCGTCCCCCCCCTCTGGGGCCCGCGGTGCTCCTGACCGGACGTGGTACCCCTGACCGCGTCCGGCGCCGGACACGACATCCCCTGTCGTCGTGTCCGAGCGGCCACCGCGCCCGTCGTGGACGTGGCGCCGGACCCTGACCGGCGCCGCACCCCCCTGTCAGTCCACGGCGGGCCGCGGTGGTGTCGCCCGGGCAGCGATCGCTCGGCCCTCCGGTCAGTGCGTCGGTACAGGTGGTTCCGGTACGCCGGGCCAGACGTAGTCCAGGTCGTCGGGCACGTCGGGGAACAGCGGCCGGTAGTGCTCCGGTGCCTTCTGCACGAGCTTCGAGCGGTGCGACTCGTGGACCGCCGGATCGGCGTTCCACGCGGGCACGGCGAAGTCCCCGCGCTCGTAGGCCACCAGGTCCTCGGGGACCAGGCCGAGGTCGGCGAGCGTCTTCTCGAGGCAGGTGTCGGCATGCCCGCGCTCGAGCCACACCCGGCACGTCGCGTCCTGGTACGCCATGAGCGCCGGACGGTACCCCCGCCACATCGCGACGACCGGGTGGCGCTGCCAGCCGTAGTCCGGCAGGGTCAGCGCCCGCATCACCTGCAGGGTCTCGACGCGCTGCTTGCCGAGCCGCTTGTCGTCGAGCACCTCGGCCGAGGCGCGGAAGTCCGCGTAGGGCAGGAACGTCTGCATCCACCGGACGGTACGCCGGGCCGCTGGACCGCGACACAAGTCGTCACACCCGGGCGGGCACCCCGACGACGTGTGAGCATCGAGCGCATGGACGGAGCACTCGTCGTCGGCGTCAGCGGCAGCCCATCGGACCCCTCGCGCACCTCGACCCTGGTCGCGGCGACCGTCGCGCGCCTTGCGGAGGACCTGCCGGACGCGCGGACCGCGCAGGTCGAGATCGGGCCCCTGCTCGCGGACCTCGGTGCCGCGCCCTCGCGTGAGGCGATGTCGGCCGAGACCCGACGGGCACTCGAGACCGTCGAGGCGGCAGACGTGCTCGTCGTCGGCAGTCCCGCGTTCCGCGCGGCGTACTCCGGTGCCTTCAAGCTCTTCTTCGACTGGGTGGGGCAGTACGACCTCGTCGACACCCCGGTGCTCCTGACCGCCACGGGCGGCAGCGACCGGCACGCGCTGCTCGTCGAGCACCAGATGCGACCGCTGTTCGGCTTCTTCCAGTCGACGACCCTGCCGCTCGGTGTGTTCGGCAACGAGCGCGACTTCACCAAGCGCGAGGGCGGGTACGACCTCGCCGGCGTCGACCTCGAGCTGCGCATCGACCAGGCCGTCCGACGGGCGCTGCCGATCGTCCGCGGAGGCTTCGCGGCCGTCGGCGCCGAGGACGTCCGTCGCCCCGCCGACTTCTAGACGGCCGGGCCGGCGCTGCCGCCCGCGGTCGCACGACGTGCCGTCGGTCGTCGTCCGGGTCGCAGGACTCGCCGTCGCGGCGGAAGGTGAGCGGCAGGTCGTGCGCCCGGCAGTGGCCACGCTCCCGGTCGCACGACGTGCCGCGGGCGTTCGTCCTGGTCGCACGACTCGCCGTCGCGGCGGAAGGTGAGCGGCAGGTCGTGCGCCCGGCGGTGGCCACGCTCCCGGTCGGACGACACGCCGCGGGCGTTCGTCCTGGTCGCACGACTCGCCGTCGCGGCGGAAGGTGAGCGGCAGGTCGTGCGCCCGGAACGGGGCCGCTGGAGATCGGATCGGCGGGGCCGGGCTGGCGGGGCCGCTGGGCGGCGGGGCCGGGGGCGTCGGACGGGAGGCGCGTGGCGGGCGGGCGCCGCGCCTCCAGGCCGTCAGTCGGTGGGGTCCGCGACCAGCGTCGCGACGTGCGCGACGGCCAGCCGGTAGCCGTCGGCGCCCGCGCCGGCGATGACCGCCGTCGCGGCGGTCGCCACGTGGTCGACGTGCCGGAACGGCTCACGCTTCCACGTGTTCGACAGGTGCACCTCGACCACGGGGACGCTGAGCGCCTCGACGGCGTCGTGGAGCGCGACTGAGGTGTGTGCGTAGGCGGCGGGGTTGATCACGACCCCGACGAAGTCGTCGAGCGCCTCGTGCAGCCACTCGACGAGCTCGCCCTCGCGGTTGGTCTGCCGGAAGTCGGCCTCGAGCCCGTGTACGGCCGCTTCGGTGTGCACGATCGCCTCGAGCTCGGCGAGCGTCACCGTGCCGTACTGGGCAGGGTCGCGCCGCCCGAGGATGTCGAGGTTGGGCCCGTTCAGGACGAGGATCCGCCGCGGGCGTGTCGTGGTGTCGGTGGCCGGCTCGCTCATGGGGGAGAGCCTACCGAGCGACGGGGGCGCTGCCTCGGCGACGGGTGTGCCGGGTGTGTGAACGGTCACATCGCGGTGTAACGTTCCCGTCCGGGTCGGCGCAGTTGCCGACTGCAACACACTGATGTGGAGATCGCATGGTTCTCGCTGCGGCGACCAACGGGATCCGGCTCGAACTGGGCTGGGTCGACTACTTGATGATCATCGTGTACTTCGCGGTGGTCATCGGCATCGGGTTCACCGCCCGCAAGCAGGTGCGGACGAGCATGGACTTCTTCCTGTCCGGCCGCTCGATGCCGGCGTGGATCACGGGGCTGGCGTTCGTGTCCGCGAACCTCGGCGCGACCGAGATCCTCGGCATGGCCGCGAACGGTGCCCAGATCGGCATGGCGACGCTGCACTACTACCTCATCGGCGCAGTGCCCGCGATGGTGTTCCTCGGGCTCGTGATGATGCCCTTCTACTACGGCTCCAAGGTCCGCTCGGTGCCGGAGTTCATGCTCCGCCGCTTCGGCAAGGCGCCGCACCTGGTGAACTCGATCGCGTTCGCGGTGTCGAACGTGCTCATCGCCGGCATCAACCTCTACGCGATGGCGATCGTCATCGAGGCGATGCTCGGCTGGCCGGAGTGGCTCGCCATCCTGGTGTCCGCCGCGTTCGTGCTCGCGTACATCACCCTCGGTGGCCTGAGCAGCGCGATCTACAACGAGGTCATGCAGTTCTTCGTCATCATCGCCGGCCTCGTGCCGCTGACGATCGTCGGCCTGCACCGTGTCGGCGGCTGGAGCGGCCTGACCGAGGCGATCGAGCAGACCCAGGGCGTGCAGCACCTGCAGACCTGGACCGGCACCGGCATCGGCGACGTCACGAACCCGATCGGGGCGAACTGGCTCGCCATCGTGCTCGGCCTCGGCTTCGTGCTCTCCTTCGGCTACTGGACGACGAACTTCACCGAGGTGCAGCGCGCGTTCTCGGCGAAGAACATGTCGGCGGCCCGCCGGACCCCGCTCATCGCGGCGATCCCGAAGCTCTTCATCCCGTTCATCGTCGTGATCCCGGGCCTGATCGCCGCGGCCGTCGTCGGCAACCAGTTCGCCTCCGGGGAGCTGACGTACAACGACGCGATCCCGAAGCTCATCCAGATGTACCTGCCGACCGGTGTGCTCGGCATCGCGGTCACGGGTCTGCTCGCCTCGTTCATGGCCGGCATGGCGGCGAACGTCTCCTCGTTCAACACCGTCTTCACGTACGACATCTGGCAGCGCTACATCAAGCCGAACATGCCCGACCTGCACTACCTGAAGACCGGCCGCTGGGTCACGGTCGTCGGCGTGGTCGTCGGCATCGGCACGGCCTTCCTCGCCGCGCAGGCCGGCAACATCATGACCTACATGCAGACGCTGTTCTCGTTCTTCAACGCACCGCTCTTCGGCGTCTTCATCCTGGGTCTGCTCTGGAAGCGGATGACCACGCAGGGGGCGCTCTGGGGGTACGTGCTCGGCATCGTCACGCCGACGATCACCTGGATCGCCTACCTGGTGGACCCGTCGCTCTTCTCGACGGCGACCGCCGAGACGATGTACGGCGCGATCATCTCCTTCGTGACGGTGCTCGTCGTCGGTGTGCTCGTCTCGCTCGCCACGAAGCCGAAGGACGTCTCGGAGCTCGGCGGCCTGGTCTACGGCGTCGGCAAGATCGACATGACCGCCGGTGCCGTCGCGACCGACACCGCCTGGTACCGCTCGCCCGCGCTGCTCGGCACGGTCGCGCTCGTGCTGTGCGTCGCCCTCTACCTGCCGTTCCTCTAGGCCCGGACCCGAAGGAGTACTCCCATGCGTGAGGACACCACGAAGCTCACCGCGGAGCAGGCGGCCCTCGTCCGCTCCACCCGCCGACTCGACCTGCGCCGCATCCTCGGCGGCCTGTTCGTGCTCTACGGCGTGATCACCACGATCGTCGGCATCGTCCACTGGGACACCGATCCGCAGAAGACCGGCGGCATCCACATCAACCTCTGGGTCGGGCTCTCGCTGCTCGTCGGCGGGCTGCTCTTCTTCCTGTGGGACCGGTTGAACCCGGTGCCGGCGGAGGACATCGTCGGCCAGGCCGAGGCCGAGGCCGACCAGCGCGCCGCGGGCGAGGGGCGCGAGCGGGCCTGATCCGCAGCCGCCTCCGCGCGGTAGGAGCGGGCGCACCCGATGAGAACGGGCGTACCAGGTCGGATCATTCGACCAGGTACGCCCGCTCTCACCTCCCGCGGCGGGCGGCACAGGAAGGAGTGGGCAGGCGGGAGGCGCTGTGCACTTGACGACGCTGGTCGCCGTTCCTAACATTGACATGTCGGCCGCGTGTTGCTCGGCCGGAAGTGAGCCCCGGATACGCCTGCAGCCAGCGCGGGCCCGGGGTTTCGCGCTGTCCGGGCCTCGCGACTCCGCAGCCGCCGACCTCCACGGCGCTCCGCTCCGCGGTACGTCGGGTTGTCTCAGCGCACGACGACGACCTCTGCGCCGATCTCCTGGTGCAACCCGGACGCGTACGCCCCGCACGCCAGGTCCGCGAGGGCGACCAGGGGCTCGTCGGTCCCTCGGACGTGCTCGTACCGGACGGACCGGCCGATGCCCCGTCGACGCAGGGCGTCGAGCATCGAACGGTCGGCGGCGTCATGCGAGGTGCCTCGCGACTCGAGCACGACGTGCCGCACGCCGCGGGTCTCGAGTTCCCAGACGAGGCGCTCCAAGCACGCTCGTCGTCGCCGCTCTGCACGTGCAGGAGCGCCGTCGTAGCGCACGACCAGGACCGCTGCCGCGACCGCGAGCAGATCCAACCAGGAGATGCGCTGCATCCGCAGCGCCTCGTACCAGTGCAGCTTCCGCATGCGGGAGGGGGTCGCTGACCGGACCGCGTCCCGCGCGGACTCGACCTGGTGCTGCACGACCACCACCGCGGCGAGGACGTAGCTGGTGTGGTCGAGCCCTCCGCCCGGCTCGGACTCGTCGACGTAGGCGCGCTCCATCCGACCAGAGTATGACGTACCAGTGCGCCAGAGCGCGGAACGGTTGCGCTCGACGCGCGGCTGCGCGAGGTTGGTGTCCGACGAAGGGATCCGCCGTGGAACAGATGGTGTTCATCAACCTGCCGGTCGCCGACCTCGACCGGGCGGTCGGCTTCTACGAGGCGCTCGGGTACGCGGTGAACCCCGACTTCACCGACGAGACCGCCGCGTGCATCGTGGTGAGCAGCACCGTGTACGTGATGCTCCTCACCCACGCCAAGTTCCGTGAGTTCACGGACAAGACGATCGCCGACCCGAGCACGATCGAGGTCATCAACTCCCTCAGTGCCGCGTCGAAGGACGAGGTGCACCGCATCGTGGACGCGGCCGTCATGGCCGGCGGGAACGAGGACCGCCCGGAGACCGATCACGGCTCGATGTACCAGCGGAGCTTCACCGACCCGGACGGCCACCGGTGGGAGTACGTCTGGATGGACCAGTCGGCGATGACCGACGGGGACGACCAGGAGTGACGTCCCTGTCGGTGCCGTCGGCCATGATGGAGCCGTGCGCACCGACCTGACCACGACCCCCGACGGCCTGGTGACGGGGGACGACGGACTTGCACGACCGGCTTGGGCCGCGAGCGATGCGATGCTCCGCGAGTACTACGACACCGAGTGGGGCATGCCGGTGCACGACGAGCGCGGCGTGTTCGAGCGGTTGTCGCTCGAGGCGTTCCAGTCGGGGCTGTCCTGGCGCACGATCCTGGCGAAGCGACCGGCGTTCCGCGCAGCGTTCGCCGACTTCGACCCGGACGTCGTCACGACCTTCGGCGACGACGACGTCGAGCGGCTGATGGCGGACGCCGGCATCGTCCGGAACCGGGCGAAGATCCGTGCCACGATCACGAACGCGGCCGCGACGATCGCCCTGCGCGCCGACGGCGGACTCGCCGACCTCGTGTGGTCCTTCCGGCCGGAGGAGACACCGGCGCCGCGGACGATCGCAGAGGTCCCGACGACGAGCGACGAGTCGGTCGCCCTGTCCAAGACGCTCCGGAAGCGCGGGTTCGTCTTCGTCGGGCCCACGACGATGCACGCGCTGATGGAGGCACTGGGCATCGTCGACACGCACCTGGTCGGCAGCCACCGGCGCGGGTCGTCCGGCGTCTGGGGCTGAGGAGCCCGCGCTCAGTCGAGCGGGAGCTGCATCTGCGTCGCGGTGACGCGGTAGCCGAGCGAGGCGTACAGGTCCTGCGCGCCGACGTTGTAGCCGAAGACGTTCAACCCGATGCTCGTGGCGCCGTGCTCGCGGGCGACCCGCTGTCCGGCCTCGAGCGCCCGCCGGGCGTGCCCGCGGCGACGGTGCTGCTCGTCGACCTCGACGTCGAACACCCACCACTCGGTGCTGCCGGACGAGAACGGTCCGATCCAGAGGTACCCGACGATCGCGTCCGTGTCGTCGACGAGGTCCCAGACGAAGTGGTCGGGCAGGGGTGAGCCGTCCGGGAACCACTGGTCGAGCGACCGCTGCTTGTTCGCCTCGGCCTGCTCGCGGGTCTCGCCGGCACGCATCCGCGAGTCGACGTACTCCGCCATCGTGCGGTCCAGCCAGGCCGGGAGGCGCGTGGTCGGCATCGGGACGAGCCGTGTGTCCGTCATCGGTTGCCCTTCGAGCCGCGCTTCGGCTTGCCGTTGCCCAGTCGCTGGGTCCCGGGGCGTCCGGACCCGCGGGGCTTGCGGGCACCCTTGCCGCCCGCCTTGCCGCCGGAGGCCTGCTTCGCGGTGGCCTTGCCGCCGCCGGAGCGAGCGCTGCCGCCGGAGCCGCGACCGGCGCCGGAGCCGCCGCGCGCCCCGCGCGAGCCGTCGTCGGCGGCGCTCGTCGTGCCTCCCGGCCGGTCGGCCGCGTTCCGCGAGCTGTTGGCGGTCCGGCCGCGCACGACGCCGATGAACTCCTCGGTGGTGTCCGAGGCGTCGGCGTCGCGCCAGACGAGGGCGATCCGGGTCCCCGCCGCGCCGTCGAGGGGCTTCGCCACCAGGTCCTTGCGGCTGGCGGCGCGGAAGAGGGACTGCGGGAGCACCACGACGCCGACGTTCGCCTCGACGAGGTCTAGGGCGGCGGACACGTCCTCCGGCACCGGGCCTGCGTCGACGACGTGCACGTCCGTCAGGTCGGCCTCGGTCACGACGTCGGCCGAGGCGAGGGGGCCGTCCTTCGGCATCGCGACGACGGCGGTCTCGGTCCACAGCGGGATGGCGTTGAGGTGTGCGCCGACGGGCATCCGGGCGAAGGCCATGTCCGCCTCGCCGGTGAGTGCCTGGTCGACGTCGGTGGGACCGATCGGCAGCAGGCCGAGCTCGGCGTCCGGGAAGCGTTCCCGCCAGACCCGGACCCACTTCGCGGGGGAGACCCCCGGGACGAAGGCGATGGTGAGGGCCGCGGTCATGCAACCGAGTGTAGGGGCCGTACCCTGGTACCCATGGCGCAGGAACAGACGATGAAGCCCGAGACGGCTGCGAAGAAGCTCGGCATCCTGCTGGCGGCAGCCCCGGAGTCGTTCCGCGCGGAGCCGGTCACCCGGACCGCCTTCGACGAGCTCCGGACGCAGCCGCCGGCGTGGCTCGAGGAACTCCGTCGCGAGGGGCCGCACCCGCGCCCGGTCGTCGCCCAGAAGCTCGGCGTGTCGATCTCCGGGTTGGTGCGCGCCGGCGTCGAGGAGCCCCTGACCACCGCCGAGATCAAGGCGCTGCTGCAGGAGATGCCGGAGTGGCTGGTGCGCGAGCGTGCGACCCAGGCCGAGGTGCACGCCGAGAACGCCCGTGTGAAGCAGGAGCGCGCCGACAAGGCCGCTGCCCGCGCCCAGGACTGACCGACCGGGAGCACCCCGGACGCCGCTCGCCATGACCGCCGTGCACGAGACCGTCGCCGACGCGATGCTCGTCGTGCCGCAGTTCGCGTCGGTGTGCTGCATCGTGGGGGACCGCTACCGTCCCCGCCCCGGCGTGATCGTCCCCGCGGCCGTGATGCTCGTGGCGATGGTGCTGCCCGTCGTCCAGGCCGGTGCCTCGTGGACGCTCCTCGCGGCCGCCGTCCTGCTGCTCCTGGCGCCGCTGCCCGTGCTGCGCCGCCGTCGGCCGGACGGGCGCCGGGCGGAACCGATGGACGTGCACCGGGCACTGTCCTCGGTCGTGATGGCCGGCATGCTGCTGATGGGGCACGCCACCGGTCTGACCGACGGACACGCGGGCCACGGGATCGCGCTCTCCGTGGTCCTCGGCGCCGGGGTGATCGGCTACTGCGGGTTCAGCGGCTGGCTGCTCCGGTACGAGTGGGCGCGCGAGGACCGTCGTGCGGTCCGCAGCGGCGAGGTCTTCGCCATGACGGTCGCCGTCGTCGGGATGACCCTGGCGATGTAGCACAGCCGACGCGCGCGACGATGGAGCCCCGGCGCCGTCCGGCGGTAACGTTCGGGGCGTGTCCGACCGAACCGTCCGTCGCCCCGTCAGCACGCCGCGCCTCGACGAGGTCGACGAGCGCATCCTCTGGACCCTGGCGGCCGACGCCCGGATCCCGAACAACCGGCTGGCCGCCGCGGTCGGGATCGCGCCCTCGACCTGTCTGACCCGGGTGCGCGCGCTCGAGGACGCCGGCATCATCCGCGGCTACCGCGCTGACGTCGACGTCGCCGGGCTCGGGTTCGCGATCGAGGCGATGGTGTCCGTCCGCGTCCACGCCGCCGCCCGGCACGAGCTCCGCGACTTCGCGAAGCGCCTGCTCCGGGTGCCCGTCGTGCAGGACGTCTCGTTCCTCGCCGGCGACAAGGACTTCCTGGTGCACATCGCGTGCACCTCCACCGAGCAGCTGCGGGACTTCGTCGCCGACGAGTTGAGCGGGGACCCGGCGGTGGCGACGACGCAGACCAACATCGTCTTCGAGCGGCTCGTCGCGGACCGGGCGAACCAGGGGCGGTCGTTCGACGAGCTCCGCCGCTGGCGCGCCTGATCGGAGCGGCGCTCCACCGGCGGAGCGCCCGTCTAGCGCGTGCGCGTCATCGGGACGTGCGGGATGGCGTCCTCGAGGAAGTCGTCACCGGAGCGCACGAAGCCGAAGCGGCCGTACCACTGCTCGAGGTGCGCCTGCGCGTTGATCGCGATCGACGACGACCGCGACTCGGCGATCGCCGCCTCCATGAGCTGCGCCCCGAGCCCCTGCGACCGGGCGTGCCGGGCGGTGGCGACGCGGCCGATCCGCTCGGTCCCGTCGTCCTCGCGGAGGAGTCGGAGTGTCGCGTCCACCGAGCCCTGACCGGCCCAGAACTGCACCGTGCCCGGCTCGAGGTCACGCCCGTCGATGTCCGGGTAGGCGCACTCCTGCTCGACGACGAACACGTCCTGTCGGAGCCGCAGGATCTCGTGCAGCGTCACGATGTCGAGGTTGCGCGTCGGGGCGGAGAAGATCGAGACCACGTGCGGCCTTTCCTGAGAATTTCTCCCTGAACCGGTTCCGGTCCGGGATCGATCGGCGTACAGTGCCGGTCAACCACTCTACGTGCGCAGCCGAGATCAGGAGGTGAGCGCATGGACCAGCCGTTGCGCGACCCCTGGCGCGCGCTGCTCCGGACCGCCCTGGTGGGCGTCGGGGTCGCCGCTGCGCTCGTGCTGCTCTCGCTGCTGCTCGGCGCCCGTCCGGCCGCCGCAGCCGAGGGTGCCCCGCAGCAGCGCGGGCTGGTCGGTGGGCTGGTCCAGGACGTCGGTGGGACCGTCCAGGGCGTGACGCAGGGCGTCGGCGGGGTCGTCGACAGCGCCGTCGCGCCCGTCCGCGGTGCCGTCACCCCGCCCGCCGCCGCTCCGGTGCCCGCGGCTCCGGTCCCCGCCGCCCCCGCTCCTGCAGCGGCTGCGCCGGTCCCGGCTGCACCGGCACCTGTGCCGGCTCCGGTGCCGACGCGGCCCGCTCCGGCGGCGCCGCCGGTGCAGCCGGCCGCACCGGTCGTCCCGGCGGCACCGCCGGCGCAGCACACCGGGACGTCGACGCCCGCTCCGCAGCAGGCGGCACCGGTCCCGACCGGCACCGCCGCGAGCCCGGCCACGTCGACGACGGACGGTGCGACGAGCGCGGTGAGCAGTGCCTCCCGGCCGCTCACCGACACCCTGACCGGCGTCGTCCGGCCCGTCACCGAGACGGTGCAGTCGGTCACCGACGCACGGCCCGTCTCCGGCGTCGTCGGCACCGTGGACACGGTGGTCGGCGCGCTCCCGGTGACGCGGGAACTGCTCGGCGACGACACCCTCGGCACCGTCACCCGCCCGGTCACCGGTGTCGTCGACGACGTGGTCGACGTCGTCGGGACGACCGTCGGCGTGCTGCCGGGGACGGTCGAGCAGGTCGTCGCGCCCGTCGAGGACGCGCTCCCGGTCCTGCCACTGCCCGTCGGGCCGGTCCTGCCGGTCCCGCTGCCGCCCCTCCTGCCGGGAGGCGCGCTGCCCGTTCCCGGGACCACGCCGGTCCCGGTGGGCGGTCCGGTCGAGCAGCCCGTGGGCACCCCGCTGCAGACGACCGGCCCCGGCGCACCGACGACGGACGCTCCGGTGGTCCTCGGAGCGCCGACGACGGCGCCGGCCGCCGCCGCGCTCGTCGGTGCTCCGACCAGCGATCGCGCCGGGGCCGTGACCGTGGTCGCTGCCGCACCCGCGATCGCGCCGGTCGCGGCGACGGTCGGCGGCGCGGCACTGCTCGTCCCGGCGGACGGTGACGGCCACGAGGGCCTCCCGTCCGGTCCGGGCACCTCCGGGACCACCGGCGGTTCCGCCTCCGGTTCCGCCGGCGCTGCGCCCGTCGGGGTCGACGGCACGTCCGGCGTCCTGTTCTCCCTCGCCGCGGGGTCACGCGGCACCCTCGCCGACGACGTGGTCCCCACCTCCGTCGTCGGCGACCACGACGTCGCTCCTGACTGAGATCGGTGCGCCTGTCCGGCACGGCAGGCCCGCACCACCCGACCGCCATCGCGGTCGGACGACAGATCTCGATCAGTGAGGAACGAACGACCATGAACAAGTACGTCTCGAGAGGGCTCTGGTTCACCCTCTTCGTCGGCGGCCTGACGCTCGGAGGGGCGTGCGCGGCGAACGCTGCGACGACCTCCGGTGACGACGGCCTCCTGTCCGGCACCCAGGTCGCTCCGGCGATCAGCGCGCCGGTGTCCGCCGCCGGGAACGCCCTCGGGGTGCTCGGCGACGCCGTCTCCACCGCCCCGGCCGCTGCGCCCGTCGCTGCTCCTGCTCCGGCCCCCGCTCCGGCGGCTCCGGTCACCTCGGGATCGGACGGCATCGCGTCCGGTACCCAGGTGGCACCCGTCGTCACGGCGCCGGTCCAGGCGACCGGGAACGCGGTCGGCGTCGCGGGCGACGCAGCGGCGACCGCCCCGGCACCTGCTCCCGCCCCGGCACCGGCTCCCGCTCCGGCGCCGACGACGTCCGGCTCGGACGGAGTCGCGTCGGGGACGCAGGTCGTCGGTGACGTCACCGCTCCGGTGACGGTCTCCGGCAACGCCGTCGGGGTCGCGGGCGACGCATCGGCTGCTCCGGCGTCCGCGCCGGTCGCGGCCACGAGCAGCCCCGCGCCCACGGCGCCGGCCGCGGAGCCGGCGACGTCCGGATCGGACGGCATCGCGTCCGGGACGCAGGTCGCTCCGGTCGTGTCCGTCCCGGTGACGGTCACCGGCAACGGCATCGGCGTCCTCGGCGACGGCTCGGCGACGGGGACGGCGCCGACCGCCGGCACCGGTGCGGGTGCGACCCCGACCGCGGGTGGCACGACGTCGGGTGACGACGCGGTGCTCGGTGGCACGCAGGTGTCGCCGGTCGTGGACCTGCCGATCACGATCGGTGGGAACGGCATCGGCGTCCCCGGCGACGGCACGAGCACCACGACGCCCGGCACCGGCACCGGTACCGGCACGGGCACGGGTTCGACCCCGGCGACGGGTGGCACGACGTCGGGTGACGACGGCGTGGGCTCCGGCACACAGGTCGCCCCGGTCGTGTCCGTCCCGGTGACGATCGGTGGGAACGGCATCGGCGTCGTCGGCGACGGCACGAGCACCACGACGCCCGGCACCGGCACCGGTACCGGCACGGGCACGGGTTCGACCCCGGCGACGGGTGGCACGACGTCGGGTGACGACGGCGTGGGCTCCGGCACGCAGGTCGCCCCGGTCGTGTCCGTCCCGGTGACGATCGGTGGGAACGGCATCGGCGTCGTCGGCGACGGCACGAGCACCGCGACCCCGGGCAGTGGCACGGGCACGGGATCGGGCACGGCCCCGAGCGCAGGCGGCACGACCTCCGGCGACGGCGGTCTGCTCGGTGGGACGCAGGTGATCCCCGTCATCAGCGTGCCGATCACCATCGGCGGGAACGGCATCGGCATCGTCGGTGACGGCACCAGCACCACGGACCCGGGCACGACGCCGGGCACCGACCCCGGCACGGACCCGGGCACCGACCCGGGCACCGACCCGGGCACGGACCCCGGTACCGACCCCGGTACGGACCCCGGTGCCGACCCGGGCACGGACCCCGGTACCGACCCGGGTACCGACCCCGGTACCGACCCGGGCACGGACCCGGGTACGGACCCCGGCACGACCGTGCCCGGCGACACCACCCCCGGCACCTCGGAGCCGGGCGTGACCACGGTCCCGGTCGCGACCACGGACGTCACCGCGGCCGGCGCGGTCGTGGCGACCAGTGCCTCCCGGCCGACCGCGTCGGCGACGACGGCTGCGGTGACCGCTCCTGCGGGGGCGACGCAGCCCGAGCTCGCCTACACCGGAGCCGGCTCGCAGACGGTCCCCGCGGGCATCGCGTTCCTGCTCCTGCTCCTGGGAGCCGGGGTGCTCGCGCTCCGGAAGCGCACCGCCTGACACCAGGGGGTGGAGGGGCGTCGTCCGCGGCGCCCCTCCTCCCCGTGTCCGCCCATCGGCCGCCGCTTTGGAGCGACTGGAGCTTCCCTGGGAGCACTCGGTGGCCAACCTGAGCGCAGTGGAAGCGCTTCCGAGGCTGTGCGGCAGCGCTGCGGGGCCACGATGAACCCGTGCTCCACGAACTCCTCCGCGTCCCGATCACCGGCAGCAGTCTGCTCGTCCCGGTGTACGTCATCGCAGCCCTCCTCGCCGGCTGGGCCCTGGTCGGTCCGCTGCACGAGCGGCACCGTCTGCGTCGCGCCGCGGTCCGGGTCGGCGGCGCCGCGGTCGGCGCGGCGATCGGCCTCGTCGCGGTGTGGTGGACGGGTGACGTGCAGGACGACTTCGGCGTGCAGTTCACCCCCGTCACCCGGATGTGGATCGCCTTCGCGTTCGCCGGTGTGGCGCTGCTGCTCGTCGTGGCGGTGCAGGGCGGGTGGCTCGCACGCGTCCTCGCCGTCGCAGCCGCCGGCGCACTCGTGCTGTCGGCGGGACTCGGCGTCAACGTGGACTTCGGGTTCTACAAGAACATCGAGCAGGCCATCGCGACCAACCCGTACCGGACCAGGGACCTCCCGGTCCTGGCGGACCAGCCGTCGTCGCAGCCCGAGGTCGACGCCGCGGACTGGCACGCTCCCGCCGGCATGCCGACGAAGGGCGAGACGATCAGCGTGTCGATCCCGGGCAAGGTCTCGCACTTCCGAGCACGCAAGGCGGTGGTCTGGCTCCCGCCGGCGGCGCAGGTCGCGGATCCGCCTCGCCTGCCCGTGCTCGTCGCGCTCTCGGGGCAGCCCGGACAGCCGGCCGACATGTTCCAGACCGGAGACCTCGGGAGCTTCCTCGACCGCTACGCGGCGGCCCACGACGGGCTCGCGCCGATCGTCGTCTCGCCGGACCAGCTCGGGGCGCCGAACCGCAACCCGATGTGCGTGGACTCCCGACGCCTCGGCCGGAGCGCGACCTACGTGATGACCGACACGGTCGACTGGATCGAACACCACCTGCCGGTCGCCAGCGGCCCCGGCGCCTGGGGCATCACCGGGTTCTCACAGGGCGCGACCTGCGCGATGCAGTTCTCCACCGAGCACCCCGACGTCTTCGGCTCGGCGCTGGCGATCTCCAGCGAGCTCGCCCCCGTCACGGGCAACGCGCACACGAGCACCGCGCTGGCCTTCGGCGGGTCGGCCGCCGCGTACCGCGCTGCGGCACCGGTCGCGATCATGGCGGCACACGGACCGTACCGTGACCACCTCACCGTCTTCGGTTACGGTTCGGAGGACGCCCCCTACCGGGCGTCGACCGAGACCCTGCACGCCGCAGCGGTCCGTGCGGGCATGCAGACGCAGGTCATCGTGTCGCCGGGATCGGCACACGACTGGAACACCGTCCGCTACGTGCTCGCGCACGGACTGCCCGTCGTCCTGGCGCACCTCGGTCTCCCGCAACAGGAGGGTGCGCTGTGAGCAGGACCACGTCAGGAGTGACCGCCGTGTGGTCGCGGATCGTCAGGTCGGTCCGGCGCTACCCGGTCACCGCCGTCGTCTTCGTCCTCGTGCTCCTCACCTCGGTCGGGGGACTCGTCGCCCGCGTCGTCGCCCGCACCGCGACCCTCGACGCCGTGCCCCTCAGTCCGTTCCGCGTCTTCGCGGTGACGACCGGTGTCGTGGCGCTCGTCCTCACCCTGGTCGGGGTCGTCGTGCTCGTCGGAGCGTCGGAGCGACTCATGGGCGGACGCCGGACCGTCCTCGCGTTCGTCGTGACGACCGTCGTCGGGACCGGGCTCGGCGCCCTGACGGCGCTCGTCGACCAGGACGGGCGCCAGGTCGGGAGCCTGCTGCTCGGCCGCGCCACGAGCTTCGACCCCTGGACCGCCCTGGTCGGCACGATCGTGACCGCGAGCGCGTTCGCCGGCCCGCTCTGGCGCCGACGCATCCGGGTCAACGCCGTGGCCGTGGTCGCCGCGCTGCTGCTCTACGCCGGACACGCCTCCGACCTGTACGCCGCGCTCGCGACGGCGGCCGGGTGGCTGCTCGGCGACCTGCTCCGGCGCGGTCCCGCCCGCCTCGGCTGGACCAGGAGCTCGCACCGCGAGACACGCGTCCTGCTCGGCACCGTGGTGCTGGTGTCCGCCGTCGGCCCGGTGATCGCACTCGTGTCCCGTGCCCGCGTGGGGCTCCTCGCCCCGCTCGCGGCCGTCGTCGGCACCGGTCCGGTCACCCCCGTGCACGGCTGCCGTGCCGACAGCGCGTCGGGCGAGTGCCTCCGCGGACTGCTGGCGTACCGGGCGACCGATCCGTGGACGCTCGTGCTCGCGGTGGCGCCGCTCCTCGTGCTCCTCGTCGCCGGACTCGGCCTCTTCCGGGGGAGCCGGTTCGCGGTGTGGCTCGCGGTGGTCGTCGACGTCGTGCTCGCCGTCGCGGCCGCCGTGACCTACGGACTCCTGCCCGCCGGAGCGGCAGCGCTCCACGGTGCCGAGAACCGCTTCGTGGTCACCGTCTCGGTGGTCGCGTCCGTGGTCGTGCCGCTCGCGACGGCCCTCGTGCTCGTGCTGCTCCGCCGGTCCTTCACGGTGCTGCCCGCACGCCGACGCGTCGTGACCTTCGCCGTCGTGGTCCTCGTCGCGCTCGTCGTCGTGACGACCGTCGTGCTCGTCACCGCGGCGTCGACCCGGGAGACCGTCGCCGATCCGTTCCGCCTCGTCGTCGCGGCGCTCGGCCCGCTGTCGCCCGTGGTGTTCTGGGACCGGCTGGCCTCGCTCGACCCGGCACTCCGCTTCGTGCTCGGCGCCGCGGGCCCGGTGCTCTGGCTGGTCGTCGCCGGCGCCGCCGTCCGTCCCACGGGTGCTGTCGAGCCGGACGCGGACGCGGACGGACTGCGCGAGAGCCGACTCCGTGCCCGCACCCTGCTCGAGGCCGCCGGCGGGGACACCTTCGGGTGGATGACGACCTGGCAGGGCAACGCCTACTGGTTCAGCGAGGACGGGCGCGCCGGCGTCGCGTTCCGCCGGAACGGCCGGGTCGCGGTGACGGTCGGCGGCCCCTTCGGGTGGCCCGACGCCCGCGACGCGGCGATGGTCGACTTCGCCCGGTGGTGCGACGACAACGGCTGGACGGCCGTCTTCTACGGGATCGGCACCGAGGCCGCCGGCACCCTCACGGCGCAGGGCTGGGAGACGCTGCCGGTCGCGGAGGACGCCGACCTCGACCCGCGCACCTGGACCACGAGCGGCAAGAAGAAGCAGGACGTCCGCACCGCCGTCAACAAGGCGGACCGTGAGGGCATCACCGCGCTGTGGTCGTCGTGGCAGGACCTGCCCCCGGCGACGGTGCGGCAGATCGAGGCGATCTCCGAGGAGTGGGTCTCCGAGCGAGAGCTCCCCGAGATGGGCTTCACGCTCGGCGGCATCGACGAGATGCGGGACCCCGCGGTGCGGACGCTCGTCGCGCTCGACCCCGAGGGGACCGTCCTCGCCGTCACGAGCTGGCTGCCGAGCCACCGCGCCGGCAGGGTGGTCGGGTGGACGCTCGACGTGATGCGCCGGACGAACGCGGCCCCGAACGGCGTGATGGAGTTCCTGGTCGCGAGCGCCGCACAGCGGATGCGCGACGACGGGGTGGAGCGCCTCAGCCTGTCCGCCGCGCCGCTCGCGCAGTCCGCCGAGGGTGCCCCCGCCGCCGAGGGCGTGCAGGACCTGCTCGACCTGGTCGGCGGTGTCCTCGAGCCCGTCTACGGCTTCCGGTCGCTGCTGCGGTTCAAGGCGAAGTTCGGGCCGGAGCTGCACCCGCTGGTGCTCGCCTACCCGGACCCGGTGGCGCTCCCGGCGATCGGGGTCGCCGTCGTGCGGGCCTACCTGCCGGACCTGTCGCTGCGGCAGGCGGTCGCGCTGGTGCGCGGGCGGAGCTGACGTCGCGGGACGCCGGCGTCGACACGGGACGCCGGCGTCGTCGGAGGTGCCGGTCGATCGGCAGGACGCCGGCGTCCGAGCGCGACGCCTGGGGCCGCGCGAGACGCCGCCCGATCCGGCGGCGTCTAGCGGCGTCCGCGGCGTCGCACGCCGACGCCGGCGTCTCGTGGCGGCTTCCGGCGACGCGGCGCACCACAGGACGGACGGGAGGCGCGCCACGGCCCCGCCACGTGCCTCCCGTCCGTCCCGTGGCCGGTGGCGTCCGCGGTCCCGTCACACGACGCAACGGCGCCGGGCGCACGGTCGGGGGCGTGGGGTATCGTTCGGGGTACGCAAGCGCTCCGGGGTCGGTGCAAGTCCGAACCGGTGGTGACAGTCCACGAGCTGACGACGGGTGCGAACCCGACCGATGCTGACCCGGTGGGATTCCGGGACCGACGGTGAGAGTCCGGATGGGAGGAAGCGCTGGCGGACAGGACACGTCCGTACCCGGACGCGCCCGGTCCGTCGATGCCGACGATCGTCGAGCACCCCCGGAGTCCCGTTGAGAGGACACCAGTGTTCACCGGCATCATCGAGGAACTCGGCACCGTCACCGCCGTCGAGCAGCACGGCGACTCCGTCGCGCTCACCGTCCGCGGTCCGAAGGTCGTCGCCGACGCCCGCCACGGCGACTCCATCGCCACGAGCGGCGTCTGCCTGACCGTCGTCGAGCAGACCGACGAGACGTTCACCGCCTTCGTCATGAAGCAGACGCTCGACATGAGCGCCCACGGCGCGCTCGCCGTGGGGGACCGGCTCAACCTGGAGCGCGCGGCCTCGGTCGGCGACCGGCTCGGCGGGCACATCGTCCAGGGCCACGTCGACGGAACGGCGACCGTGCTCGAGACGGTCGACGGCGACGGCTGGCGGCGCGTCCGGTTCTCGCTGGCACCCGACCTCAGCCCGCTCGTCGTCGACAAGGGCTCGGTCGCGATCGACGGCGTCTCCCTCACCGTCAGCGCCGTGTCCGACGAGGCCACCCCGCCGTCCGACGCGTGGTTCGAGGTCAGCCTGATCCCGGAGACGCTCGAGGCCACCACGCTCGGCGCCCGCGTCCCCGGTGACCGGGTGAACATCGAGACCGACGTCCTGGCGCGCCACGTCCGCCGGATGCTCCGGCTCGACGCCGCCACCGCTCCCGTCCTGGAGGCACGGTGACCGCCGTCGACGCCGCCCACCTCGCGCAGACGGGCGGCGTCGGGCCGACGGCTGCAGCCGGGCAGTGCGACGGCGCTGCGCACGTGGACGGCACCGCGCACGTGGACGGCGCCGCGCACGTGGTCGGCAGCGGCGCTCCGGCGCGGCCCGCGCTGTCGAGCATCCCGGACGCCGTCGCGGCGATCGCCGCCGGTCGTCCGGTGATCGTGGCGGACGACGAGCACCGCGAGAACGAGGGCGACGTGATCCTCGCCGCCGAGCTCGCCACCCCGGAGTGGATCGCGTGGACGGTCGCGCACTCGTCGGGGTTCATCTGCGCCCCGGTCAGCGCCGAGATCGCCGACGCGCTCGACCTCCCGCCGATGGTCGCGCACAACGAGGACGTCCGCGGCACCGCCTACACCGTGACGGTCGACGCCGCGGTCGGTGTCACGACCGGGATCAGCGCGCACGACCGCGCACGCACGCTCCGGGTGCTCGCCGATCCGACCTCGGTCCGCGACGACCTGCACCGCCCGGGGCACGTCGTCCCGCTGCGAGCCCGACCCGGTGGCGTCCGCGAACGCGCCGGGCACACCGAAGCCGCGATCGAACTGGTCACCGCAGCCGGGCTCCGGCCCGCGGCGGCGATCTGCGAGATCGTCGGCGAGGACGGCGAGATGATGCGTCTGCCGGGCCTCGTCGAACTCGGGGCGCGCGAGGGCGTGCCCGTCATCACCATCGCCGCACTCGTCGAGTGGCTCGACGCGGCAGACCGGGCGGCGGCTGGGTCCGCGTCCCAGGAGGGAACGACACGATGAGCGGAGCAGGAGCCGCCGAGCGCGACCACGTCGACGGATCGGGGATCCGGGTGGCGATCGTGACCGGGCAGTGGCACGAGACCATCGCGGGGGGCCTCCTCGCCGGAGCCCAGCGCGAGGTGCAGCGCCTCGGCGCCACCGCGCAGGTCGTGCCGGTGCCGGGGAGCTTCGAGCTGCCGGTCGTGGCCAAGGCGGCACTCGAGGGCGGGTTTGACGCGGTCGTCGCCCTCGGGGTGATCATCCGCGGTGGGACCCCGCACTTCGAGTACGTGTCGAGCGCCGCGACGAACGGCCTGACGACGGTCGCACTCGAGACCGGCAAGCCCGTCGGGTTCGGTGTGCTGACGCTGGACGACGAGCAGCAGGGCATCGATCGTGCCGGTCTGCCCGGCTCGAAGGAGGACAAGGGCGCCGAGGCCGCGCACGCTGCGATCGCCACGGCCGTGTCACTCCGGAGCCTGCGCCAGCTGGCCTGACCGACGACGAGAGCGCCCCGCACCACGGACCCGTGGTGCGGGGCGCTTCGTCGTCCGTGGACACCGACAGTGTGCCGGTGTAGGTTTTGAACATGTTCGAAAAACAGGGGGAGGCGGTCTCCAAGCGTGACCGCACACGCGGACGCATCCGCGAGGTGGCGTTGCGATCGTTCCGCGAGCAGGGCTACGACGGCACGACGATGCGGGGCATCGCGGCCGAGGCTGGGCTCTCGGTCGGGAACGCGTACTACCACTTCCCGACGAAGGACCACCTCGTCCAGGAGCTCTACGTCGAGGTGCAGCACGAGCACGTCACCCTCGCGGCGCCCGCGCTCGAGGGGGTCGAGGACCTGACGGACCGCGTGGGGATCGTCGTCCGCACGGGGCTGCAGAACCTGTCGTCCTGGCACGCGATCGCCCCGCAGTTCCTCACCACCGCGATCGCGCCCGGGTCGCCGAACAACCCGTTCTCGGACGAGTCGGCCCCGGCCCGGGATGTCGTCCTCGGGCTCTTCGAACGGGCTGTCACGCAGTCGCGGAACCGGGTGCCCGAGGAGCTGCAGGCCGACCTGCCGCGGGCACTGTGGACGGCGTACCTGCTCGTCACGCTCTTCTGGGTGCACGACGGCTCGCCGGGGCAACGTCGCACCGACCGCCTGGTGGACGCGGCACTGGGGATCCTGCGCTTCGCGCTGCCGATGCTGCGCGTCCGGCCGTTCCGGCGTTCGGTCACCGGCATCGTCGGGATCGTCGCGGGGCGGGACGCATGAGCGGCGACGGCCGGCAGGTCGACGGGACCGCTGCGGACTCGGGCCCCGCCGCGGACTCGGGTGTCGCCGCGGTCGCGGGCCCCGCGGCGGGCCGCACCTGGACCCTGGCGGACTCGGTCGCGCTCGAGGCGCGTGCCTACGGGTGGCTCATCCTCGTCGTCCTGCCCGTGCTCAGCCTCCTGCCGACGGTGGTCGGTCTCGTGGTGGTGCTCGTCGGCGGTGACGTCACGGTGGCGGACGCGACGTCGACCCTCTGGTGGGTCGTCCTCGTGCCGCTGGTGTCGGCGATCCCGGCCTTCGTCGCGACCGCCCTGTCGCTCCCGGTGACGTGGGCCGTCGGAAATCGGCTCCGACGGGTGCGGTCGGACCGAGCGCACGTGGCCTGGACGGCACTGACCGCCGCGGTGCTCGCGGTCGTGTCGACCGCGGTCGCCGCGCTCCTGCTGGCGGGCGGGTACGGCGACCCCCTGGTGTACGTGGGCTCGGCGCTGCCGATGGGGCTCGCTGCCGGTGTCGCGGGAGCGCTGGCGCGGCGCGGTCAGCTGCGGGGTGCCCGTCGGCGCGACACGGCGGAGCCGACGCCGGAGCCGCCGCCGACCGCGCCACCGGAGGCGCTCGTGTGACGCCGGAGCCGCTCGCGCAACGCGGTCCGCGCCGGTGCCGAACTGCGGAACCGACATCGAACCAGCTGTGGGGGGTGGTTCGATGTCGGCTCCGTGGTTCGACACGAAGGCGTGGGCAAGGGCGCTGCGGACGACCGCGCCCGTGGACGACGAACGGCCCCGCACCTCGGAGGGAGGTGCGGGGCCGTCGATGTACGGCTGCGGTTACTTCTTGCCGAAGACGTGGATCGGCAGGAAGAACGAGAGCGACATGAGCACGAGGCCGCCCATGAAGACGAACGCCTGGCCCGACTGCACCTGGAACGCGAACCCGAACAGGTACATCGACACCAGCAGCAGCAGGATCGAGAAGAAAGCGGCGATGACGCGGCCCACGGTGGTACCTCCGGTTCGAGCGGGTGGATCCCGACCAGTCTATCCCCAGGAAGGAGCGGACCGGTTCACGGACGGCCGGAAGACGCCGACCTCAGCCCACGGGCCGCGTCGCGATGAGCCGGTCGACGACCGCGAGCAGGGCGTCCATGTCGACGGTGCCGCGGTTCGGGCGGAGGTCCGTCGCGATCGCGGCGCCCAGGGAGGCCTGGTGGTAGAGCCCGTCGCCGAGCAACTTGACCGCCTGCGCCGTGGGGACGTCGCCGAGGGCGTCGACCAGGGTCTCCAGCCACGCGTTCTCGGTCTCGTCGAGGGTGCGCCCCGCTTCCTCGTACCCGGCCTGCTGCAGCCGGCTGGCCGCGAGCAGGGCGAGGTCGAGCTCGCTCCCGACGTAGAGGCAGTTGCGCACGAAGTACCGTGCGGCGCCGTCCTCGGCCTCGCGCATCCGGTCGACGTCGATGGCGGACAGGTCGGAGAGGCGTTCGCACAGCCCCTCGACCAGGGCGGCCTTCGACCCGAAGTGGTAGAGCAGCCCGCCCTTCGACACACCGGCCCGCGCCGCGACGGCGTCGAGGGTCGCCGGACGCTCGCCCTCCTCGCACACGATGGCGACGAAGCTGTCCAGGACACGGTCTCGGGCACTTGCCATGCGGACGAGTCTAGGGAACCGTCCGGACCGTGACGACCGCCGGGTTCCGTGAACGTTCACGAACGGCTTGTCCCGCAGCATCCGCGCGGCTAGCGTCGCCGTGACCGTGAAGGTTCACGACACGAACAGGATCCGCATGTCAGCGCAGACCGCGACCCCCTCGACCACGCCCGCCGACGACCGCTCCCCGGGCGGCGGGGCCTCGCCCGGCTGGGCCGTCCTCGGCCCGGGCAGCATCGCCCGCCGCTTCCTCTCCCAGCTGCCCGCGTCGACCGGCACCCTCGTGGCTGCCGGGAGCTCGTCGCCCGGACGGGCGCAGGTGTTCGCGGACGAAGCCGCCGAGCACGGCTTCACCGACGTCCGCGCGGGGGAGTACGACGCCGTGCTCGCCGACGCCGCCGTCGATGCGGTGTACGTGTCGACCGTGCACACCGGTCACGCCGACCTGGTGCTCCGCGCCCTCGACGCCGGCAAGGCCGTGCTCTGCGAGAAGCCCCTCGCGCCGAACCACGGCACCGCGATGGCCCTGGTCGACGCCGCACGGCAGGCCGGTCTGCCGCTGGTCGAGGCGTACATGTACCGCTTCCACCCGCAGACCGCGGCCCTGCTCGACCTCGTGCGTGACGGCGTCGTCGGCCGGGTCACCCACGTCGATGCGTCCTTCGCGTTCCGCAGCGGGGAGCGCAGCGGCCGCCTGTTCGACGTGGCCACCGCCGGCGGCGGGATCCTGGACGTCGGCGGCTACCCGGTGACCATGGCCGCCGCGGTCGTGCAGGCCGCCACGGGCGTCGCCGTCGCCGAGCCGGTCGAGCTCACCGCCACCGGCACCCTCGGTCCGACCGGCGTCGACGAGTGGACGGTCGCACACCTGACGTACCGCGACGGCACCACCGCGAGCGTCCGCACGGGGGTCCGCGTGCAGGACGAGAACGCCGTCACCGTGCACGGCACCCGCGGCCGCATCGTGCTGACCGACCCGTGGACGCTCTCGGCCGACCCGACCATCACGGTGCACACCGTCGACGAGGACCCCCGCACGCTGTCCTTCGCCGGTGCCGAGCCCTACGCCCTCGAGGCGGACGCGACGACCGCGGCCCTGGCGTCCGGCGCGGTCGAGGCGGCGCAGATGACCCTCGACGAGACCCTCGCGACCGCCAGGACGCTCGACCGCTGGCGCGCCGCGATCGGTCTGCGCTACCCGTTCGAGGCCGAGACCGCCGACGTGCCGACGGTCAGCGGGCGCCCCCTGCGCGTCCGCGACGACGCCCCGATGCGCTACGGCGAGGTGCCCGGCGTCGGCAAGCGCATGTCCCGCCTGGTGATGGGCGTCGACAACCAGCCCGACCTCGCGCACGCGAGCGCGATCTTCGACATGTTCGTCGAGCAGGGCGGCAACGTCTTCGACACCGGGTACGTCTACGGCGGCGGGGTGCTCGAGGGACGGCTCGGCAGGTGGATCCAGAACCGCGGCATCCGCGACGACGTGGTCGTCATCACGAAGGGCGCGCACACCCCGTACTGCGACCCGGAGTCGCTCACCCGGCAGCTCCTGGAGAGCCTCGACCGGCAGGGCACCGACCACGCGGACATCTACATGATGCACCGGGACAACCCGGACGTCCCCGTCGGCGAGTTCGTCGACGTCCTCGACGAGCACCGCCGTGCCGGCCGGATCCGCGTGTTCGGCGGGTCGAACTGGACCCCGGCGCGCTTCGACGAGGCGAACGCCTACGCCGCGGCGAACGGCAAGCACGGCTTCGAGGTCCTCAGCAACCACTTCGGCCTGGCCGAGGCGTACGACGTGCCGTGGGACGGCTGCGAGCACGCGACCGACCCGGCGTCGAAGCGCTGGCTCGAGGAGCGCCAGGTCCCGCTGCTGCCCTGGTCGTCGCAGGCCCGAGGGTTCTTCACCGGCCGCGCCGCCCCGGGTGACACGAGCGACGCCGAACTGGTGCGCTGCTACTACTCCGACGACAACTTCGAGCGCCTCCGCCGCGCGCGGGCGCTCGGCGACCAGTACGGCGTCCCGGCGACCGCGATCGCCCTGGCGTACGTGCTGCACCAGCCCTTCCCGACGTTCCCGCTGTTCGGACCGCGCACGATCGCCGAGGCACGGTCCTCGATGACGGGGCTGTCCGTCGAGCTCAGCCCGGAGCAGGTGGCGTGGCTGGACCTGCGCGACTGAGCCGCACCGTCGGTCCGACCCCGGCGCGCGCCACGATCCACGACGTCGCGGCCGCAGCCGGGGTCTCCCGGCAGACGGTGACCCGGGCGATGAACGGCCTGTACGGCATCAGTCCGGCGACGAAGGAGCGTGTGCTCGCAGCGGCTGCCGCGCTCGACTACCGTCCGTCGCGCTTCGGCCGCGGGCTCGTCACGGGCGGGGACCGGCAGCTCGGGCTCGTCGTCGACGACCTGCGGAACCCGTACTCGCCGGAGCTCGCTGCCGCGGTGCTCCGGCTCGCGGCCGCACGGGGGTGGGACGTCATGCTCGCCGACGCCGGGCTCGCCGGTGACTCGGACCGCGCGGTCCGGGCGCTCGGGGTGCAGACGGACGTGGTGGTCGGGTACCTCGGTGCCCGGGCGCCGGAACTCGTCGAACACCTGGGGTCCGCGCCCGTGGTGGAGCTCGACCCCGCGGGCGAGGTGCTCCGGGGAGCCGTCCGGATCGATCCGACCCAGGCGGTCGAGGACCTCGCCGACCACCTCGTGCAGACGGGCGTCCGACACCCGGTGATCGTCGACGCGTCGGACACCGGCCGGCCGAGCGGGCGCGGCCGGCTCATGCTCGACGCCCTCCGCCGCCGCGGCTACCTGCCCGAGGTCGCGATCGCCGACGCCCCGACCTCGGAGCTCGGCGCCGCGATGACGACCAGGGCGCTCGAGCGGTTCCGCCGGGTCGACGCGGTGCTCGCCTTCAACGACCTCATGGCGCTCGGGGTCCTCGGCGCCTGCCGACGCGCCGGGATCGACGTCCCGGGGGACCTCCGCGTGGTGGGGGTCGACGGCCTCGCGCTCGGCACGCTCGTCGCACCCACCCTCACGACCCTCGCGGTCGACCTCGACGCCGTCGCGCGCGAGGCCCTCGACCTCGCCACCGGCATGCTGGTCGGTGACCTGCCGCGGTCCGGCGCGGCCGTGCAGCGCACGGTCCGCCACCGGCTGCTGGTGCGCGAGTCCGCCTGAGCGGTCGTGGTCCGCCGAGGGGACCGACGACGGACGGGAGGCGCGTGGCGGTGTCGCCACGGGCCTCCCGTCCGCCCGTTGGTTGCACTTGCAACCACAACCGTCCAGACGGTACACTTACGGAGTCCTGACGGGGCGCGTGACCACTTCCGCGTCCCGTCTCGTCTGTCCCACCGAAAGTGTCCGCCGTCGACCTGGTCCGGCTCGTTCCCCAGGGAGTCACCGTGTCCGCTCTGCTCACCAGCCCCGTCGCCACCGCCGTCACCGGCAGCCGCGCGCGACGGTTCGCCGCCCTCGCCGTGCTGATGCTCCCGGTGCTGCTCATCTCCGTCGACAACACCGTGCTGAGCTTCGCGCTGCCGACCATCGCGCGCGCCCTCGACCCGAGCGCGACGACCCAGCTCTGGATCGTCGACGCCTACCCGCTCGTGCTCGCCGGCCTGCTCGTCGTGATGGGGAGCATCGGCGACCGCATCGGGCGACGCCGCATCCTCGTCGTCGGCGCGACCGGCTTCGCACTGCTGTCCGTCGCCGCGGCCTTCGCGACCGAGGCCTGGATGCTCGTCGCAGCGCGCGCCGTGATGGGCGTCTTCGGGGCGATGCTCATGCCCGCCACCCTGTCGATCATCCGCAACGTCTTCGTCGACGCGGGGGAGCGCCGCGTCGCCCTCGCCGTCTGGTCGACGATGTTCGCAGCGGGCAACGCGCTCGGCCCGCTCGTCGGCGGCACGCTGCTCGCCCACTTCCACTGGGGCGCGGTGTTCCTCGTCGCGGTGCCGATCCTCGTGCTCATGCTCGTCGGGGTGCCCTTCCTCGTCCCCGAGTCCCGCGACCCGCAGCCGGGCCCGGTCGACGTCCCGAGCATGCTGCTGTCGCTCGGTACCCTCGCCCCGACCGCGTGGGCGATCAAGTCGGTCGTGCACCCGGAGGAGCGCGGCTTCGCGATCGCGGCGCTCGCGGTCGGCGTGCTCTGCGGCATCGCGTTCGTCCGTCGACAGCTGCGCTCCCGGACGCCGATGCTCGACCTCCGGCTCTTCCGGAGCACCGCGTTCACGGGCAGCGTGCTGATGAACATGGCGGCGATGTTCTCGCTCACCGGGTTCCTGTTCTTCATCGCGCAGCACCTGCAGCTCGTCGCCGGACTGGACCCCTTCACCTCCGGGCTCGTGCTCGTGCCCGGGTCGGTGCTCACCATCGTCGCCGGACTCGTCGTCGTCCCGATCGTCGCCCGGGTCGCCCCGCGGTGGGTCGTCGCCGTCTCCCTGGCGTTCTCGGCCGCCGCCTACACGATGGTCTCGGTCCTCGGGCACCACGCCACGATCGTCGCGCTCGCGGTCGCGTTCGTGCTGCTCGGCATCGGCATCGGCGCCTCGGAGACCGTCACGAACGACCTCATCATCTCCACGGCCCCCGCGGACAAGGCCGGCGCGGCGTCGGCGGTGTCCGAGACCGCGTACGAGATCGGTGCCGTGCTCGGGACGGCGGTGCTCGGGACGATCCTGGCCACCGCCTACCGGTCGCACGTGCTGGTGCCGGACGCCCTCACCGGCTCGGCGCGGACGGCGGCGCAGGAGACCCTCGGCGGCGCGGTGTCCGCTGCCGCCGACCTCGGCGGCACGGCCGGGCAGGCGCTGCTCGAGAGCGCCCGCGCCGCGTTCGACTCCGGCGTGACGATCACCGGTGCGGTGGCGGCGGTGCTCATGCTCGTCGCCGCGGCGGCCTCCATGGTGATGCTGAAGCGCGACTGAGGCACGTCCGCCCGGCGCGCCCGGGATCGGGCGAAGCTGGGAATCGCTGACGTGGACCCCGGTCGAGGTCCTACGGTGGGGGGTGGCCGCGCAGCCGCGGCCGATCCCACCCGGAGGAACACCACGACTGCCATGCCCGACGACACCCCGGCCACCATCGCCGACGCGTACAAGGCCGCCTTCCGCGGACACCCCGCCGGTGTCGCGGTCATCACCGCCGAGGGGCCCGACGGCCCGACGGGCCTGACCGCCTCGAGCGTCGCGAGCGTCGCCGTCGACCCACCCGTCCTCGTCTTCTCGCTCTCGACCAAGTCCGGCTCCGCCGGGGTCGTGCTCGGCGCCGACGTCTTCGTGGTGCACCTCGTCGACTCGCTCAGCGTCGGTCTCGCCAAGCGGTTCGCCGCGACCGGCAGCCCCGCGGCGGACGACCCGATGTGGGGGACGCTGCCGACCGGCGAGCGCTACCTGCCCGCCGCCGCGACCGCACTGCGGTGCCGCCCCCGCTCGACGACCGAGATCGGCTCGTCGACGGTCGTCGTGGCCGAGGTGCTCGACATCGCCACCGGGACCGACCGCGGCGAGCCGCTGGTCTACCACAACCGGGAATTCCACTCCCTCTCCGACCGTTCCCGGCTCTCGTGAGCCGCGGGGCACCGTTCCGCCAACCACCGATCGAAAGGACCTCAGATGGCTGAGTACACCCTGCCGGAGCTGCCGTACGACTACGCAGCGCTCGAGCCGCACATCAGCGGCAAGATCATGCAGCTGCACCACGACAAGCACCACCAGACCTACGTCACGGGTGCGAACACCGCGCTCGAGCAGCTCGCCGAGGCCCGCGAGTCGGGCAGCCTGGCGAACGTCAACAAGCTCGAGAAGGACCTGGCGTTCAACCTCGGCGGGCACGTCAACCACTCGATCTTCTGGACCAACCTCGGCCCGGACACGAAGGTCCCTGAGGGCGAGCTCGCCGCGGCGATCGACGAGTTCTTCGGCTCGTTCGAGAAGTTCCAGGCGCAGTTCACGGCCGTCGCCACGGGCATCCAGGGCTCCGGCTGGTCGGTGCTCGCGTGGGACCAGGTCGGTCAGAAGCTCACCACGTTCCAGCTCTTCGACCAGCAGGCCAACGTGCCGCTGGGCGTCGTGCCGATCTTCATGCTCGACATGTGGGAGCACGCGTTCTACCTCGACTACCTCAACGTCAAGGCGGACTACGTCAAGGCCGTGTGGAACATCGTCGACTGGGAGAACGTCGCGGCTCGCTTCGCGAACGCCAAGTCGCAGTCGTTCGTCACCCTGTGACGCGGCTGCCGGTCACGTGGTGACCGGCTGACGGACGGGAGGCGCGGTGCCGGCTGGCACCGCGCCTCCCGTCCGTCGTCGTGCGGGTCCTTCCTGGTGCCGGTCGGTCGGTCGTCGTGCGGGTCGGTCGTCGTGCAGAGCCGTCGTCGTGCCGATCGGGCGCGCGCTCGTCGATCGTCAGGCGGCAGCGAGGCGTACCGACGCCGCGAGGTCCTGTGCGATCGCGCGCAGCGCGCCGTCGACGTCCGAGCGGTCCGGGTCGACGAGGGCGCTCCACTGGGCCCCGCGGGCCGCTGCCACCGCGACCTGTGCGGTCCGGTCGGCATCCGCCTCGCACCGACCGTGTGCCCGGCACCACGCCGAGAGCTCGTCGACCCGGCGACGGTGCAGTCGCAGCTGACGGTCGCGGCCGTCGAGTCCCTCGACGCAGCCGAGCTCGAAGGTCAGACGGACGGCGAGGAGCCGCTCCGGGGTGTCGAGCCCGCCGAACACGGCGAGCAGGTGCTCGGTGAGCGCACACGGGTCGGCACCGGGGTCGAGCGAGCGGTCCTGCGCGGCGGAGACGTGGTCGACCACGGCGTCGATCAGCGCCTCGCGCGAGCCGAAGTGGTACACGATCGGGTACGCACTCGTCCCGAGCACGCGGCCGATGCTCCGGACCGAGGCGTCCTCGAGCTTCGTGTCCTGCAGGTGCCGGGCGACCTTCGCGACGATCGTGGGCTTCAGGGTCGGGTCGGGTCTCCTGGGCATGGCGTCTCCGGCGAGGTCGAGTGATCGGTCGGCGACCGTGCGGACACGATCACCTGAAATGTTAGCGGATCACCCGCCGGGCCGCCGTACGCTACCGCTCGGCACGCTCCGGGGTCACGGTCAGGGTCTGCACCCGACCGGCCGCGAGCGGGGCGAGCCGGATCTCGACCCGCAGGCGTCCCGCGCTGCCGGGGATCCACCAGCGCAGGTGGGACGGCGCCACGGACTGCTCGTCCACCGGAGCTGCCGCCAACTCGGCGCCCACGGCCTGGGCGCCCTCGAGCAGCGTGCGACGTCGGGCGACCCACGGACGGTCGAGCGGGACGTTCGGCGTGCAGACGGCCGTCCCGAGGTCGGCGGCGGTGTCGTCGTCGACGGACGGGTCCGCCCAGGCCCGGAGCAGGGTCGTCACGGCCTGCTGGGCGACGCGCGTGGCCTCGGCGGTACGGCGGACGCCCGGCGCCGCGGCCGTGGCGCTCGTGGGAGTCGCCCGCGTTGCGAGCACCTCGGCGAGCAGCAGGTCCAGCGCCCGTTCGGCCGGCACCGAGACCTTCGCCTGCGTGGCGTTCTCGAACGCGACCACCCCGAGGCCGTGCTCCGCCGACCACCGCACGTGCGCCGAGAAGCCCGGGTAGCCGCCCGAGTGCGACACGATCTCACCCGCGCGGTCGTCCTGCTCCACGAAGAGCCCGAAGCCGTACGCCGTCGGACGGCCCGCCGTCGGCACCACCGAGGGCGGCACGATCCGCATCGCCTGCTGCATCGCGCGGCGGTCGGCGGGGGAGACCGGACCGTCCTCCGGCGCGTCGGTGTGCGCCGAGGCGAGGAACCGCGCCCATCGCGCCAGGTCGCGCACGGTCGAGAACAGTCCACCGATCGGCGAGAACGCCCCCGGACCGGTCATCGGCTGCGGGGTCCACGAGCCGTCGTCGTCGCGCTGACCGGTGACGACGTACCCGCGTGCCGCCGCGGCGCTGAACACGGTGTCCGCGAGTCCGAGGGGTCGGAGCACCCGGTCCGTCACCGCCTCGGTGACCGGCACCCCGGCGGCGTGGGCGACCGCGCGGCCGAGCAGGGCGTACCCGGTGTTCGAGTAGGCGAAGCGCGTGCCGGGCACGGAGTCGAACAGCAGCCCCGCGCGGAGCACCGCGTCGAAGGCGTCGTCGTCGATCGACTCCTGCCGGTCCGCCCACGGGTCGTCGGTCGGCAGCCCGCCGGACATCGTCAGGAGCATGCGGAGCGTGGGCACCGGCGCGTCGGCCGACGGCAGGACGACCTCGGCGAACGCCGGCACCGCCGTGGTGATCGGGTCGTCGAGGGCCACCCGCCCCTCGGCGGCCAGGGTGAGCAGCGTCGCGGCGGTCACGCTCTTCGTGCACGAGGCGATGCGGTAGACCGTGTCGGCGTCGGGCGCGCGGCCGTCACCGCGGTCGCCGTGACCACCGCTGGCGACCAGGCCGTCCCGGTCGAAGACGCCCCAGACGCTGCTCGGGGCCACCCGGTCGGCGACCCGTGCGGCGAACAGGGCGTCGACCTCGGCGAGCACCCCGGCCGACGGCGTCATGCGCGACGCATCCGGTCGTAGGCGTCGAGCGCGCGTTGGCGCGACGCCTTGAGGTCGACCATCGGCTCCGGGCGGTCCTCGTCCGCGGGCACCCACCGCCGCACGTACTCCTTGTGCGGGTCGAAGCGTTCCATCTGCCGGTCGGGGTTGAACACGCGGAAGTACGGCGCGGCGTCGAAGCCGGAGCCGGCGACCCACTGCCAGTTGCCCGCGTTGTTCGCCGGGTCGGCGTCGACCAGGGTGTCCCAGAACCACTGCTCGCCGATGCGCCAGTCGACGAGGAGGTTCTTCACGAGGAAGCTCGCCGCGGCGAGGCGGACACGGTTGTGCATCGCCCCGGAGTGCCAGAGCTCCCGCATGCCGGCGTCGACCAGGTCGAAGCCGGTGCGCCCGTGCCGCCAGCGGTCGAGCTCGTCGTCGTCCACCTCGCGCCACGGGAAGGCGTCGAACTCGCGTCGCACGTTCACGGTCGCGATGTCGTCGCAGTGGAAGTACTCGTTCCAGTTGAACTCGCGCCACGCGAGCTGGCGGAGGAACGCCGGGGCCTGCCGGCGCTGCTCGGGCTCGAGGTCGCCGTGCAGTCGGTGCCACACCTGGTACGGGCTGACCTCGCCCCACCGGAGGTGCGGGGACAGGTCGCTGGTGGCGGCCGTCGCGGGTTCGTCGCGCTGGTCGTAGTCCTCGAGCGGCCCGTGCACGAACTGCTCGAGCTTCCGGTGCGCGCCCGCCTCGCCGGGCTCCCACGCGTCGCGGAGCCCGCCCGCCCAGTCCGGCGCCGTCGGCAGCAGGGCCCAGTCGTCGAGGTCGTCGGACTCGACGTCCGCCGGAGCGGGCAGGTCCCGCGGCTTCGGCAGCGGGTGCCGCGGTTCGGGCATCGCCTGGGCTGCGCGCCAGAACGGGGTGAAGACCTTGAAGGGCTCGCCCTGTCCGGTGAGGACGGTCCACGGTTCCCAGAGCAGGTTCGCCGCGAAGCTGTGGGCGTCCTTCCCGTCGTCGGTCAGGGCGCTCTTGATGCCCGCGTCGAGGTCCCGTTCGACCTTGCCGTACCGGCGGTTCCAGTAGACGGCATCGGCACCGGTCTGCGCGACGAGCTCGGGGATCACCCGCGCGGCGGCGCCACGGCGCAGGACGAGTCGTGAGTGGCGGTCCCGCAGCTCGGCGTCGAGGGCGGCGAGCGAGTGGTGGAGCCACCAGCGGCTGGCGGCCCCCACCGGACGGATGCCGTGCGACTCCTCGTCGAGCACCACGACGACGGTCACCGGACCGCCGTGGTCGATCGCCGCACGCAGGGCGGGGTTGTCCGCGAGTCGCAGGTCCTCGCGCAGCCAGACGAGCGCGCCGCTCACGCCGACACCGCCTCGGGTGCGCGGGGTCGACGGACGCCGGCACCCGCGCCCGCTGCGTCGCGCAGCTTCGTGCAGAGCGCCGTCAGGGTCCGGAGCTCGTCGTCGTCGAGCCCGGCGCCGACCTGGTCGGCGATGGTCTGCGCGTGCTGCACCGCGACCGAGCGGTAGACGTCGAAGCCGTGCGCCGTGAGGGCGACGATCACGCCCCGCGCGTCGCTCGGGTCCGGCTGCTTCTCGACGATGCCCCGCGACGCCAGGCGGTCCACCAGTCGGCTCACGCTCGGCTGTGTCAGGAGCAGGTGTCCGGTCAGGTCGCGCATGCGTGCCCGCCGTCCGGGCTGCGTCGACAGGTTGAAGCAGACGTCGTACTCGTTGAAGGAGATCTCACCGCCCGGGAAGTCGGCGTTGAGTGCGCGCATCACGGTCACCTGCGCCCGGAACAGGGCCTCCCAGGCCGCGACAGCGGTCGCCTTGTCGCTGCGGCGTGCGTCGTCCACGGTCGTCGTCCCTCCGGTCGTACGGTCAGCCCACACTACCGACGGCGTGCGACGCCGGACCCGGCTCGGGGGACGGGCGACGTCCCCGGACGTGACGAGGGCCGGTCGCCTTCTGAGCGACCGGCCCTCTCCCTTGCACCAAGAGTGTCCTGCAATCACATTCCGCAGGCGGTGCCACAGCAAACACTGCCTGCACGACCGACTGTATAACGAGGCGGTAACGGTGCGCCAGCGTGTGGGGCCTTCGTTCGCTGCGAGTTCACCGAACGTCGCCGGAGCGGATCAGAAGAGGTCGGGGGACGGCGTCGACGCGTAGCGCACCGCGACGTCGGCGTGCCGGTCGAAGCGGTAGCCGACACCGCGCACGGTCCGCACGATCTCCTCGAACGCCCCGAGCTTCGAGCGCAGCCGCCGCACGTGCACGTCGATGGTGCGCTCGTTCGGGGTCTCGTCCTCGTCGTCGGACCACAGACCGTCGATGATCGCAGCGCGGTCGACGGTCTGGCCCTCGCGCAGCACGAGGAACTGGAGGAGCTCGAACTCCTTGTAGGTCAGCGGAGCGGCCTCGCCGTCGAGCGTCACGCGCTTCCGGGAGATGTCGATGACGACCCCGGTCTCCTCGGGCTCGGGTTTCTCGGCCTGCTTGCGGGCGGCCACGGCGGAGCGGTCCTGCAGCGCGAGGCGGACCACGTCGACGTCACGCCCGCCGGAGCCCTCGGCCGCGACGGCGACCGCGGCGTAGGTCTCCGACGACGGCACGAGCTGGGCGGTGAGGGCCTTCAGCTGCTCGACCACGGCCGCCAGGGTCGTGCCGGCGGCCGCGGCAGCAGCCTCGTCGATGCCGACGTAGAGCGCGAAGCCGCGAGCCTCGGTGCCCTCCGGCAGGGCACGGTTCCGCTGCGGCGCGACGACCGGGCTGGTCGGGATCCCGCTCGCGACCGGCGGGGCGACGGGCTCGCGACGCGGTCGGATCGGCGTGACCGTCCCGAGGTCGGTGGGCACCGTGGTGGCGGGACGGAGGGCGGTGCGGGGCTGGGGGATCGTGAGCGACATGGCGGTTCTCCGGGCGGGGCTGCGGTGCGGTGCACCGTGCGGTGTCGAGTGCGTCGGTCCGGGTACGGCTGATCGCCGTGTCGCCCAGCGGTCCTGCGGTGGACCGGGGCCTCCCGGGAGGTACGGGTGACGGTCGGTTCGACGGAACGTGCTGTCGCGGCGTCGTCGAGGTGCTGTCACCCGGGGATCACACGCGCGCGACCGGGGTGGTGTCGCGGGGGATCCGGCTGGAACGGGTACCGATCAGGCACACATTCGACAACGCATGACCGCCGACGTCGACATCGTGATGTCGACGTTCCCCAGGGCCTCGGAGAGGACTCGGGAGGACACGGTTGCAGTCATGGGACGAGTATCGGCGGTATACCAAGGCGCTGTCAACCGTCCGCGCGGACGGTGACGGCAGCGAACAGGCGGCGCTCCGGCGGGACCGACCGTCGGACGGGAGGCGCACTGCGGACCCGCCACGCGCCTCCCGTCCGCCGACACGTGGACCGGGCGCGGAGCGCGGAGCGCGGAGCGCGGGACGCCGGCGTGCGCGCTGGACGCCGGCGTGCGCGCTGGACGCCGGCGTGCGCGCGGGACGCCGGCGTGCGCGCCGGACGCCGCGACGTGCGCGAGACGCCCCCGCCGACACGGCCGGAGCCGTGCCGACGGGGGCGTCGGGGGAGCGGGTGCTACTCGGCCAGGCCGTACAGGCGGTCGCCGGCGTCGCCGAGTCCCGGCACGATGTAGCCGTTCTCGTCGAGCTTCTCGTCGAGGGCACCGAGGACGATGCTCACGTTGCGGTCGCCGACGGCCTGCTCGACGGCGGCGAGGCCCTCGGGCGCACCGAGGATGCAGACGCAGGTGACCTCTTCGGCCCCACGGTCGAACAGGAAGTCGATCGCGGCGGCCAGCGTGCCACCGGTCGCGAGCATCGGATCGAGCACGAAGCACTGTCGGCCGGACAGGTCGTCGGGCAGGCGCTCGGCGTAGGTCTGCGGCTCGAGCGTGTCCTCGTTGCGGGCCATGCCGAGGAAGCCGACCTCGGCGGTGGGGACGAGCTTGACCATGCCCTCGAGCATGCCGAGCCCGGCGCGCAGGATCGGCACGACGAGCGGACGGGGCTTCGCGATGGCGACGCCCATCGTGTGTGCGACAGGGGTGTCGATCGGCGTCGCCGTGACCCGGACGTTGCGCGTCGCCTCGTACGCGAGGAGCGTGACGAGCTCCTCGGTCAGGGCGCGGAAGGTCGGGGAGGGTGTGGTCCGGTCGCGGAGCACCGAGAGCTTGTGGGTGATGAGCGGGTGGTCGGCGACGTGGACTCGCATGGTGTCGAGCGTACCGTGCCGATGGGGCAGGATCGACGCGTGGAGCACCCAGCCGGACGACCGTTCACCGCGGCGATGGACCGCGCGCTCGACGAGGCCCGTGCGTGCCTGGACACGGGGGACGTCCCGGTCGGTGCCGTCGTGCTCGACGCCGCGGGCCAGGTCGTCGCGGTCGGTCGGAACGAGCGCGAGGCCCGGCAGGACCCGACCGCGCACGCCGAGGTGCTCGCGCTCCGCGCCGCTGCCGGGGCGACCGGGGACTGGCACCTCGCCGAGCACACCCTGGTCGTCACGCTCGAGCCGTGCCCGATGTGCGCCGGTGCCGCCCTGGCCGCACGCGTGCCCCGGATCGTGTTCGGGGCGTGGGACCCGAAGGCCGGGGCGAGCGGCAGCGTCTACGACATCGCGCGCGACCGGCGCCTGCCGCACCGCGCCGAGGTCGTCGCCGGCGTCCGTGAGCAGGCCTGTGCCGACCTGCTCGACGCGTTCTTCCGCGAGCGCCGCTGACGGACGGACGGACGGCGCCGCCGGACGGACGGCGCCGGCGGCACGGGTTGCCTCAGTCGGCCGCGCGGATGACGATCGCCTCGGTCGGTGGACGCGGCCCCGTCCGGAGCACGTCCGGCTCGACGTAGATCACGCGCGCGGCCGGGACGGCGTCGCGGATCCGCCGCTCGACCGTGTCGATCCCCGCCGCCACGTCGCCGAGGCGTCGGTCGCCGTCGACCGCGACCTTCATGCCCACCATGAGCTCGTCCGGCCCGAGGTACAGCGTCTTGAGGTGCACGATCGACTTGACCTCGGGGCCGTCGAGCACCGCCGCCCGGATCCGCTCGACGTCGACCGCGCTCGCGCCCTCGCCGACGAGCAGGCTCTTCGTCTCGACACCGAGCACGATCGCGACCGCGATGAGCAGCAGGGCGATGAGGATCGTGCCGATCGCGTCGAACACCCCGTTGCCGGTGAGCACGGTGAGGCCGACGCCGAACAGCGCGAACACGAGACCGGTGAGCGCCGCGGTGTCCTCGAGCATCACGACGGGGAGCTCCGGCGCCTTCGCCCGACGCACGAACTGCACCCACGACTGCGAGCCCTTGTGCGGGCGGGCCTCGCGCAGAGCCGTCCGGAGCGAGAAGCCCTCGAGCCCGATCGCGATGACGAGCACGGCGACGGGGAGCCACCAGTTCGTGATCGGGTGCGGGTCGGCGAGCTTCTCGACGCCCTCGTACAGCGAGAACACACCACCGATGGTGAACAGGACGATCGAGACGACGAAGGCGTACACGTACCGCTCGCGGCCGTGGCCGAACGGGTGCTCCTGGTCGGCGGCCTTCCGCGCGCGCCGGCCGCCGAGCAGGAGCAGGAGCTGGTTCGCGGAGTCGGCGAGGGAGTGCACGCCCTCCGCGAGCATCGCAGCCGACCCGCTGATCGCGGCGGCGACGAACTTCACGATCGCGATGCCGACGTTCGCGGCCAGCGCGGCGAGGATCGCCCTCGTGCCTCCCGAAGCGCTCACGGGTGTCCCTTCTCCCTGCGGTGCACCGGGCCGGCCCCCGCGGACGGCCCCCTGACGGACCGATCCTAGGCGCGGGCGCTGGGTAGGGTCGGGTCCATGACGATCGCACTGCCCCGCACCGCCATGCTCGGCGTCGGCTCCATGTCCGGCAGCGTCCTCGAGGGCCTGCTCGCCGCGGGACTCGACCCGACGACCGTGACCCTGACGACGCGCTCCGAGCAGTCCGCGGCTGCGTGGCGCGAACGCGGCCTCGACGCGACGGCGACGGAGACCGACCCGGACGCGAACCGCGAGGCCGTCCGCGGCGCCGGGCTCGTCGTGCTCGGCGTGAAGCCGTACCTGGTCGGCGAGGTCCTCGACGAGGTCGCCGCGTCCCTGCACCCCGGTGCGGTCGTCGTGAGCGTCGCGGTCGGCACCACGCTCGCCTCGATGGAGGCCCGGGTGCCCGCCGGGGTCCGCGTCGTCCGGGCGCTGCCGAACACCCCGATCGGCGTCGGTCACGGGGTCACCGGCGTGAGCGCGGGGACCACGGCGGACGCCGAAGCGGTCGCCCTCGCGTCCAGCGTCTTCACCGCGTCCGGCCAGGTGATCGAGGTCCCGGAGGCGCAGCTCGACGCCCTGTCCGCCGTCTCCGGATCGGGTCCCGCCTACGTCTTCCTGCTCGTCGAGCAGTGGCAGCAGGCTGCCGAGGCACTCGGCTTCACGCCCGAGCAGGCCGCGACGATGGTGCAGGGGACGATCCGGGGCGCCGTCGAGCTGATCGCCGCGTCCGGTCTCGAGCCCGCGGACCTGCGCCGCGCGGTCACCAGCCCGAAGGGCACCACCGAGCGCGCCGTCGCCGTCCTGCAGGACGCCGACCTCGCCGGCACGTTCACGCGTGCGTCACGCGCCGCGATCGCGCGGGCCGAGGAGATCGCCGCGTCCTGACCGCGGGTGCCGCACCGGTCTGTCCGACGTGACGGGGGACGGACGGGAGGCCCGTGGCGGCGCTGCCACGGGCCTCCCGTCCGTCGTCGGGTCGCTACTCGAGCGCGGCGAAGCGCTCCAGGTCCGTCTCGGTCCCCGAGACGATGATCACGTCGTCCTCGCCGATGATGCTGTCCGGCGTGGCCGGCACGAACGCCCTGCCCGGCGACTTGATGCCGAGGACGGTCAGGCCGTGCCGGGTGCGGATCACCGTCGTGGCGAGGTCCTTGCCGCGGACCGCCCGCGGCGGGAACATCTTGACGACGGCGAAGTCGTCGTCGAACTCGATGAAGTCGAGCATCCGGCCGGAGACGAGGTGCGCCGTGCGCTCGCCGGCCTCGCGCTCCGGGTAGACGACGTGGTTGGCGCCGATGCGGGACAGGATCGTGCCGTGCGACCGGCTGACGGCCTTCGCCCAGATCTGCGGGATCCCGAGGTCGACCAGGTTCGACGTGATGAGCACGCTCGACTCGAGGTGCGAGCCGACGGCGACCACCGCGATCGCGAAGTCCTGGGCGCCGATCTGCCGGAGGGCGTCGATGTCGGTCGCGTCGGCCTGCACGGCGTGCGTGACGCGGTCCGACCACTTCTGCACGAGCGCGGCATCGGTGTCGACGACGAGCACCTCGCGGTGCTGCCGCTCGAGCTGCCCGGCGGTGGCGGCTCCGAAGCGCCCGAGGCCGAGGACGAGCACGGGCGCGTCGTGGCTCACGGCGCCGGTGACGGGGTGGGGTGCACGGCGCTCGGCGCGTGCGACGCGGCGGTCAGCCAACGATCGGCCTCTCCTCGGGACGGCGGAACAGCTGCCGGCTCTGGCTGGCGGCCAGCGCGGCGGCGATGGTCACTGTACCGACCCGACCCAGGAACATCGTGGCGGCGAGCACGTACTTCCCGGCCTCGGGGAGCTCGGCGGAGATGCCGGAGCTCAGCCCGCACGTGGCGAAGGCGGAGATCACCTCGAAGAGCACCCGGTCGAGCGAGTCGCCGGTGATCTGCAGCAGGACGACCGTCATCACGGCGACGATGGTCGCGCCCCAGAGCACGACCGCGACCGCGACGCGCAGCACGTCGCTCGGGATGCGTCGACCGAACGCCTCCATGCTCCGCCGCCCGCGAGCCTCGGCGACGGCAGCCAGGAAGAGCACGGCGAGCGTCGTCACCTTGATGCCGCCGGCCGTCGAGGCGGAGCCGCCGCCGATGAACATGAGCATGTCGGTGACGAGCAGGCTCGCGCCGTGCATCTGCTGGACGTCGATCGTGGCGAAGCCGCCGGACCGCGTCATCGTCGAGAAGAAGAGCGCCTGGAACGCGGTGTGCCCCGCTCCGGCGTCGCCGAGCGTGCGGGGGTTCGACGCCTCGAGCGCGGTGTAGACGACGGCGCCGACCAGGAGCAGGACCGCGCTCGTGGTCAGGGTGAGCTTGACGTGGATCGGCCACCGGCGCGGCGTCCGGAACTGCTTGGTCACCGCACGGATGACCGGGAAGCCGATCGACCCGGCGACGACCGCGACCATGAGCATCGAGAGGAACCAGTAGTCGTTCGCGAACGGGGCGAGCCCGTCGGCGTTCGGCGAGAAGCCGGTGTTCGTGAACGCCATCGCCGCGTAGTAGAAGGCGTCGCCGACCGCCGTCCAGAACGGGTACCCCGCGGCGAGGACCGAGGGCAGGATGAGCACGCCGACGGCGACCTCGATCGTCAGGGTGCTGACGGCGACCGTGAGCAGCAGCGTGCCGACCTCGCCGAGCCGCACGGCCTGTCCCTCCGGCACCGCACCGGAGTGCGTGCGGAGGGGGTTCGAGTCGCCCGCGGCGATGAGCTTCGCGCGTAGTCCGAGCCGCCGCGTGACCACGAGTCCGAGGATCGAGGCGAAGGTGAGCACGCCGACCGCACCGATCTGGGTGCCGACGACGATCAGGACCTTGCCGAACACCGACCAGTGCGTCGCCATGTCGACGGTGGCGAGGCCGGTCACGCAGACCACCGACGCGGCCGTGAACAGGGCGTCCGCGAAGTGCGTGGGGGTGCGGTCCGCCGACGCCCACGGGGTCGTGAAGAGGGTCGTGAAGATGAGGATCAGCGCGACGAAGACGAGGATCGCGAGTCGCGACGGAGATGCCCGGAGGACGTCGAGCACGCTGTTCCACCACCGACGGACGTCGCTCACCGGCGCGTGCCGGTCGAGCGGCTCGGTGCGGTCGAGCATCGGGCGCCTCCGGAGCCGTCGAGCAGGTCAGCGGACATGGTACATGCGCGGCCGTCCGACTAGCCTTGCCCCATGGCCGACATCTTCACCGTCGTGGCGGACCCCACCCGGCGCGAGCTGCTCGGTGCACTGCTGACGGCCTACGGCGCGGACGCCACCGGGGGTGAGCTGAGCGTCGGCCAGCTCGTCGAGAAGATCGGGGTGAGCCAGCCCACCGTGTCGAAGCACCTCCGGGTCCTGCGCGACCACGGCCTGGTGTCGAGCAGGGAGGAAGGGCAGCACCGCTTCTACCGGCTCGACCCGGAACCCCTCGTGCGGCTCGAGGAGTGGGTGGTCCCCTTCACCGGCGCGGTCGACGCGGACGGCACCCCGGCCACGACCGCGTGGACGATGGACGGGCAGCCGGTCTCGGTGCGGCGCTCCGGTGCAGCCGGGCGGTCGACGGTCGAGGTGGGCACCGAACTCGGTCGCGTGATGGCGGAGGCGTCACACCGTGCGACGGCCGCGTTCACGGGCGCGCAGCAGGGCTGGGAGCGGGTCGTCGACCGCGGTCGGAAGCGCTTCACGCGCCGCGGCGAGGACGACTGAGCGCTCGGCCCGACGGCCGCGCCGGGTCCGGTCGGACGCCCGGATCGGGTCCGGCCCGATGCCCGAGTCGGGCCCGGTCGAGCGTCTGCTCGGAGTCTCCTGGACACGCGGTCCCACGCGCCCCTACACTCACCCTTGACCACACAGGTCACACCGACCCCGCGCGAACCGCGGGTACCCGAAGGCGGACCATGACCGGCAGTTTCGACGACGTGCGCTTCCTCACCGTCGCTGAGGTGGCCGAGATGATGCGCGTCTCGAAGATGACCGTGTACCGCATGGTGCACGCGGGGGAGCTCCCCGCGATCCGGTTCGGCCGGTCCTTCCGCGTCCCGGAGTCGGCCGTCGCCGAGCTCCTGCGCGGCGGCATCGCCGACGTCGGCTGAGGTCGCCCCGGCTCGCGCTCGTTCGACAGGACCGCTGCGCTCCGCTAGACTCGGCCGGGTTGATTTTCCGCGGTCTCTTCGGGCCCGGTGTCCACACATCAGCATCGTTCCGAGCGAGGTCCACTATGGGTTCTGTCATCAAGAAGCGTCGCAAGCGCATGGCGAAGAAGAAGCACCGCAAGCTCCTTCGCAAGACGCGTCACCAGCGTCGCAACAAGAAGTAAGTCCAGTACTTGCACCCGAAGCCCCGGTCCGCCGGGGCTTTCGTGTTCCCGGGTGCCGCGTCCCGCCGGTCTAGGGTGGGGACATGCCCGCCGTGACGTTCCTGACGAAGCCCGGCTGCCACCTCTGCGACGACGCCCGTCCGGTCGTCGAACAGGTCGTGGCGGCCCATCCCGGTACGACGCTGGAGGAGCGGTCGATCCTCGACGACGACGCCCTTCGTGCGGAGTACGCCGAGGACATCCCCGTCGTGCTCGTCGACGGCCGGGTCCACAGCAACTGGCACGTGGACGCCGACCGGCTCCGACGTGCCCTCGAGAAGGCAGAGGCCCGCGCATGATCCACCACGTCGTCTCCTGGACCGTCCGCTCGGACCTCGACCGCTCCGTGACGATCGAGCGCATCCGCGAGCTCCTGACCGGACTCGTCGGCACGATCGGCTCGATCCGGTCGCTGCAGGTGGTGGAGAACGTCGCGTACCCGGGGAAGAACCAGGACGTCGCCGTCGTGGCGACCTTCGACGACCTCGCCGGTCTCGACGAGTACCAGGTCCACCCGGACCACCAGGCGGCGGCCGCCGAGATCCGCGAGCTGGTCACGGGACGGGCGGCCGTCGACTGGGAGAGCTGAGCCGAGCCTCCCGGCCCGTGCACGACGACGGCCACCCTCCTGTCGGAGGGTGGCCGTCGTCGTCGGTGGTGACTACGGGGTCAGGCGCGTCGGACCGCGGAACAGGTAGGTGACCTCACGGATGGACGGCTCGTGCAGCGCGAGCATGAGCACGCGGGCCAGGCCCATGCCGAAGCCGCCGTGCGGCGGGACGCCGTAGCGGAAGAAGTCGAGGTACCAGCCGAGCTCCTCCGGGTCGAGGCCCTTCTCGACGGCCTGCGCCTCGAGGACGTCGACGCGGTGCTCGCGCTGGGCGCCGGTCGAGATCTCGGCACCGTTGAACAGCAGGTCGTAGCTGTTCGTGAGCGTCGGGTCGTCGGCGTGCCGCATGTGGTAGTACGGGCGGATCGAGGCGTCGTAGTCGGTGACGAACACGAACTCGGAGCCGTGCGTCTCCTTCGCCCAGGCGCTGACACGACGCTCGCCCTCGGGGTCCAGGTCGCCGTCCGCGCGGACGACCTCGTAGCCGCTGTCGGCGACGATCTTCCGGGCCTCGGCCAGGGTGACGCGGGGGAACGGGGCCGTCGGCACGACGAACTCGAAGCCGAAGACCTCCTCGATCTCCTTGCCGTACTTCGCCTTGACGGCGGTGAAGCCGGCGACGAGGAGCTCCTCGTGCATCGCCATGACGTCGGCGTGCGACTCGACCCACGAGATCTCGGCGTCCACGCTCGTGAACTCCGTCGCGTGGCGGCTCGTGAAGGACGGGTCGGCGCGGAAGGCGTCCGCGATCTCGAACACCGCGCCGAAGCCGGCGGGCTGGGCCATCTGCTTGAAGTTCTGCGGCGACTGCGCCAGGTAGGCGGTGGTCTCGAAGTACTCGAGCTGGAAGAGCTCGGCGCGTGACTCGGATGCCGACGCCATCAGCTTCGGGGTGTGGATCTCGATGTAGTCCCGCTCGACCCAGTACGTGCGGAACGCGTGCTCCAGCGTGGTCTGGATGCGGAAGATCAGGTTCTGCTTGCGGTTGCGCAGGTCGAGGAAGCGCCAGTCGAGACGCTTGTCGAGCGAGGAGTCGTCCGCGATCGGCGTCTCCGGGATCGCCGCACTGACGACCTCGAGCGAACCGACCTTGACCTCGAGGCCGCCGAGCTTCACGCGCTCGTCGTGCTTCAGGGTGCCGCGGACGTGCACGAAGGTGCCGTGCGCCAGGCCCGAGATCTCGTTCGTGATGGCGAGCCGGGCCTGGGCGTCGTCGTCGCCGTCCTCGGCCTCGCGCGTCGCCGGGTTCACCAGCTGCGCGGCGCCGGTCTCGTCGCGGAGGACGACGAACTGGACCTTCTTCTGGTCGCGGACGGTCTCCACCCAGCCGGCGACGGCAACGGGGCCGTCGGGGAGGGCGGCGAGGTCGGCGATGCGGGTGCGTTCGATCACGGTCGTCGAGTCTACGGCCTCCTCCACAGGTGGGCTCGCGGCGTGCGTCCTCCACAGTTGCGGCCGGGAGGCGCGGGTCGGCCTCGGCGTCTCCGTAGCGTCGTCCGTGTGGTCGGGTCGCGAGTCGAGAGGGGTCCCGGATGACGGCATCGGGAGTGGGGCTCGCGGCCTGGCCGCCCGTCGCGGTGGCGGCGGTGCTGGCCGCGGTGGTCGGATCGGCGGTCACGCTGCTCGGCGCGGCCGTGGCCGGCGTCTGGGCGTTGGTGCGGTGGCGGCGGGACGTGGCGCGTGAGGAGCGCGACCGGGCGTGGGCGCGGTTCGTGTGGACGGTCGAGCAGGCATGCGACCCGGACACCGGTCGCGCGGAGATCGGCAGCATCAGCGCCAACGCGATGTACGACATGCAGAACCTGCACGGTGACGACGCCGTGTTCGGGACGCTGGTGCTCGGACTCATCACCGGAAGGGACGGACATGGCGGTTGAGGATCCAGTGCTCGCCCTGGTCAGGCAGCGGCAGGAGGAATGGCGGCAGCGCGTGCGCAGGCGGTACCGATGGCGCCCGTGGAGAGCTCGGCGTCTCATCTGGGAGCACGACGAGTTGCTCCGCCGACAGGACGAGTGGCGCGCCGCCCGGCGCGAACGAGCTCGACTCATCGAGGCGGGGGAACTGCTGGTCGACCGGTGACGGCGCGGAGTCGCCCGCCGGTCAGGGGAGCGAGGCGCGCAGGGTGCTCAGCGTGCCGATGAACTCCTCGGCCATGCCGGCGCGCTCGACGAGCTTCGCGTGCCGGGCGCGGGCATCCTCGAGCGAGGCGTCGAGCCGGGCGGCGAGCGCCGGCTGGTCCTCCGGGGCCGCCCCGGCCAGGGCGTCGACGACCCGGAGCAGCTCGGACATCTCGTCGAGGGTGAACCCGAGCGGTTTCATCCGACGGATGACGAGCAGGCGGTCGAGGTCCTGCGCCGTGTACACGCGGAAGCCCCCGGCGGTCCGACCGCTCGGCACGAGGAGGCCGACCTCGTCGTAGTGGCGGATCGTCCGCAGGGACATGCCGGCACGCTCGGCGAGCTCGCCGATGTGCATCGTCTCGCCGATGTGCATCGTCTCGCCGATGTGCGTGGTCTCGCCGGGCGCCGGACCGTCCGTGACCTGGTCGGGTGTCCGGTCGTCGGGAGTCGGTGAGGGGGAGTGCACGGTCGTCATCGTGGCAGACCTCCCTCCGTCGTCGCTCGGTGTCGCCGTGCCAACCCTACCCTCACGTCAGGGTAGGGTCGTCAGCGATGTCCCTCGCACCCCATGCCCCCGCGGCACCCAGCGTCCTCAGCGCCCTCCGGTCACCTCGTCTGCTGACCCGCGAGGTCCTGGCCGGTGTCGTCACCGCCCTCGCCCTGATCCCCGAGGCGATCTCGTTCTCGGTGGTCGCCGGCGTCGACCCCGCGGTGGGGCTCTTCTCGAGCGTCGTGATCGCGGTGGTGATCTCGATCGTCGGAGGCCGGCCCGCGATGATCTCCGCCGCCGCGGGATCGGTCGCGCTCGTGATCGCACCGCTCGTGCGCGACCACGGCGTCGCCTACCTCGTCCCCGCGGTCGTGCTCGGCGGTGTGTTCCAGCTGGTGCTCGGGTTCCTCGGGGTGGCCCGCCTGATGCGCTTCATCCCGCGCAGCGTCAACGTGGCCTTCGTCAACGCGCTCGCGATCCTCATCTTCACCGCGCAGCTGCCGAACCTGTTCGGCGACGACATCCCGCTCGTGGTGTGGCCGCTGACGGCCCTCGGCGTCGGCATCATCGTCGCCTTCCCCTTCCTGACGAAGGCCGTCCCGGCGCCGCTGATCGCGGTCGTCGTGGTCACGGCGATCACGATCGTGTTCGGGGTCGCGGTGCCGACGGTGGGCGACGAAGGGTCCCTGCCGACCGCCCTGCCCGGCTTCGGCGGCATCACGGTCCCGCTGTCGCTCGAGACCCTGCAGATCGTCGCGCCGTACGCGTTCGGGGTCGCGATCGTCGGGCTCATCGAGACGCTCCTGACGGCGCAGCTCGTCGACTCCCTGACGGAGACCCGGTCCAGCGCGTGGCGCGAGTCGTGGGGACAGGGCATCGCGAACATCGCGTCGGCGTTCTTCGGCGGGACGGGCGGGTGCGCGATGATCGGCCAGACCGTCATCAACGTGAAGACGGCGGGCGCGCGGACGCGGGTGTCGACCTTCGCCGCGGGAGCGTCGGTGCTCGTGCTGACGATCGTCCTGCACGACCTCGTGGCGCAGATCCCGATGGCGGCGCTGACCGCAGTGATGCTCATGGTGTGCGTCGCGACCTTCGACTGGCACAGCATCCGGCCGCGCACGCTCGGACGGATGCCGCTCGGCGAGACGGCGGTCATGGTCATCACCGTCGTGGTGGTCGTCGCCACCGACAACCTCGCCACCGGTGTCCTGGTGGGTGTGGTGGTCGCGGCCCTCGTGTTCGCCCGTCGAGCGGCACACGTGGTCGCCGTGGTGCGCGAACCGGTCGACGAGCACACGGTCCGCTACCGCGTGCAGGGCGCCCTCTTCTTCGCCTCGTCGAACGACCTCGTCACACGGTTCTCCTACGCCGAGGACCCGGAGCGGGTGATCGTCGACATGTCTGCCGCGCACGTGTTCGACGCGAGCACGGTCGCGGCGCTCGACGGGGTGGAGCAGCGGTACGCCCGGCACGGCTCGACGGTCGAGGTCGTCAACCTGAACACCGGATCCGTCGCGCTGCACGGACGGCTGACCGGACGCCTGGGCTGATCCGCCGAGCGAGCCGGGGCTGAACGCTCGCACATCCGGTGAATCCGCTGTGGGGCGGGTGATGACGGTGGAGCGACCTAGACTGGAACCCATGCCCGCGACACGGATCCACCTCGTCCGGCACGGCGAGGTCCACAACCCGGGGCGAGTGCTCTACGGCCGGCTGCCCGGCTTCGGGCTCAGCGAGCTCGGTGCCCGGATGGCCGCCGCGTCGGCGACCGCCTGGCACGACGCCGGGGTCGACGTCCGACGGATCGTCGCGTCGCCGCTGCAGCGCACGCAGGAGTCCGCGGCGCCCTGGGCGGCTGCCTACGGGCTCGAGGTCTCGCTCGACGAACGGCTGATCGAGCCCACGAACCGGTACGAGGGCCAGCGCCCCGGCTTCACGAAGCGCTCCATCGGGCGACCGGCCGAGTGGCCCTGGATCGCGAACCCGTTCCGCCCCAGCTGGGGCGAGGCGTACGAGTCCATCGCGAACCGCATGCTCGCCGCGGCCACCTCCGCGTGGGAGAGCGTGGACGGCGGCGACGTCGTCCTCGTCAGCCACCAGCTGCCCATCTGGACGGTGCACCGCAAGCTCGCCGGGGGGCCGCTCTGGCACGACCCCCGCAAGCGTCGGTGCGACCTGTCCAGCATCACGACCCTCGAGCGTGTGCCCGCCACCTCGTCCGGTCGCTTCACCGAGGTCGGGTACGCGGACCCCGCGCTGTCCCTGCGCGCGTCCGCGGTCGACGAAGGAGCAGTCTGATGTCCGCACGCAGCCGGATCGCCGCCGTCGCGGCCTCGGCGGTGATCGCAGCCCTGGCGCTCGCCGGGTGCTCGTCGTCGAACGACGACCTGTCGCGCCAGTACGGCAGCGGCACCACCCAGAACTACATCTCCGGCACCGGGGCGGTGACCGAGGTGGCGGCCGACGACCGCAGCGCTCCGGTCGACTTCACGACGAAGGACACCGACGGCGACACCATCTCGGCGAAGGACCTCCGCGGCAAGGTCGTCGTGCTGAACTTCTGGTACGCCGGCTGCCCGCCGTGCCGCGCCGAGGCGAAGTACCTCAACCAGGTGCACGACCAGTACGCCGACGACGACGTGGTCTTCGTGGGCGTCAACGTCCGCGACGAAGCGGGGACCGCGGCGGCGTTCGAGCGCACCTTCGGCGTCGACTACCCGACCGTGCTCGACGCCCGCGACGGCGCCGTGCAGCTCGCCCTCTCCGGGCAGATCGCCCCGAACGCCGTCCCCGCGACGATCGTCCTCGACAAGCAGGGCCGCGTGGCCGCCCGCGTCCTCGGTGCGATCGACGGCAAGAGCATCCTGCAGACCCTGGTCGGCGACGAGCTCGACGGCAAGGCGTCCTGACCCGTGCCCGGCAACCCCTTCGCCGACGCGATCCTGAGCGGCCAGATGCTGGTGGCGCTGCCCGTCGCCGCCCTGGCGGGGCTCGTGTCGTTCCTGTCCCCGTGCGTGCTCCCGCTCGTGCCGGGGTACCTGGGGTACGTCGGCGGGATCGCGGAGGGCGGCCAGCGTCGGGGGCGGGTCGTGCTCGGCGTCGTGCTGTTCGTGCTCGGCTTCACCGCGGTGTTCGTCGCGTACACGACGGTGTTCGGTGCCCTCGGGTTCTGGCTCGTGCGGTGGCGTGACCTGATCACCCAGGTGCTCGGGGTCGTCGTGATCGCGATGGGCCTGGTCTTCATCGGACGCTTCACCTTCCTGCAGCGCACGATCAAGCCGTCGTGGACGCCCGCGACCGGGCTCGTCGGGGCACCGCTGCTGGGCATCGTGTTCGGCCTCGGCTGGACCCCGTGCCTCGGCCCCACGCTCGCCGCGATCAACCTGCTCAGCGTGCAGTCGGGCAGCGCCTGGCAGGGCATGTGGCTCGGTGTCGCGTACTGCCTGGGGCTCGGTGTCCCCTTCGTCCTCGTGGCGCTCGGCGCCGGGTGGGCGACCGGGGCGATCCGGGTCGTCAAGCGCCACATGCGCACCGTCAACATCATCGGAGGAGCGATCCTGATCGTCATCGGTCTGCTCATGGTCACCGGCATCTGGTCGGCCGTCATGTCGAGCCTCGGGGCGGTGATCCAGAGCTTTGTCCCCGCGGTCTGAGCACGACGCCACCCCCGAGCGACCCGACGTCGAGCGCGTCCCCGTGGACGAGACGACCTCGGGCGCCGACCCGATGCGCCCGTCCGACCACGTCGACAGCGCCGCTCCGGTGGCGACCGGCGACGACGGACCGACGCAGCCGAAGCTCGGCCTCGTCGGCTACGTCCGCTTCTTCTGGCGCCAGCTGACGAGCATGCGCACGGCGCTCTTCCTCCTCATGCTCCTGGCGCTGGCGGCGATCCCGGGCTCGCTCGTGCCGCAGCGCACCGCCGACCCCAACGGTGTGGTGCAGTACAAGGCGGACCACCCGCAGCTCTTCCCGGTGCTCGACACCCTGCAGGTCTTCGACACGTACACCTCGGTGTGGTTCTCCGCGATCTACCTGCTGCTGTTCGTCTCGCTCATCGGGTGCATCGTCCCGCGCACGAAGCACCACTGGCAGGCGCTGCGGACGCGACCGCCGAAGACCCCGGTGCGCCTCGGCCGACTCGCCGGCTACCGGTCCGTCCCCGTCGAGGCGGACGCGACCACGAGCCTCCCGTCCGTCGACGATGCCGTGAGCCGCGCGGCGACCCTGCTCAAGCGGTCCGGGTACCGGGTCGAGCGCTTCGGGGACTCGGTGAGCGCGGAGCGCGGGTACCTGCGCGAGACCGGCAACCTCGTCTTCCACGCGGCGCTCGTCGGCGTGCTCGTGGCAGTCGGCCTCGGTGGCGGGTTCAGCTACACGGGGCAGCGCCTGCTGGTCGAGGGCCAGACGTTCTCGAACGTCCTCGGCTCGTACGACTCCTTCAACCCGGGCCGCTGGTTCCGCCAGACCGACCTGCAGGGCTACAACCTGACCCTCGACAAGTTCACGACGACCTACGAGGAGAAGAACCTCGACGCCCTCGGACAGGCCCTCGACTACTCGGCGACGGTGACCAGCCAGGAGAAGGGCCGGGCTCCGAAGACCAGTCGCATCGGCGTGAACGACCCGCTGTCGGTCGGCGGGACGAACGTGTACCTGCTCGGCAACGGGTACGCGATGCAGGTCACGGTCCGCGACGGCAAGGGGAACGTGGCGTTCCAGGACGTCGTGCCGTTCCTGCCGGAGGACGCGAACTACACGTCGACCGGCGTCATCAAGGTGCCGGACGCCTCGCCGTCGCAGCTCGGCATGGTCGGGTTCTTCTACCCGACCGCGTCGAAGCTGTCGACCGGCGCCTTCGCCAGCGCCTACCCGGACGCGCAGAACCCGCTCCTGACGCTCCAGGTGTACCGCGGCGACCTCGGCCTCGACAGCGGTGTCCCGCAGAGCGTCTACTCGCTCGACACCAGCGGCCTCGAGCAGATCGCCGGGCGACAGTCGGAGACCGCCAGCATCGAGCTGAAGCCCGGCCAGACGAAGACCCTGCCGGACGGCACCGGCTCGATCACCTTCGACGGCGTGAAGCGCTACGTCTCGCTCGACGTGCACCACGACCCGTCGCAGCTGTTCGTCGCCGGGTTCGCGGTGCTCGCGGTGCTCGGCCTGCTCACGTCGTTGTTCGTGCCCCGTCGCCGCGTGTGGGTGAAGGCCGTCCCGCGCAGGGGTGCGGAGCACGGCGAGTACGACCTCGAGTACGCCGGTCTGGCGCGCGGCGAGGACCCCAACCTCGAGCGCGCCGTCGACGACATCGCCAAGAGGCACCTGTCGGACCTCGGAGTTAGGATCCCCTCGTGAACCCGGACATGACGACCAACCTCGCGACCTACTCGGTCGTCCTGACGTACTCCGCGATGGCGGTCTACGTCGTCGCGTTCATCTCCTTCGCGCTCGACATGGCCAAGCGGTCCGGCCAGGTGGCGGCCGGTGCCGCCGCCCCCGCACCCGCCGAACGCACCGTCGCGACGGTGCAGGGTGGCACGGTCGTGCTCGAGAAGGTCGACACCGACCGGGGCCGCTCCGGCGGTGGCGGCACGAAGTTCGAGCGCGTCGGCATGGCGATGACGATCCTCGCGCTCGTGCTGCACGTCGGCGCGACCGTCCTGCGCGGCATCGCGGCCGACCGTGTGCCGTGGGGCAACATGTTCGAGTTCTCGCTCACCGGTACGGCGCTCATCACGCTGATCTTCCTGCTGGTGCAGTTCTGGCAGAACCTGAAGTTCCTCGGCGTGTTCATCACGGGGCTCACGATCATCCTGCTCGGCATCGCGACCGTGAACTACTGGGTGCCCGTCGTCCCGCTGCAGCCCGCACTGCAGTCGTACTGGCTCGTCATCCACGTCTTCGTCGCGATCGCGGGCACGGGCTTCTTCGCCCTCGGCGCCGGACTCGCCGTGGCGCAACTGGTGCAGACCTACCGACAGGGCCGCCCGGTGTCCAGGCAGCTCCGCTTCATGGAGACGCTGCCCGACGCCGAACGGCTCGAGGTCCTGACCTACCGCGTGCTGCTCGTCGGCTTCGTGCTCTGGACCTTCACGCTCATCGCGGGTGCGATCTGGGCCGAGCGCGCCTGGGGTCGGTACTGGGGGTGGGACACCAAGGAGGTCTGGACCTTCATCATCTGGGTCGTCTACGCCGGGTACATCCACGCCCGTGCGACCCGCGGCTGGCGCGGCGCGCGGTCGTCCTGGCTGGCGCTCATCGGCTTCGCCGCCGTGATGTTCAACTTCTCCGTCGTGAACGTCTTCTTCAAGGGCCTGCACAGCTACTCGGGCCTGTGAGCCCGGCCGGGCGTCCTCGACGCGACCGGCACGACGGACGGGAGGCGCGGTGCCAGCTGGCACCCCGCCTCCCGTCCGTCACGCTGGCGGTGCCCCGGTGTCGGTGCACCCGGGTCGGCCCCGGCCGGTCCGGCCCGGAGGGCCCCGTCGTCCTTCGTCGCAGGACTTGCCGCTGGTGGCGCGACCCGGCGGCACGTCGTGCGACTCAAGGGATCGCATGCGGCACGTCGTCGTACCGGAACGGCCGACGCCGACGCCGCTGCCGCTGCGCTCAGGCGGCGGCGAGCAGGGCGTGGACGCGTTCCAGCCGCTCGGACCACCACGCCGTCCGCTCCGGGGACGCTGCGTTCCGCTCCAGCAGCTCCTGGGACACCTCGGTGCGACGGACCGGTACGTGCCCGTCGACCGGCAGCAGGGGAGCGGCGGTGACGTCCGTCTCGAACATCGCGGCCGTCCCGAGCCCCGCCGCGTACCCGGGCGACATGGCCGCCGCCGCGAGGAACGCCCCGGTCCCGAGCCCCACCGACGTGTCGAGCGCACTGGAGACGACGCACGGCAGACCGGCCTCGGCGACGATCGCGCGCGCCGCGGTGACCCCGCCGAGCGGCTGCGCCTTCACGACGAGCGCGTCGGCCGCCCCGGCCCGGGCCACGGCGAGCGGGTCCGACGCCCGACGCACGCTCTCGTCGGCGGCGATGGGCACGCCGAGGCCCGCGATCCGTCGCCGGAGCTCGGCGAGCTCGGGCACGGACCGGCACGGTTGCTCGGCGTACTGGAGTCCGTACGGCGCGAGCCGCTCGAGCGCCTCGACGGCCTGGTCGACGGACCAGAGCCCGTTGGCGTCCACACGGAGCGCAGCCTCCGGTCCCATCACGCGACGGACCTCGGCGACGCGGGCGACGTCGTCCTCGATGCGCGTGCCGGGTTCGGCGACCTTGACCTTCGCGGTCGTGCAGCCGGGGTAGCGCGCCAGGAGGCCGGCGACCGCGTCCGGCCCGATCGCCGGCACCGTGGCGTTCACCGGCACGGTGTCGGCTGCGGGGAGGTGCTCGGTCCACCCGAAGTCGACGGCGCTCCGGAGCCATGCGGTCGCCTCGTGGTCGTCGTACTCGACGAAGGGCGAGAACTCCGTCCACCCTGCGGGTCCGCGGAGCAGCACGGCCTCGCGGACGGTGATGCCACGGAAACGGACGCGCATGGGCAATGCGACGACGTGGGCGTCTGCAGTGAGGTCGGCGAGGTCGGGGAGCACACCCCATCCTCGCGCATGAGCGGTGACAGCGACCGGGGTGGCCGCGCCGAGGACCGGCGACGCCGAGACCCATCCCGCGCCCAGCGCTCCCGCCGCTTCCTCGGAGCCGACCGCCAGGGCCGGGCACTAGCATGCACCGGTCGGCCCAGCGTCGACGGCGCCACGGACCACCGTGGCACGTCCGTTCGGCGACCGAGGAGAGGGAGGGCCGGTGGCGTCGGATCCGCAGCAGCGCGCCGCGGCGCAGCGTGCCGCAGCGCAACGCGCGGCGGCGGCGCAGCGTCCCGGTGCGACCCGGCAGGCAGCTGCGCAGCGGACGGCAGCGCAGCGTGCGGCCGCTCCGGGAACGTCCCGACCCGTCGAGAACGCGGCCGCCCGGTCCGCCGGACCCCGTCCTCCCGGAGGTCGCTCCGACACCGGTGACTTCGAGCGCCTGATGCAGCGCAACACCGTCGACACCCGCGCACTCGAGCACGCCGCCCGCCGCCGCCGGAACCCGATCGTCGGCAAGATCGCGCTCGGACTCGCCGTGGTCTCCGCCGCGGTCGACGCCAGCGCCTTCGCGGTCTTCATGGGCGGCGACACCACGTTCGCCTTCGGCATCTGCTTCGTGGTGGTCTTCCTCACCCTGATCGCCGCGGTGCTCGGCTTCATCGCCGCGGTCGGGTCGTTCGGTCGCTGGTACGGCGCGGTCGGGGTCGTCCTCGCGTTCTTCGCGAACCCGGTCATCCTCATCGTGCTGCTCGTCGTCCTCGCCCCCGAAGCCCTCACGGGGATGTAGCCCCGACGGGGACGGAGTCTCGACCAGCACGGAGCGGGGGCCGGTCCCACAGCCCGGCGATACGGTGGGGACATGGCTGCTCCCGTCTCCGACCTGTTCGACCCCGACGTCTGGACCGCTGCTCCGGTCGCGGAGCACTTCACCGACATCACGTACCACAAGCACGTCTCGCAGGGCATCGTCCGCGTGGCCTTCGACCGGCCCGAGGTGCGCAACGCCTTCCGTCCGCGGACCGTCGACGAGCTCTACCGCGCGCTCGACGACGCCCGTCAGGACCCGCACGTCGGCGTCGTCCTGCTCACCGGCAACGGCCCGAGCCCGAAGGACGGCGGCTGGGCGTTCTGCTCCGGCGGCGACCAGCGCATCCGTGGCCGCAGCGGCTACCAGTACGTCGGCGACGAGGGCGCTCCGCCCGAGGGGGTCGACCCCGCCGCCGCCCAGGCGTCGATGGGCCGGCTGCACATCCTCGAGGTCCAGCGCCTCATCCGGATGATGCCGAAGGTCGTCATCGCCGTCGTGCCCGGCTGGGCCGCGGGCGGTGGGCACTCACTGCACGCCGTCGCCGACCTGACGATCGCGAGCGCGGAGCACGGTCGGTTCAAGCAGACCGACGCCGACGTGGGGTCCTTCGACGGCGGCTACGGCAGCGCCTACTACGCCCGCCAGATCGGGCAGAAGCTGGCGCGCGAGGTCTTCTTCCTCGCCGAGGAGTACTCGGCGCAACGCGCCTACGAGATGGGTGCGGTCAACAGGGTCGTGGCGCACGAGGACCTCGAGCGCGAGGCGATCCGGTGGGGCGAGACGATCCTCGGCAAGTCGCCGACCGCGATCCGCATGCTCAAGTACGCCTTCAACGCGGTGGACGACGGCATGGTCGGCCAGCAGGTCTTCGCGGGCGAGGCGACACGCCTCGCCTACGCCTCCGACGAGGCGGTCGAGGGGCGCGACGCCTTCCTCGAGAAGCGCAGGCCGGAGTGGACCTCGTTCCCGTGGCACTACTGAGCCCGGGAGCCCGCCGGTGAACCGCCCGCTGATCGCGATCGGCGCGTCCGACTCGTCCGCGGTGCTGCGCGGCCTGGAGGCTGCCCTCGCCGGCGGTCCCGCACTGCTCCCCGTCGCCGAGGGCGCCCCGGCGCTGCCGACACCGCCGCCGTCGAACGTCGCGCAGCGGGTCGCCCTGGTCGTCGAGACGAGCGGGTCCACCGGCACCGGCAAGCGGGTGGCCCTGTCCGCGGACGCACTGCTCGCGAGTGCGGCGTCAGCCGACGCCGCACTCGGCGGATCCGGTCGGTGGGTGCTCGCGCTCCCCACGCACTACATCGCCGGCCTCAACGTCCTGACGCGCTCGATCACGGCGGGGACGAGTCCGGTCGTGGTCCCGCCGGGGCACTTCGACGGCGGTGCGTTCGCCGACGCGGTCGACCGGCTCGACGTCGGCCCCGCAGCGCCCCGCCGCTACACGTCGCTCGTGCCGGTGCAGCTCGCCCGCGTGCTCGACGACCCGCGCGCCACCGCGGCCGCGACCCGGTTCGACGCCGTCCTGGTCGGCGGTCAGTCCACCCCCGCACCACTCCGGCAGCGCGCCCTCGACGCCGGCGTCCGGGTCGTCACGACCTACGGTGCGAGCGAGACGAGCGGCGGCTGCGTGTACGACGGCACGCCGTTCGGCACGGTCCGCGCGGAACTCGTCGACGGCGCGCTCGAGCTGTCCGGTCCGATGCTCGCCGAGGGGTACCTCGACGACCCGGGGCGCACGGCTCGCACCTTCGTCGAGCGCGACGGTCACCGCTGGTACCGGACCGGCGACGCCGCGACGATCGACGACGACGGTCGGCTGCGCGTGCTCGGCCGGCTCGACGACGTGATCGTCTCCGGTGGCGAGAAGGTGCCGCTCGGTGCCGTGGAGCGCCGGGTGCGCGAGCTGCCCGGGCAGGACGCCGCGGTCGTCACACGACGGGCGTCGGGGGAGTGGGGCGAGGTGCCCGTCGTCGTCACGGAACGCCCGCTCGACCTCGACACGGTGCGCGTCCACGTCGCGGAGGCCCTCGGACGCGCAGCCCGTCCCGCCGCGGTCCTGGTCGTGGACGCGCTCCCGATGCTCGCGTCCGGCAAGCCCGACCGCCGGGCCGTCCGCGCGCTGGCCGACCCCGAGGGCGCACCCTCCCCGTAGTCGGCACCGATACGATGGTCGGCCGTGGCACGTACGAAGAACAGGACCCCGGTCAAGGGCCGCAGCGGCAACCCGGCGAAGGCCTCGGCACCGGAGCGCACGAAGCAGCGGGCGACCGCGGGCGACTGGATCGGCGGTGCCCGGCTCCGCACGCTGACGCTCGGCGTCGTGCCGGTCGTGCTCGGTACCGGCGTGGCGTTCGTCGACTCCGGTGCGCCGGGCGACTTCGGCACGTACCTCGGGCGCGACCACCACCTGGCGGTCGCCCTGCTCGCGCTCGCGGTCGCGCTGTTCCTGCAGATCGGCGTGAACTACAGCAACGACTACTCCGACGGCGTCCGGGGCACGGACGAGTTCCGCGTCGGTCCTGCCCGTCTGACCGGTGCCGGCCTGGCGAAGCCCCGCACGGTGCTCACCGTCGCGCTGACGTTCTTCGGGCTCGCCGCGGTGGCGGGTCTGGTCATCGTCCTGCTCACCGGCACGTGGTGGCTGCTGCTCGTCGGCGCGGCCGCGATCGTCGCGGCCTGGTACTACACCGGCGGGAAGAAGCCGTACGGCTACAACGCGCTCGGCGAGGTGTTCGTCTTCGTCTTCTTCGGGCTGGTCGCCGTGCTCGGCACCCAGTACGTGCAGATCCAGGCGATCACCGCGAGCGGCTGGGCAGCGGCCGTCGCCGCGGGCTTCTTCGCCTGCGCCGTGCTCATGGTCAACAACATCCGCGACGTGGACGAGGACCGTCAGGCCGGCAAGCGCACCCTCGCGGTCGTGGTCGGTCGGCCCGTCGCCCGGGTCCTGTTCGGGCTGTTCCTGATGCTGCCGTACGTCGTGCTGCTGTGGTTCGTGCTGCTGTACTTCCGCACCGGGTTCGCGTACTTCTCGCTGCTGCTGGCGCTGCCGGCACTCGCGATCGGCGTCTCGTCGCGGAAGCCGCGCGAACTCATCACGGCCCTGCAGCTGTCGTCCTTCGCGTCGCTCGCCTACGGCGTGGTCCTGGGCCTCACGCTCGTCCTCCTGCCGTAGGAGCGACGCGCGAGCGGCGCAGGGCTACTCCGTGTCGTGCTCGCGACGCTCGCGGTGCCGGTCGGCGTCCGACACGGGCTGGTCGGTGGCGGCGGTCGCGTCGGTGTCGGCAGCGTCGACGAAGTCGTCCTCGAAGTCCGAGTCGGCATCGTGCTCCGGTCGACCCCGGCGTTCGGCGATGGACGAGGTCACCCGGCCCCGGAGTCGGGGCAGGGCGATGTAGGACACGAGCAGGCCGATCAACGCGGCGCCGATCGCCGCCCAGTACCACTTCAGGCCGATGACGAGCAGGACGGCCAGCGCCGCGGCGAAGATGCCGAGCCGGGCAAGGGTGTAGACGAGCCACGCTTTCACCCCACGAGTCTACGGAACGTCGCTCGTGCAGCGGCTGACGGGCAGGTCCGTCCCAGGCGCGCTGCCTAGAGTCGTCGCATGGTCCGTCTGTGGTTGATCGTCGCCGTCGCCGCCGTGGCCTTCACGGTCTACGCGGTCATCGACTGCGCGACCATGCCACGTCAGCGCGTCCGTTCCCTGCGGCGTGGGTGGTGGATCCTCCTCGTGCTCGTCCTGCCGGTGCTCGGCGGTCTGCTGTGGTTCGTGCTCGGTCGGGCCCCCGCCACGCCCGGACCGGCGCCCCGGTACCGTGGACCCGAAGACGACCCCGACTTCCTCGGTGGCCCTCGTGGCACCGGGACACTCCGCACCGGAACGGACCAGGACGACGCAACCCTCCGAGACCTCGAGGACCAGTTCCGCGATGACCAGCTCCGCGACGAACGACGCGACCGCGACGAACGAGACGACGATTGCCCCGCCGATCGCTGACGGGCCCGCGGGCTCCGGCAGTCCGGCTACCGACTTCGCCCTCGCGCTCCTGCGCGAACTCGCGCGCGCCGGTGTCACCGACGTCGTCGTGAGCCCGGGCTCCCGGTCGCAGGCACTCGCCCTCGCGGCGGTCGCGCTCGAACGTGCCGGCGGCACCACCGTGCACGTCCGGCTCGACGAGCGGACCGCCGGCTTCTTCGCGCTCGGGCTCGCGGTCGAGTCGGGCCGCCCGGCAGCGGTCGTCACCACCTCGGGCACCGCCGTGGCCAACCTGCACCCCGCCGTGCTCGAGGCGCACCACTCCGGTGTGCCGATGGTCGTCCTCTCCGCCGACCGTCCGGACGAGCTGCGGGGCATCGGCAGCAACCAGACGACGGTCCAACCCGGGCTGTTCGGTCCGGCCGTGTCCTTCGTGCGCGACGTGCAGGCACCGACGGCACAGGGCGGCACGGCCGTCGACGCCGTCCGGTCCCTCGCGCGCGAGGCCGTCGCCGTCGCGTCCGGGCACACCGGCCAGCCGGGTCCGGTGCAGCTGAACGTCGCCTTCCGCGAGCCGCTGTCCGCCGGGCTGCGACCCGAGGACGTCCGCGCCGTGCCGGAGGACGAGGTCGACACCGAGCACGCCCGTCGTCGGGTGCACGCCGGACTGCCGGTCGCGGAGCTCGCACCGGACGACCAGCCCGCGACCGTCGTCATCGCTGGCCACGACGCCGGTGAGGACGCCGAACGGATCGCGTGGGAGCTCGGTGCGCCGCTGCTGGCCGAGGTGTCGAGCGGGGCGCGCTTCGGCCGCAACCTGGTCGTCACCTACCGGGAGCTGCTCCGCGACCCCGAGTTCGGTGGTGCCGTGCGCCGCGCCGTCGTCCTGGGACACCCCACGCTCAGCCGCGAGGTGCCCGCCCTGCTGCAGCGGGCCGACGTCCAGACGGTCGTGGTCCGCGGACCGGGGGCCGACCCCTTCGACCCGGCCCGTGCCTCCCGGCCGGACGCCGCCACCGCCTTCGTCTCCGACGTCCGCGTGACGGGCCGGACCACCCCGGCGCACCGCGCGTGGGTCGGACGGTGGGTGGCGACGAGCCGCGCGCTCCTCGGCGACGGCGATGCCGGGCCGGACCTCGACGCGAAGCGTTCGGGGGACCGCGCCGAGCGCAACCGGTACCTGCGCGACGAGGTGGCCCTGCGTCGTCGAGCGGTCGACCGGACCATGCTCGTCGAGGCGGTCTGGGGCGCGACCTGGCCGCACGACCGCCTCGTGCTCGGCGCCTCGCAGCTGATCCGGGTCGCCGACGCGCACGTGCCGGGCAAGAAGATCCGGGTGCACGCGAACCGCGGCCTCGCGGGGATCGACGGCACGGTGTCGACCGCACTGGGGATCGCCGCCGCACTCGAACGGACGCCGGACTCCGTCGGCACCACGCGGGTGCTCGTCGGCGACCTGACGTTCCTGCACGACCTCGGGGCGTTCGTCACCGGGATCGAGGAGCCGGCGCACCGTGTCCAGGTGGTGGTGGGCAACGACGGCGGGGGCGCGATCTTCCGCGGCCTCGAGGTCGCGGCGACCACCCCCGAGCAGGACATGCGGCGAGTCATGACGACGCCGCAGCACGTCGACGTCGAGCGGGTCGTCACCGGGCTCGGGTGGGCCTACCGTCGGGCGGCGACCTGGGGCGACCTCGAGGGCGCGCTCACCGACCCGGCGCAGCGCCTGGTCGTCGAGGTCCCGCTGACCGACTGACGACCGACGGCTGCTGTCGGCCCGCCCCGACCGGTCGCGGCTCCGGCCAGCAGCAGCCCGGTGACGTCAGGCCAGCGCGTCCCGGATCGGGCGGAACTTCAGGGCGGTCTCGGCGACCTCGCGCGCGGGCTCCGAGCCCGCCACGATCCCGGCGCCCGCCCACGCACGCACCGTCCCGTCGTCGTCGATCCGGGCGCTGCGGAGTGCGAGCATCCACTCACCGTCGCCGTTCGCCCCGAGCCAGCCGACGGGACCGGCGTACCGGCCGCGGTCGACGCCCTCGAGCTCGGCGACCAGGCGCACCGCGACGTCGGTGGGGGTACCGGCGACCGCGGCGGTCGGGTGCAGGGCGTCGGCGACGTCGAGCGAGGTGGTGCCGACCGGCAGGGTCGCCCGGACGTCGGTGGCCAGGTGCCACAGGTTGGGCAGCTGCAGACGGAAGGGCTCCGGGTCGGCGCGGACGTCGGTCGCGACGGTCCGCAGTGCGTGCAGCAGGCTCGCGATCGCGAAGCCGTGCTCCTCGACGTCCTTCGCGCTCGCTGCAAGGGCTTCGGCGGCGGCGCGGTCGGACACCGGATCGGCACCGCGTGCGGCGCTCCCGGCGAGCACCCGTGCCGACAGCTCCGTGCCGTCGGTGCGGGCGAGGGTCTCCGGGGTCGCGCCGACCAGGCCGTCGACGGCGAACGTGACGCACTGCGGGTAGGCGGCCGCCAGGTCGAGCAGGATCGCGCGCTGGTCGGCTCCGGCGGGCAGCGCGCCGACCAGGTCGCGCGCCAGGACGACCTTCTCGGCCTCGCCCGCGGTGATCCGGCGCACGGCGTCCGTGACGGCCGCGGCGTAGGCGTCCTCGTCGATCCGCCCGGGGCCGAGTGCGACCGAGACGTGTCCGCCGACGGCCGGCACCGGCACGGAGGTCCGCGAGAAGGCCAGTGGCTCGGGGTCGGGGGTCGTGTCGACGGCGGTGAGCCAGGCCTTCCCGCGGCGCTTGCCGATGACCACCCGGGGCACGACGAGCACGCTCCGCTCGGCGGAGTCGTCGGCGAAGGCGAAGGACCCGAACGCGACGAGTCCGGTGCCGCGCAGCTGCACGGGGTCGTCCACGACGGCACCCTGCACGAGGTCGCGCCAGACCGCGGACGCCTGCCGCATCCGGTCGGGGCCGGAGAACGTGAACCGCGCCGCCTCACCGATCCCGACGATGCCGTCCCCGCTCCGGACGAACGCCAGCGGTGCGTCCCGGAGGGTGTGACGGAGGACGTCCCCCGGGTCGTCGAGGATCCGGGTCGAGACCGTGAGCGTGGGGGTCGCCGTGGTGGTTCGCGTCACGAGCCGATCGTACGCGTGCGGCGACCCGCCGGACCCCGGCCGGGCGTCCGGGCAGCGGGGAGCCTCGCCCTCTAGGATGGTGCGGTGAGCAGAGCGGACCTGAGCAAGCGGCCGGACGAGGTGGCGGCCATGTTCGACGACGTCGCCGCGAAGTACGACCTCACGAACGACATCCTGTCGGCGGGCAACGCTCCGCTGTGGCGCGTCGCGACGGTCCGGGCGGTCGACCCCCAGCCGGGTGAGACGGTGCTGGACATCGCCGCGGGGACCGGCACGAGCGCAGCCGCCCTGGCGAAGAAGGGCGCGGACGTCACGGCGCTCGACCTGTCGGCGGGCATGATCGCCGTCGGGCGTGAGCGGCACCCCGAGATCACGTTCGTCGAGGGCGACGCCGAGCACCTCCCCTTCGACGACGACACCTTCGACGCGGTCACGATCTCCTTCGGTCTGCGCAACGTCAACGACCCCATGCAGGCGATCACGGAGATGCTCCGGGTGCTGAAGCCGGGCGGCCGGCTCGTCATCTGCGAGTTCTCCACACCGCCGATGGCACTGCTGCGCTTCGGGTACGGTTCGTACCTCAAGCGCGTGCTCCCGGGCATCGCGCGGCTGTCGAGCAGCAACCCCGCGGCCTACCGCTACCTGGCCGAGTCGATCGAGGCGTGGCCGGACCAGCAGGTCCTCAGCCAGTGGCTCCGCGGCGTCGGTTTCACGATGGTCGCGCACCGCAACCTCACCGCCGGCATCGTCGCGCTGCACCGCGGCCGCAAGCCGGTCGCGGGCGAGGTCCGCGAGTCCGTCGCCCGTCGGGCGAAGGCACGTCGCGAGCACCAGCACACCGGCGAGCAGCCGAGCGTCGAACCCGGCGACGCCTGACCGGTCACCTGACCCCGAACACGGAGCAGCACTTGAACCCGAGCGTCCCGGTCGCACGTCGCGCACCGAGCCTCCGCGCCTCGCTGGGCATCGGCGAGCGGTTGTTCGCGACCCCGTCCGAGCGGCGCTTCATCAGCGCCGTCGACGACGGGCTCGAGCTCGTCGAGGCGGGGCTCGAGGAGGCGATGCACTCGACCGACACCCTCGCCGACACCACGAGTCGCTACCTGCTCTCGGCGGGCGGCAAGCGCATCCGGCCGACCCTCACCCTGCTCATCGCGCAGCTGGGCAACGGCGTGACGGACGCCGTGGTGAAGGCCGCGGTGAGCATCGAGACCACGCACCTGGCGTCGCTGTACCACGACGACGTCATGGACGAGGCGCCGGTCCGCCGCGGGGTGCCCGCCGCGCACGTGACCTACGGCAACAACGTCGCGATCCTGACGGGTGACCTGCTCTTCGCGCGGGCGAGCCTGATCACCGCCGACCTCGGCACCGAGGGCATCCGCATGCAGGCGGAGACCTTCCAGCGGCTCTGCATGGGACAGCTGCACGAGACGACCGGACCGCAGCCCGACGACGACCCCGTCGAGCACTACATCCAGGTGCTCAGCGACAAGACCGGGTCGCTGATCGCCACCGCCGCCCGCGCGGGCGTGATGTTCTCCGGCGCGGATCGTGCCTACCTCGACGCCGTCGGCACCTTCGGCGAGAAGGTGGGCGTGGCCTTCCAGCTCGTGGACGACGTCATCGACCTCGCCCCCGCGAAGGACCGCACCGGCAAGATCGCCGGCAACGACCTGCGCGCCGGCGTCGACACGCTGCCCCTGCTGCAGCTCCGGCGTCTCGCCGCCGGTGACGACGGTGCGGCCGCGCTGCTCGCCCGCATCGAGCACGACGTCAAGGACGCTCCCGACGACGCCGTCGACTCCGCGCCCTACCAGTCGGCCGTCGCCGCGCTCCGCGAGCACGAGGCGACCACCGCCACCCGCGCCGTCGCCGTCCGCTGGGCGGAGGAGGCGGTCGCAGCCCTCGAACCGCTGCCCGACGGCACCGTGAAACGCGCACTGACGCGGTTCGCCGAGTCCGTCGTCGAACGCAGCCGCTGAACCGGGAGGCGCGCCGCCGCCCGGGAGCGTCCCGACCGAACGAACTGGAGACATCAGTGCCCACCCTCCGAATCGCCGTCGTCGGCGCCGGTCCCGCCGGCATCTACGCCGCGGACATCCTGCTGCGCGAGGCGCACGGCACCGACGTGTCGATCGACCTCTTCGAGCAGCTGCCCGCACCGTACGGGCTGGTCCGCTACGGCGTGGCCCCGGACCACCCGCGCATCAAGGGCATCGTGAACGCACTGCGCGACGTGCTCGACCGCGGTGTCGTCCGGCTGTTCGGCAACGTGCGGTTCGGCAGCGACATCACGTTGGACGACCTCAAGCAGCACTACCACGCGGTGCTCTTCTCGACCGGTGCGATCAAGGACGCCGAGCTCGACGTCCCCGGCATCGACCTCGACGGCTCCTACGGCGCCGCCGACTTCGTCAGCTGGTTCGACGGCCACCCTGACGTGCCGCGCACGTGGCCGTTGACGGCGTCGAGCGTCGCGGTGATCGGCAACGGCAACGTCGCGCTCGACGTGTCACGCATCCTCGCGAAGCACGCGGACGACCTGCTGCCGACCGAGATCCCGGCGAACGTGTACGAGGGGCTCAAGGACTCCCCGGTCACCGACGTGCACGTGTTCGGCCGACGCGGCCCGGCGCAGGTGAAGTTCACACCGCTGGAGCTCCGCGAGCTCGGCGAACTCCGCGACGTCGACATGGTCGTGTACGACGAGGACTTCGACCACGACGAGGCGTCGCTGACCGCGATCCAGACCAACAAGCAGGTCATGGTGATGAACCGCGTGCTGGAGCAGTGGCGCACGCGCGAGGTCGGGCAGGCCAGCCGGCGGCTCCACCTGCACTTCTGGGCGAAGCCCGTCGAGATCGTCGGCGAGGACGGCCGCGTCACGGCGCTGCGCTACGAGCGCACCCGGCCGAACGGCGAGGGCGGCGTCGAGGGCACGGGGGAGATCCGCGAGCTGCCGGTGCAGGCCGTGTACCGCGCGGTCGGCTACTTCGGCTCCCCGCTGCCCGGCGTGCCCTTCGACGAGACGACCGGCGTGATCCCGAACCGCGAGGGCCAGGTGCTCGACGAGGACGGCTCGCCCGTCCCCGGCGTCTACGCCACGGGCTGGATCAAGCGCGGGCCGGTCGGCCTGATCGGGCACACGAAGTCCGACGCGATGGAGACCGTCCAGCACATCGTGAACGACCAGGCATCGTGGTGGACCCCGGCCGACCCGTCGCCCGAGGCGGTCCCGGCACTGCTCCGCGAGCGCGGGGTGGAGTACACGGACCTCGACGGCTGGCACGCGCTGGACGAGCACGAGCAGGCCCTCGGCGCCGCGGAGGGCCGTGAGCGCATCAAGGTCGTGCCCCGCGACGAGATGGTCGACGTCTCGCTCCGACGCGTCTCGTCGCCCACGAGCTGATCGCCGGACGATGACCGCCGCACGCCCCGCACCGCCCGCCGCGATGCGGGGCGTGCTCGTCGCGCCCGGCCGCCTGCAGGGCGTCGACGTCGCGCGGGCGCTCGCGCTCCTCGGCATGATGGCCGCCCACATCGGCGGCATCGCGGACGAGGTCGACTGGAGCGATCCCGCCACGTGGTCCGCCGTGGCGCACGGGCGGCCGTCGACCCTGTTCGCGGTGCTGGCGGGCGTCTCGATCGGCCTGACGAGCGGCCAGACGGACCCGCCCGGGCCGCCGGCGATCGGACGGATCCGGGCTCGGCTGGCGATCCGCGCGGTGGCGGTGGTCGCCGTCGGGCTCCTGCTGATGGCCCTCGGCACGCCGGTCTACGTGATCCTGCCCACGTACGGCGCGCTGTTCCTGCTCGTCCTCCCGGCGCTCCGGTGGCGGCCGGTCGGGTTGCTCGTCGCCGCCGCGGTGTGCGCGCTGTCGTCGCCGGTCGTCGCGCTCGCGGTCGTCCCGCTCTACGCGGGGGCCGGGATGTGGGAGGTCCAGCTCGGACTCGTCTACCCGGTGGTCACGTTCCTGGCGTACGTCCTGGTCGGGCTCGCGGTCGCCAGGGTCGGTCTGGGCCCACGCCGCCGCTACCCGGACGACGCGCCAGCGGCGTCCGGGCCGTGCCGGTGGGGAGAGGCGCGCAGAACGCAGGTCGCGCTCTTCGTGTCCGGCGCACTGGTCGCCGTCGTCGCGTACGTGCTCGGGAACGTCCTGGCGCCGGTCCCGCCCGGCGCGGTGTTCGAGGCGTTCCCCGGGGTGCCGTGGGCGCCGGACGGCAGCGGGGGAGCGTCGGCCCTGGCGCAGCTGCTGCTGTCCCCGCGCGACCACTCCTCGTCGGTCGTCGACGTCGTCGGGACCGCCGGGGTCGCGGTGGCCGTGATCGCCCTGTGCACGCTGGTCTTCGACGGGCGCGGCCGGACCGCGGCGCGGATCGCGTTCCCGCTCGCCGCGGTCGGGTCGATGCCCCTCACGGTCTACGCCGGGCACCTGGTCGTGATCGCGTTGCTGCCGACGTACCCGGAGTCGGGAACCGCGTGGGCATTGTTCGCGTCCGGGTCGGTGGTCTTCGCGATGCTGTGGCGTGCGTTCCTGGGCAGCGGACCGCTCGAGCGCCTGATCGCCCGCCTCACCCGACTGGTGCCGACCGCGCCCTGACCGAGCGCCCAGGGCGACCGGCGAGGCGGGCGTGCGCCGCGCCTCCCGGCCGGGGACCTACTGCAGGGCGGCGGTGAGCCGCGCGACGTTGTCGAGGACCTGCGATCGACGCGGGCGCTCGAGCCACGCGTCCAGCGTGAGCTCGAACGACGCGTCCTTGTACGCGTCCTGCACCCCGCGCAGCGCGTCGACGAAGCGGCGGCCGCGCACCATCACGGAGACCTCGAGGTTGAGGCTGAAGGACCGCATGTCCATGTTGCTCGACCCGATGACCGACACGTCGTCGTCGATGGTGAAGTGCTTCGCGTGCAGGATCGTGGGGGCGCGGTAGAGCCAGATCCGCACGCCGGCGCGGAGGAGTTCCTCGTAGTACGAGCGCTGCGCGTGCCACGTCATCGCGTGGTCGCCGATCTCGCCGACGAAGAGCTCGACCGCGACCCCGCGCTGGGCGGTGGTCGTGATCGCGTAGAGCATCGAGTCGTCGGGGACGAAGTAGGGCGAGGTGATCGAGACCTTCTCCTGCGCGGAGTACAGCAGCGCGTTGAAGAGGCGCAGGTTGTTCTCGCCGTCGAACCCGGGCCCGGACGGCACGACCTGGCAGTCGAGCGCGTCAGCGCGGTCGGCCCGCTGGACGGGGTCGCTCTCGCGGAGCAGGAGCTCGTCGGTCTCGCTGTACCAGTCGGTCACGAACAGGGCGTTGAGCCCTGCGACGACCGGCCCCTCGAAGCGGGCGAACAGGTCCTTGTAGACCATGCCCTTCTCGATGTGCGACTTCAGGTCGTACGACGGGTCGATCAGGTTCTGGGACCCGGTGAACGCGACCGAACCGTCGATCACCATGATCTTCCGGTGGTTGCGCAGGTCGGGGCGCTGGAACTTCCCCTGCAGCGGCTGCAGCGGGAGCATGAGGTGCCACTCGATGTTCGCCCGGTCGAGGAACGCGAGCGTGTCCTTGTAGCCCGGGTACCCGCGGCTCGCCCAGTGGTCGAGCAGGAACCGGACCGTGACGCCGCGGGCCTGCGCCCGGGCGAGGGCCTCGAAGTACGGCCGCGTCGTGTCGTCGAGCGTCGCGATGTAGAACTCGACGTGCACGAAGCGCCGCGACTGGTCGATCGCGCGGGTCATCTCCTGCACCGACTCGTACGAGTCGGGGTAGAGCTCGGCGGAGTTGCCGCCGACGAGCGGCATCGCGCCGAGCTCGCGGTTCAGCTTCGTCACGCTCTCGAGCCACGGCGGCCAGGGGTGGTCGCGGCGCACGCGTTCGATGCCCTCGGTCTGCTCGAGGATGTACGCGTTGATCTCGGTCTGCTTCTCGCGCCGCGCCTTCGGCAGCTTCGTGGAACCGATGATCAGGAAGACGATGAACCCGATGTACGGGATCAGGAAGATCGCGAGCAGCCAGGCCGTCGCGGTCTGCGGCTTCCGGTTGTAGGGGACGTAGATGATCGAGAAGACGCGGATCGCCAGGTCCAGGAGGACCAGGAGAACGGTGACCGCGACGCCGAGCCAGTGCTCCACGGGGTGCGGCGCTAGCGGAAGTTGATGAACTGCAGCGGCACGTCGAACTCTTCACCCTTGAGGAGCTGGATCGTGTTCTGGAGATCGTCGCGGCTCTTCGAGGAGACGCGGAGCTCGTCACCCTGGATCTGGCTCTTCACGCTCTTCGGGGCGTTCGCACGGAGGAACGCACCGATCTTCTTCGCCACGTCCTGCTCGATGCCGTTCTTGAACTTCACCTCGATGCGGTACTCCTTCCCGGAGGGGTAGGGGTCGCCGGCGTCCAGGCTCTTCAGCGAGATGTTCCGCTTGATCGCCTTGCTCTGCAGCACGTCGAGGACGGCCTTCGCGCGCTCCTCGGAGTTCGCCTTGATGAGGACGTCCTCGCCGCTGAACGCGATCGACGCGTCGGCGCCCTTGAAGTCGTACCGCTGCTCGATCTCCTTGGCGGCCTGGTTGAGGGCGTTCTCCGCCTCCATCTTGTCGACCTTGCTGACCACGTCGAAGGAACTGTCTGCCATGCCGGACAGCCTAACGGCGCGGCGCGGTCCCGGTTCGGTGGTCACGAGCACCCTCCAGAGTCCGGTATGCTCTTCACCGCGCCTTCGGTTGGTGACCACACCGGCCGGGTGCGCACACGGCAAGTTACCCAAGCGGCCAAAGGGATCTGACTGTAAATCAGCCGGCGTAGCCTTCGGGGGTTCGAATCCCTCACTTGCCACAGCAGACAGCCCCGTCCGGATCGGACGGGGCTGTCGCCGTTCCCGGGCTGGCGGCCTTCCTGGTCGCGATCCGGCAGGCTGGGGGGCATGCCCGACACGCTCACCCCAGCTCAGTTCGCCGACCTCGCCGAGTCCATCGCCCGAGAGGCAGCCGCCCTCGCCGCGCGCCGACGCGCGGAGGGTGTCGAGGTCGCCGACCGGAAGTCGAGCATCGTCGACGTCGTGACGGCGGCCGACCGCGAGGTCGAGGCGCTCGTCCGTGCGCGGATCGCCGAGACCCGTCCCGACGACGGCTTCCTCGGTGAGGAGTCCGGCTCGGGCACCGGCTCGTCGGGCATCACGTGGGTGGTCGACCCCATCGACGGCACGGTCAACTACCTGTACGGCAGCGAGCAGTACGGGGTGAGCATCGGCGTCGTCCGGGGGAGTGCGGATCCGACGCAGTGGGAGGCGCTCGCGGGCGTCGTCGTGGCGCCGGCGACGGGCACGGTGCACCGCGCGGTGGCCGGCGAGGGCGCGACACGCGACGGGGTCCCGCTCCGGGTGTCCACGCCCGCGTCGCTCGCCGAGGCGCTCGTCGCGACGGGCTTCGGCTACACCGCGGACCGCCGTCGTGAGCAGGTCGCGGTGCTCGCCGGGCTGATCGGCGAGGTCCGGGACGTCCGGCGTGGCGGGGCCGCGTCGCTCGACTGCTGTGCGGTCGGCGCCGGCACCGTGGACGCCTACTACGAGCGCGGGATCAACCCGTGGGACATGGCGGCCGGGTCGCTCGTCGCGGCCGAGGCGGGCGCCGACGTCCGCATCTGGGAGGCCGGCGGCACGCGGTCCTTCCTGTTCGCCGCGCCCGCGGTCGCGGACGAGCTCGAGGCCCTCGTGCGCGGGCTCGAGTCCGCAGTGCTCGGGGGCTGACCGCCGGGCAGGGCTCGGTCCCGGGTCCTGCACGGTCGTGCACGCGACTGGCGGCGCGGGACGGCCCCTGCTAGCGTGCTGCAGTCCCGTTACCTGCTCGTTACCAACGAGCGCCTCGTGCCCCGATCAGGATCAGCCCCGAACACATGCCCCACGCCTCCCAGCCGACCGCGACGACGCCGACCCGCCCCGAGACCACGACCGAACCGGTCGTGCACCTGACGCGACGCGCACGCATCGAGGCCGAGCGTCGTGCCGCTGCGACGGAGGTCCTCACCGCGGCGCAGGCGACGACGGCCACCCCCGGGTCCGTCTCCGGGCCGTCGTTCGACGAGCTCGTCGCACCGACGACGCCCGTGGCCCCCGTCTCGCCGATCGACCTCGCGCCGAGCTCGCCCGTCCTGCCCGCGCCGTCGGCGATTGCGGTCACCCCGCCTGCCCCCGCATCGCCGGACGTGGCGCCCGCGGTGGACGCCTCGCGTGCACCCACCCCGGTCGTCGAGCCGGTCCGCCCGTCGGTCGCGCAGCGCTCCGACACCGCCCCGTCGCCCCGCGGCGGTCGCGCGGGGCAGACCGCACGCGACCGTGCACCGCAGGCCGGCCGCGTCCGCGACCGGCGGACGGCCCCGCCCGTGCGCGTCGACCGCGCCACCCGGCACATCGGCGGTGCACCGGCGCCGTCGGGCGTCGCGCGCGGTGACGCCTTCCGTCGGAACGCCTCGCGCGTCACGGCGGTCGGGGCACTGCTCTTCGCCGCCGGCCTGGTCGTCTCGACGTCGCTGCCGGCGCAGGCGCTCTGGGTCCCGCAGGCGGACACCACCACGGCCCGGACCACCGCCGCGGGCGTCGGGCAGTCGCTCAGCGTCGGTGACGGCGCGGCCGACGCCGAGACCACGCGCGACCAGTACTCGGTCACGTCTGCCACGCAGTACAAGAACGTGGACGCGTCGACCTTCACGAACGACCCGAACGGGTCCATCCAGTGGCCGTTCCTGACGGGCGTCCCGATCACGTCGGGCTTCGGTGGCCGCCAGGTCGAGGGCTGCTCGTTCTGCTCGACGAACCACATGGGCGTCGACTTCGCCCCGGGCGAGGGCACCCCGATCCGCTCGGTCGCCGCGGGCACCGTGATCAAGGTGCAGGCGCACGACGGCGGGTTCGGCAACGACGTCTGGGTGCAGCACGACGTCGACGGCAAGCAGTTCGTCAGCGTCTACGGGCACATGAAGGACGGCACGTTCAAGGTCGTCACCGGCCAGGAGGTCGCCGTGGGGGACGAGCTCGGCGAGGTCGGCTCGACCGGCAACTCGACCGGACCCCACCTGCACCTGGAGATCCACGTCGGCGGCGTCCCGGTGGACCCGCTCGCCTGGCTCCGCGCGAACGCGAACTGACGGGGGAGCGGCGGCACGCCCGGGCGTCGCGTCCGGTTCCCGACCACCGCCGCACGTCTGCTACGCTCGTCTGGTGCCGCCGAGCGGCACTCGCCCCGATAGCTCAGTGGTAGAGCACTTCCATGGTAAGGAAGGGGTCGTCAGTTCAATCCTGACTCGGGGCTCCGACCCGGAGCTGTTGTCGCTCCGGATCTCTGGCGGGGTAGCTCAGTTGGTTAGAGCACACGACTCATAATCGTGGGGTCACGGGTTCAAGTCCCGTCCTCGCTACCACAGGCCCGGCGGCCAGATCGCCGGGCTTTCGTCGTTCCCGGGCCCCGTCGTTCCCGGGCTGTGTCGTTCCCCGGCCGCGTCGTTCCCGGGCGCGTCGTTCCGTCCCATCGCGGACGCCCTGGGATGCCGTTCCGCTCGTGGTGCGCAGGAAGGCCGGTCCTCCCACGCGCGGAAACGCCTCCCACGCGCGTGACCGCCTCCTACGCGCGGAAACGCCTCCCACGCGCGAAAACGCCTCCCACGCGCGGACCGACCCGCGCCCGGCGGGTCCCGAACCTCAGCGCGGGGGAGCGGTCAGCACGCCAGCGGCCCGGAGTGCCCGCTCGAGCGTCGCCTCCACCTGCTGCCACGCGCTCCGCCGCCGCCCCGCTCCGATGCTCCCGCCGGACACCGCCGTGACGTGCTGCGCATGTCGGAGCGTGAGCGTGGTCGACGTGCCCGTGACGGTCGTCGAGAGCTCGTAGCGGCGGAACTCCCGCGACGGGTGCACGAGTGCGCCGAGCAGGATCGTCAGCAGTCGGTTGCCGGTCGTCGCGGTGATCGTGCCACCCGTCGACTCGACCCGGTGTCCCGCCTGGCGGAGCGCCGCGCCGGCGACCTCCATCGCGGTGCACCGGTCCCCCGTGTGGACCGCGTACTCGGTCGTGTGCTCCATCGATCTCTCCCCGTCCCCGGAGTCGTGCCGTCGGCGTCCCCCCGGACACCGTGGGCTGAGCATAGCCGATGCATCCTCATGGAAAAGCTGCGTGTCGAGGGTGCTCGGTAGACTCCCACCCGTGTCAGTGAACCCCGAGCTCGTCGGCAGGACGTTCCCGCCGGCCCAGCCCTACCTGGTCGGTCGCGAGAAGGTGCGCGAGTTCGCGCGCGCCGTGTTCGCGACGAACCCGATCCACCACGAGCCGGACGCCGCCCGCGCCGCCGGGTACGCCGACGTGGTCGCCCCGCCGACCTTCGCCGTCGTCGTGCAGGAGGCCACGCTCGCGCAGCTCCTGGCCGAGCCGGACGCCGGCATCGACTTCTCCCGTGTCGTGCACGGCGAGCAGTCCTTCACGTACGACCGGCCGATCGTGGCCGGCGACGAACTGACCGCCACGCTCACCGTCACGAGCGTGAAGACCCTGGGCGGCAACGCCATGGTGACCGCCGAGAGCACGATGCAGGACGCCTCGGGGGAGCACGTCGTGACCGCGACCTCCACCCTCGTGGTCCGAGGAGACGACGCATGACCGCCGCACCCGCCACCGCGCTCGAGGTCGGCGCCGTCGTCGCCGAGCGCGAGGTCCACCTGACCCGCGACGCGCTCGTCCGCTACGCCGGCGCCTCGGGCGACTTCAACCCGATCCACTACCGCGACGACGTCGCCGCGTCCGTCGGCCTCCCCGGCGTGCTCGCGCACGGCATGCTCACCATGGGCCTCGCCGTCCAGCCCGTCGCCGAGTGGCTCGGCGACCGCGGATGGATCCAGCGCTACGGCGTCCGCTTCACGCGCCCGGTCGTCGTCGACCCGGAACAGGGTGCGACCGTCGGCGTGGTCGCGAAGGTCGGCACCGTCGACGACCAGGGCCGGCCGCAGCGCATCGACCTCACCGTGACCGCCGCCGGGCAGACCGTGCTCGGCAAGGCGCAGGTCACGGTGGTGTTCCGCTGACCGTGGTGACGCGACTGGCCGACCTCACGACGTTCCGGGTCGGGGGCCCCGCAGCCACCCTCCTGGTCGCGGAGACGACCGACGAGCTCGTGGCGCACGCGCAGACCGCGTGGCAGGACGACGAGTGGCTCGTCGTCGGTGGCGGCAGCAACCTGCTCGTCGCCGACGACGGCTTCGACGGCACCGTCGTCCTCGTCCGCACGCACGGCGTCGACGCCGAGCCGGACGCGGGCGGCGTCACCGTCCGCGTCGCGGCCGGCGAGCCGTGGGACCGGTTCGTCGCGACGACCGTCGAGAACGGCTGGACCGGCCTGGAGGCCCTGAGCGGCATCCCGGGCACGGTCGGCGCCGCCCCCGTGCAGAACATCGGCGCCTACGGGGTCGAGCTGTCCGACGTGCTCTCCCGCATCGAGTTCCTCGACGCGTCGACGGGGGAGCGCACGTGGGTGGACGCCGCCGAGCTGGCGCTCGGGTACCGCACCTCGACGCTCAAGCACGGGCGCCGCGGCGTGGTGCTGACGGTCGAGTTCCGCCTCGGCACGACCGTCGACCAGGGGGTCCCGGTCCGCTACGCCCAGCTCGCCGGCTCGCTCGGTGTCGACCTCGGTACCCCGGTCGCGCCGATGACGATCCGCGAGACCGTGCTGCGGCTCCGGGCGTCGAAGGGCATGGTCCTCGACGACGCCGACCCGGACACCTGGAGCGCCGGCTCGTTCTTCACGAACCCGATCGTCTCCGCCGACTTCGCCGAGACCCTGCCCGCCGAGGCCCCCCGCTGGCCCGCCGGCGACGAGGTGAAGCTCAGCGCCGCGTGGCTCATCGAGCACGCCGGGGTTCACCGCGGGTACGCGGTGCCGGGGTCGCACGCCGCGATCTCCTCGAAGCACACCCTGGCGTTGACCAACCGCGGCGGGGCGTCCGCAGCCCAGGTCGCGGAGCTGGCGCGGTACGTGCAGGTGACCGTCCTGAACCGGTTCGGTGTCTCGCTGGTGCCGGAGCCGGTCGTGGTGGGGGACCTGCTCGCCGCGAGCTGACCAGCGGGCGCACGCCGGCCCTCCAGGACGACGAACGGCCCACCTCGTCGAGGTGGGCCGTTCGTCGTTCCCCGTCTACGCCGAGAAGAACTCGGTCAGGCGACGGACGCCCTCGGCGATGTCGTCGTCGCCCAGCGCGTACGACATCCGGATGTAGCCGGAGGGACCGAAGGCCTCGCCCGGGACGACCGCGACCTCGGCGTGCTCGAGGATCAGGTCCGCGAGCTCGAGCGTCGTCGTCGGGGTCGAGCCCGCCCACTCGCGGCCGAGCAGTGCCGTGACGTCGGGGTAGACGTAGAAGGCGCCCTTCGGCGTCGGCGTGACGAAGCCCGGGATCGCGTTGAGCCCGTCGACGATCGCGCGGCGTCGGCGGTCGAACGCCTCGCGCATCGCCTGCACGGGCTCCTGCGGGCCGGTGAGCGCGGCGATCGCCGCGCGCTGCGACACGTTCGCGACGTTGGACGACAGGTGCGACTGCAGGTTCGACGCGGCCTTCACGGCGTCGGCCGGGCCGATGAACCACCCGACCCGCCACCCGGTCATCGCGTAGGTCTTGGCGACGCCGTTGACCAGGATCGTGGTGTCCGCCAGGGCCGGCACGGCCTCGAGGATGCCCGTGAAGGTGACGTCGTCGTAGACCAGGTCCTGGTAGATCTCGTCGCTGATGACCCAGATGCCGTGCTCGAGCGCCCACTCGCCGATGGCCCTCGTCTGCTCGGCCGAGTACACCGAGCCGGTGGGGTTCGAGGGTGAGCAGAACAGCAGCGCCTTGGTCCGCGGCGTGCGGGCGGCCTCGAGCTGCTCCACCGTGACGAGGTAGTCCTGGTCGCTGCCGGCGAAGACCTCGACCGGAGTGCCGCCGGCCAGGCTGATCGCCTCGGGGTAGGTGGTCCAGTACGGGGCGGGGAGGAGGACCTCGTCGCCCTCGTCGACGATCGTCTGGAAGGCCTGGTAGACGGCCTGCTTACCGCCGTTGGTGATGACGATCTGCGACGGGTCGACCGTGACACCGGACTCGCGGGCGGTCTTCTCGGCGACGGCCCGCTTCAGCTCGGGCAGGCCGGTCGCGGGCGTGTAGCGGTGGTTCGCCGGGTCCTGCACGGCCAGGACGGCCGCGTCGACGACGTGCTGGGGCGTCGCGAAGTCCGGCTCGCCCGCGGCGAACGAGATCACCGGGCGACCGGCGGCCTTCAGCGCCTTCGCCTTGGCATCGACCTTCAGGGTCGCGGACTCCGCGATCGCGGCGATGCGCGACGCGATGCGCGGACGGTCGGCGGATGCGTCGACGGTGGTCTGCGCGTGCTCGGGGGCGGTGGACTCGGGGCCGGGGGCTGCGGTGCTCACGGCCACGAGCCTACCGGCGCGGCACGCCGGGGGAGCGGCCGAGTGGACAGCGTGTGACGTACTCCCGTACACTCGACCACCGGCGCACGGAACGGTGACGGAACGTGTGCCAGGGGGTCTCGACCCTCACAGGGCGGTGGCTCAATTGGTAGAGCAGCGGTCTCCAAAACCGCAGGTTGCAGGTTCGAGTCCTGTCCGCCCTGCAAGTCTGGAAGGTGTGAAGGTGGCGAGCAAGGACATGGAGACGACGACGGACGACGTCGTCGCGAAGGCCAAGGCCGACCGTGCTCAGCGTGGTGGCCCGGTCGCCGCCATCGCCCTCTTCATCCGCCAGGTCATCGGCGAGCTCCGCAAGGTTGTCACGCCGACGCGCAAGGAGCTCTTCAGCTACACCGGCGTCGTGCTCGTCTTCGTCGTCGTGATGATGATCCTCGTGTCGATCCTCGACTTCGTCTTCGGACTCGGGGTCGGCTACGTGTTCGGCAACGGTCCGACGGTCTGATCCGTCGTCGACCGGCTGGTCCGACTGCGGCCGGCCGCGTCCGTCCACCTGGCCGGACACGGACAGGAGTACGGTCTCCCCGAGACGGCGACGGACGCGAACCGCTCCGGCCACTCACCCGATCCGCACCACCGAACGGAAAGAACCGCAGTGTCTGACTACTCCCGCGACGACATCGACCTCGCCACGGCTGCTGAGCAGTCCTCCGAGGTCGAGGAGAACCAGGAAGGCGACGTCGAGACCGCCGAGGGCCGTTCGGTCGAGTCCGCCGAGGAGCGCGCGATCTCCGTCGAGGACGAGGACGACGACTCCCTCGGCCTGAGCGACGAGCCGGACGACGGCACGGTCGACGCCTCCGTCGACGAGACGCTCACCGCACTGGCCGAGTCCCGCGACCCCGAGGCGGACGCCGTCGTGGACGACGCGCTCGAGATCGACTCCGCCGACGAGGCCGAGGCTGCCGTCGAGGCCGTCGAGGACGAGGAGGAGTCCGAGCTCGAGGACGCCACGGCAGCCGAGGCGAACGAGACGCTCGCCGCGGACGAAGCCCTCGACGCCGACGACGAGCCCGCCGAGGTCGACCCGTACGACGCCTTCAAGGCCGAGCTGCGGATGAAGCCGGGCAAGTGGTACGTCATCCACTCCTACGCGGGCTTCGAGCGCCGCGTGAAGTCGAACATCGAGAACCGCATGATCTCGATGTCGATGGAGGACTCGATCTACCAGGTCGAGGTCCCGATGGAGGACGTCGTCGAGATCAAGAACGGGCAGCGCAAGCTGGTCACCCGGGTCCGGATCCCCTCGTACGTGCTCGTCCGCATGGACCTCAACGAGGACTCGTGGTCGGTCGTCCGCCACACCCCCGGCGTCACCGGCTTCGTGGGCAACGCCCACAACCCGACGCCGCTGCGCTTCGACGAGGCGTTCGGCATGCTGAAGTCGCTCGTCCAGGTCGCCGAGGCCGCGCCCACCAAGGGCGGCGCGAAGTCCGGTGGTGCCGCACAGGCGCAGCCCCAGGCCGAGGTCGACTTCGAGATCGGCGAGACGATCACCATCAAGGAGGGCTCGTTCGCGGGTCTGCCGGGGTCGATCTCCGAGATCAAGCCGGAGAGCGGCAAGCTCACGGTCCTCGTGTCGCTGTTCGAGCGCGAGACCCCGGTCGAGCTGAGCTTCGACCAGGTCACCAAGCTCTAGTTCGTCCCAGGGCGTCGACCCGGTCCGACCGATCGGGTAGACTACTGAGGTTTGGCCCCGCGTGCTGTGGCATGCGGGGCTTCACCGCGGTCCGGATCCGCCGGGCCAGCGGGAGAGTGCACGGGTCCCCGTGCGTTCGATTCCAGGAGGAAGCACAACATGGCACCGAAGAAGAAGGTCACGGGCCTCATCAAGCTGCAGATCAACGCGGGCGCCGCCAACCCGGCCCCGCCGATCGGTCCTGCGCTCGGTCAGCACGGCGTGAACATCATGGAGTTCTGCAAGGCGTACAACGCCGCGACCGAGTCGCAGCGCGGGAACGTCGTGCCGGTCGAGATCACCGTCTACGAGGACCGTTCGTTCACGTTCGTCCTCAAGACCCCGCCGGCCGCAGAGCTGATCAAGAAGGCCGCGGGTGTGCAGAAGGGGTCCTCGACCCCGCACACGGTCAAGGTCGCGAAGATCTCGATGGACCAGGTCCGTCAGATCGCCGAGACCAAGCAGGCCGACCTGAACGCCAACGACATCGAGCAGGCCGCGAAGATCATCGCCGGCACCGCTCGTTCGATGGGCATCACGGTCGAGGCGTAAGCCTCAGCGCCCCACACACCCCGACCCCTTTCCGTGGGAGAGCCTCGCCGGCTCGTCAACCACGTAGCTCTGCGAGGAGAACACCATGGCGAAGAAGTCCAAGGCCTACCAGGCCGCGGCCGCGAAGATCGAGGCCGACAAGTTCTACACCCCGACCGAGGCCGTCGCCCTCGCGAAGGAGACCGGCTCGGCGAAGACCGACTCCACCGTCGAGGTCGCGCTGAAGCTCGGCGTCGACCCCCGCAAGGCCGACCAGATGGTCCGCGGCACGGTCATCCTGCCGCACGGCACGGGCAAGACCGCCCGCGTCATCGTCTTCGCCGTGGGCGCTGCGGCCGAGGCCGCCATCGCAGCCGGTGCCGACGAGGTCGGTGGCGACGAGCTCATCGCGAAGGTGGCCGAGGGCTACACCGCGTTCGACTCCGCCGTCGCGACGCCGGAGCTCATGGGCAAGGTCGGCCGTCTCGGCAAGGTGCTCGGCCCCCGTGGCCTCATGCCGAACCCGAAGACCGGCACCGTGACCCCGAACGTGGCGCAGGCCGTCAACGACATCAAGGGCGGCAAGATCGAGTTCCGCGTCGACAAGCACGCCAACGTGCACTTCGTCGTCGGCAAGGCCTCGTTCACGCCGGAGCAGCTCGACGAGAACATCTCGGCCGCGCTCGAGGAGATCGTCCGCCTCAAGCCGTCCGCCTCGAAGGGCCGCTACATCACGAAGGGCGCCGTCTCGACGACCTTCGGACCGGGCATCCCGCTCGACGTCAACGCCATCTGATCGACTGATCAGTCACAGGAAGGCCCGCATCGATCCCGGTGCGGGCCTTCCTGCGTACCGGGTTCGTGTCCCGATAGCGTGGCACCGTGCGCATCCTCGTGAACTCACTGCGGCTCCTCGCCGTGATCGGCGTCGTGGCCGCGGTGCTCGGCCAGTGGCTCGTCAGCTCCAGGCTCGCGGGCTACAACCCGTTCAACTTCTTCGGCTACTTCACGATCCAGTCGAACATCCTCATCGGCATCGCGTTCGCGGTCACCCTGGTCGCGGCGGCCCGACGCAAGCGCGCCGACCTCGGCGTGAGTGTCCTCCGTGGTGCAGCGACGGTCTACATCGCGACCACCGGCATCGTCTACAACACACTGCTCGTCGGCGCTGCCGTCGAGAACACGGTCCCGTGGTCGAACGACCTGCTGCACAAGTGGATCCCGCTCTACGCCGTCCTCGACTGGCTGCTGTTCTCCGACCGCGCGCGACTGCTCTTCCGCCACATCTGGTGGTTCCTGCTCTACCCCGCGGTCTGGACGGTCGTCGTCCTGGTGCGGGGTGCGACGGACGGCTGGGTGCCGTACCCGTTCCTGAACCCGTCGCAGGGCTACGGCGTCGTCACGCTGTACTGCATCGGTGTCGGGGTCACGATCGCCCTGCTCGGCGTCCTCGTGGTCGGGATGAGTCGGTTGCGACTCGTGAAGGTCTAGACCCGGAACGCCCGCAGCTTGTCGAGCACCAGGTCGGCGAGCTGCACGAGTCCGCGGATCTGGTCGTCGTCGCGGTCCACCCAGCGGCACTCCGGCTCGTCGGCGACGGGCACGAAGTCGTCGTGCCGCTCCCACACGAACAGGGTGCGGTCGGCACCGAGGACGTACTGCTGCCACCAGACCTGGCGCAGGTAGTGCCGGGGGATGCTCCGCCACGCCTTGCCGGTGGTCTTGATCTCGGCGAGCACGAGGCGCGCGGACGCGTCGTACCCGACGCCGTCCGGGGTGGCGAGGTGTGCCCGGTTCGTGCTGGCGTGGAACAGGTGCGCAGAGGGCTCGATGCCGTGCGTGGCGGCGACCCAGGCGGCGATGACGGGCTCGCGGTCCTTGCCGTGCTCGGTCCAGGCGTTGCCCGAGAACCGGGAGCCGTAGCGCTTCTCGGCGACGACCGCCTCGACGGCGCGCAGCGACGCGAGCCGTGCGACGTCGGTGGCGGTGATCCCCATCGCGCGGGCGCGGAGCCAGGCCACTCGGTCGGACGAGTGCGCGACGATCCGTTCGGTGTGCCCGCGGAGCGCGGTGAACGCGTCGTGCACGCCCGCCGCGGAGCGCGGACCCGGGGCGGACCGCCCGACGGCAGCGGGCGCAGTTGCCGACCGTGCGCCGGACGCGGCCGGCGTGGCGGAGGCGGGGAGGGCCTCCAGGCCGGGGTCCAGGTCGCCCCACAGGGTGGGCTGCACGATCGTCACCCGACGATTCTCACCCCGCGGGCCGACACCGCGCGAACCGACGCGCGCGGCGTCCGCCCTCAGGAGACGAGCGCTCGTCCCTCCGCGGGGGCGACGAGCTCGTCGACACCGGCGGGGGAGAGCGCGTACCCGATGGCCAGCGCGGCCGCGCCCTGCAGCGCGGCGACCGAGCCGGCGCGGGACTGCGCGATCACGAGGTGCTCCGTGGCGAGCGGCATCGAGCGGGCGTAGACGACCTCACGGACGCCGGCGAGCAGGTGCTCCCCGGCGCGCGTGATCGAGCCACCGAGCGCGATCACCGACGGGTTGACGAGGGAGACGCAGGTGGCGAGCACCTCGCCGATGTCCCGGCCGGCCTGGCGGACGGCGCCGATCGCGTCGAGCTCGGAGCGTTCGACCAGGGCGATGACGTCGCCGCTGGTGTGCACGTCGTGGCCCTTCGCCCGCAGCGCGCGCGCGATCGCGGGACCGGAGGCGACCGCCTCGAGGCAGCCGGTGTTGCCGCAGTGGCAGGGGGCGTCGCCGGCGCGCGACACCCGCACGTGACCGATGTCGCCTGCGGTGCCCTGCGCGCCGCGGCGGAGCTGGCCGTCGGAGACGATGCCCGACCCGATGCCGGTCGCCACCTTCACGAAGAGCAGGTGGTCCACGTCCGGCCAGCCGTGCGCCCGTTCGCCGAGCGCGGCGATGTTCACGTCGTTGTCGAGCAGGACGTGCGCGGACAGGTGACCCCGCAGCCACCCGGGGACGTCGAAGCCGTCCCACCCCGGCATGATCGGGGGGTTCGCCGGACGCCCGGTGGAGAACTCGACGGGGCCGGGCACGCCGATGCCCATCGCGACGACGTCGTCGCGGGCGCGGCCGACCTCGTCGAGCAGTGCGTCGACGGTCTCGACGAGCCACGTGAGCGTGGGGACCGGGCCCGCGGCGATGTCGATCGCCGCCTCGCGCGTCGCCAGTGCTGCACCGACCAGGTCCGTCACGGCGACGCGCCCGTGCGACGCGCCGAGGTCGGCGGCCACGACGAGTCGGGCGCGGGGGACGAGGGCGACCTGGGCCGGAGGACGGCCGCCGGTCGACGCCGCGGTCTCCACGGGACCCACGAGCCCCACGTCGACGAGGGCGTCCAGGCGCACGGCGATCGTCGAGCGTGCGAGTCCCGTCAGGGCGGCGAGCTCCGCCCGGGTCCGCGGCACGCCGTCGCGGAGGATCTGGAAGAGCTCGCTCGCTCCGACCGGAGGCGACGCTGCCGTCCGGGTGAAGTCGACCATGTCGGGAGTGAAGCACACATCGATCGCGCCACGCAACGAAGACTGTCGACGGTGACACAACTTTTGCTTGACCGCCGACAGAAGCGGCCATAGTGTGACGCTCGATCACTGACGATCCACCATCTCGACGAGGAGAACCCCTGGTGACACAACCCCTGTCGGTCCAGCTCTACACCGTGCGGGACGCCCTCTCGGCGGACCTGCCGGGCACGCTGCAGCGCATCGCGTCCATCGGCTACACGAACGTCGAGGCCTTCGGGTTCGTCGACCGCGCCGAGGAGCTGCGCGACGCCCTGGCTGCCGCAGGCCTGCAGGTCCCGAGCGGCCACGCCCGGCTGCTGGACGCCGGGGAGCAGGACCTCGAGCGCATCTTCCACGCGAGCGTCACCGTCGGTCTCGGTACCCTGATCGACCCGCACATCGACGAGGCGCGCTGGACGACCCGCGAGGACGTCGAGGCGATCGCCCGCGAGCTCAGCGCACTGGCTCCCCGCGCCGCCGACCACGGACTCGTGCTCGGGTACCACAACCACGCGTTCGAGTTCTCGAACCGCATCGACGGCGTGAGCGCCTACGAGGTCTTCGCGGACGCGCTGTCCGACGATGTCGTACTCGAGCTCGACACCTACTGGGCGAAGGTCGGCGGCGACGACCCGGTGGCCGTGCTGCAGCGCCTCGGCGACAAGGTGCAGTTCCTGCACGTCAAGGACGGCGACGGGTCGCACGACGACAAGCAGCAGGTCGCGGTGGGGAACGGCGTGATGCCGATCCGCGACATCGTCGCCGCGGCGCCCGACGCCCTGCACGTCGTCGAGCTCGACGACCACGAGGGCGACGTGTTCCAGGCCGTGGCCGACTCGTACACGTTCCTCGAGGGGGCCCGGGCATGACCGACACGACCGCAGCCACCGCGACCCCCGCGGTCGACGGCGCCCGTCGCACCGGTCCGGTCGGCGTCGGTGTCATCGGCGCCGGCGTCATCTCGGACCAGTACCTGTCGAACCTCACGGTGTTCCCCGACGTCGAGGTCCGCTTCATCGCCGACATCGACGTGCCCCGTGCCGCCGCCCAGGCCGAGAAGTGGGGCGTCGCCGGGTCCGGCTCGGTCGAGCAGCTCCTCGCCGACGACGACATCGAGATCGTCGTCAACCTGACGATCCCCGCCGCGCACGTCGAGGTCGCCCTGCAGGTGCTCGCCGCCGGCAAGCACGTCTGGGGGGAGAAGCCCTACGCGCTCGACCGTGCCAGTGCCGCCGAGCTCCGCGACGCGGCATGTGCCGCGGGCAAGACCGTGAGCGTGGCCCCGGACACGTTCCTCGGCGCCGGGCTCCAGACCGCGCTCCGCGTCGTCCGCGAGGGTCGGATCGGCACTCCGCTCAACGGCCTGACGCTGTTCCAGAGCCCCGGCCCGGAGTCGTGGCACCCGAGCCCCGAGTTCCTCTTCGCACACGGGGCCGGACCGCTGTTCGACATCGGCCCGTACTACATCACGACCCTCGTGCAGGCGTTCGGACCGGTCGCGAAGGTCACCGCCACGGCGTCGAGGGCCCGTGCCACCCGGACGATCGGCTCCGGCCCCAAGGCGGGCACCGAGTTCCCCGTCGAGGTCCCGACGAACCACTCCGCGCTCATCCAGTTCGAGCACGGCGGGAGCGCGCAGAGCGTGTTCTCGTTCGAGTCGGACCGCGGTCGCACCGGTTTCGTCGAGATCGCGGGGGAGACCGGTACGGTCGTGTTCCCCGACCCGAACAACTTCGACGGCGACACCGAGCTGTACGCGCACGGCGCCGAGGAGCCCGAGACCGTCCCCGCGATCGGCTCCACCTACTCGCGCGGCACCGGCGTGGTCGACCTGGCCCGTTCGCTCCGCGCCGGCGAGGAGAACCGGGTCCCCGGCGCCCTCGCCTTCCACGTCCTCGACGTCATGGTCTCCATCGCCGAGGCAGCCGAACGTGGTGAGACCGTGCTCGTGGAGAGCACCGTCGAACCCTCCCCGACCCTCCCCGAGGGCTGGGACCCCGCGGCGTCCACCCTGTCCTGACGGACGGCGCCGGCCGGACCCGTCCGACGACGGACGGACACCTGGCCGGGACACCGCACGACACAGCAGCACCCGACAGCACGACCAGCACCACGCACCACCTCCTGCACCACCTCAACGACGAGAAAGTAGAGAGTCATGCGCACTGCCATCCGCGCACTGGCCATCACCGCGGCCGCGGCACTCACCGTGACCGGCCTCGCAGCCTGCTCCTCGGGTTCGTCCGGTTCGTCCGGCGACTCGAAGACGCTCACCTACTGGGCGTCCAACCAGGGCACGTCCCTGCAGAACGACAAGGAGGTGCTCACCCCCGTCCTCGAGAAGTTCACGAAGGAGACCGGGATCAAGGTGAACCTCCAGGTCATCGGTTGGAACGACCTGCAGACGAAGATCACCACCGCCGTCACCTCGGGTCAGGGCCCGGACGTGGTCAACATCGGCAACACCTGGGCGACCTCGCTCCAGGCCACCGGCGCCTTCCAGGAGTTCGGTGACTCGGAGATGAAGGCGATCGGCGGTGCCGACAAGTTCGGCAAGGTCGCGCTCTCCACCGGCGGTGCCCCCGGCAAGACCGTCACGAGCGTCCCGCTCTACGGTCTCGCCTACGGCCTGTACTACAACAAGCAGATGTTCCAGGACGCCGGACTCCAGGCACCCACCACGTGGGAGGAACTGACGGCGGACGCCAAGAAGCTCACAACGGGCGACCAGTACGGCTTCACCATCGCCGGCGGGTCGTACACCGAGAACGCCCACTTCGCGTTCATCAACTCGGCGCAGAACGGTGGCGAGTGGTTCGACAAGGACGGCAAGCCGACCTTCACCGAGAAGGCGAACGTCGACGGCATCAAGCGCTACCTCGACCTGATGCAGTCGGACAAGGTCGTCAACACCTCGAACGCCCAGTACGACAACGGCACGCAGGCGGTCTCGGACTTCGCGAACAAGAAGGCCGCGATGATGCTGACGCAGAACAACGCGAACGCCACCATCACGTCCAACGGCATGTCCGCCGACCAGTTCGGCGTGGTGCCCTTCCCGGCACCCGAGGGCGCGAAGGACATCGCGTCCTTCCCGGCCGGCATCAACCTGTCGATCTTCAAGAACACGAAGAACAAGGACGGCGCGCTCGAGTTCGTGAAGTTCATGACGAGCGAGTCGACGCAGAGCACGCTCGACAAGCCGTACTCGGCGCTGCCGGTGCTCGCCTCCGCTGCCGACTCGGTCACCGACGAGCAGACGAAGACGTTCCTCGACATCTACAACAACAAGGCGAAGCCGCTCCCGCTGGTGCCCGCCGAGGACCAGTTCGAGTCGACGGTCGGCAAGGCGATGAACGACATGTTCGCCAAGATCGCCACCGGTGGCACGGTGTCCGACAGCGACATCAAGACGGCCCTGCAGACCGCGCAGGATCAGGTCTCGCAGTCGGTCGGCTAGTCGGCCCGGAGGCCCGGGGTGCGTCCGCAGGACGCGCCCCGGGCCTCGCCCCTCCACACCCGGCCCCGCGCCGGGGGTGAGCCGATCGGCTCACGCTGGTCGATCCTCCAGGCCGCTGCCACGGCCCGGCGGACGACGCACCCGATCCCGTCATCGCCGGAAGGCCACCACCCATGACCACCTCGGTCCTGCCCGACTCCGAGCGCATCGACCTGACCCGTACGAAGGCCCCGACCCTGTCGGGGCCGCAGCCGGGTCGGAAGCCGAAGCGCCACTGGCTGCCGTACGCACTCGTCGCACCCGCCGTCCTGTTCGAGCTGCTGATCCACATCGTGCCGATGCTCACCGGCATCTGGATCTCGTTCGTCCAGCTCACCAAGTACTTCATCGCGAACTGGGGTGCCGCGCCCTTCGCCGGGCTGCGCAACTACTCGGTCGCGATCGACTTCGACCAGGCCATCGGCAAGGGCGTCCTCAACTCGTTCCTCATCACCTGCGGCTACACGATCATCGTCGTCGCACTGGCGTGGACCTTCGGCATGGCCGCGGCGGTCGCACTGCAGAAGCCGTTCAAGGGACGCGGGCTCTTCCGCACGCTGTTCCTCGTGCCCTACGCGCTGCCGATGTACGCCGGCATCATCACCTGGAAGTTCATGTTCCAGCGGGACTCGGGCGCCGTGAACCACGTCCTCGTCGACCAGCTCGGGCTGTTCGGCGGGCAGGGGCCCTTCTGGCTGATCGGCTCGAACGCGTTCGTGTCCGTCGTGGTCGTCGCGATCTGGAAGACCTGGCCGTTCGCGTTCCTCATGCTCATGGCCGGGCTGCAGTCCGTCCCGAACGACGTGTACGAAGCCGCTTCGGTGGACGGTGCGAAGCCCTTCCGCCAGTGGCGCTCGATCACGCTCCCGATGGTCCGACCGGTCAACGTGACGCTCGTGCTCGTGATGTTCCTCTGGACGTTCAACGACTTCAACACGCCCTACGTGCTGTTCGGCTCGACCGCGCAGCCGCCGGCCGCCGACCTGCTCAGCTTCCACATCTACAACGCGTCGTTCATCACCTGGAACTTCGGCTCCGGTGCGGCGATGAGCGTCCTGCTCCTGCTCTTCCTGCTCATCGTCACGGGCATCTACCTGGCCGTGACCAACCGGAGGTCCGTCCGTGCGTGAAACAATGGGCGCCAAGTCCTTCAAGGTCGTCACGATCGTCCTGCTGACGCTGTTCACGGTCGTGCCGCTCTACGTGATGATCACCACGGCGATGAAGCCGCTCGGAGACGTGCAGAACAACTTCACGTGGATCCCGACGACCATCACCTTCCAGCCGTTCATCGACATGTGGTCCACGGTGCCGCTCGCGAAGTACTTCGTGAACTCGCTCGTGGTCTGCACGATCGCGACGCTGTTCTCGCTGATCATCGCGACCTTCGCCGCCTACGGCGTGTCGCGGTGGAACTTCCGGGGCAAGAGCACCTTCACCACGGCGGTGCTCTCCACCCAGATGTTCCCGGGCGTGCTGTTCCTGCTGCCGCTGTTCCTCATCTTCACGAACCTCGGCAACGCGCTCGGCATCCAGCTCGTCGGGTCGTGGCTCGGGCTGATCATCACCTACCTGACGTTCACGCTGCCGTTCTCGATCTGGATGCTCTCGGGCTACTTCGAGACCATCCCGCGCGAGCTCGACGAGGCCGCGATGGTCGACGGTTCCGGTCCGATGGGCGCGCTGTTCCGGGTCATCCTGCCCTCGGCCCGCCCGGGACTCGTCGCGGTCGGCATCTACTCGTTCATGACCGCGTGGGGCGAGGTCCTCTTCGCCTCGGTGATGACGAACGGCGACGGGCAGCTGCTCGCGAACGGTCTGCAGCAGTACTCCACGCAGACGAACGTGTACTGGAACCAGATCATGGCGGCGTCGCTCGTCGTGTCGATCCCGGTCGTGGTGGCGTTCCTCATCGTGCAGCGCCAGTTCGTGGCCGGTCTGACCGCGGGCGCGGTGAAGTAGGGGGAGCGCAGTTTCCGCTCGGGCAGTTCCGCGAAAGCGACAGATCTGCGGCAACGGTTGCCGGAGATCTGTCGCTTCCGCGTACCGGACAGGATGGACGCATGACAGCGACACGCGGGCGGCAACTGCTGCCGGGACAGACCAGCCGGGTGCACGTGTACGAAGTGGCCTCGCGGACGAGTCGGCTCGTGTTCGAGTCGGACACGGTGCTCGTCGAGGCGCCGAACGTCCTCGACGACCACACGCTCGTGCTGAACGGCGGCGGTGACCTCTGGCTGCTGCCGCTCCCGGAGGCCGACGACGACCGCGTGCTCGACGAGACCGCGCTCGTGCCCGTGCCGATGCCCGGGGTCGACGAGATCAACAACGACCACGTGCTCGACCCGTCGGGGGAGTCCGTCGTCGTGAGTGCCCGCGACGGTGAGCTGTACCGCGTGCCGCTGCCCGAGGGGGGCTCGGCCACGCGCATCACCGACACACGGGCGGCGCTGCCGGTCGTGCGGAAGTACTACCTGCACGGCATCGCGCCGGACGGCTCGACGCTCGCGGCGATCGTCGGGGAGCGGACGACGGACGGTGTCTGGACGACCGACGTGGCGCTCGTCGACCCGGTGTCCGGAGCCACGACGTTCCTGACCCGCGACGAACACCCGGACGACGGCTGCGCGATCACGCCGGACGGCCGGACGCTGCTGTTCAACACCGAGCGCTTCACGCCGGGCACCGCCCAGCTCGCAGCGCTCCGGCTCGACGGATCCGACGGTGCTGGCGAGGGCACCACGGGCCGCGCTGCCGCGGGCGATCCCGTGCGGATCACCGCCGACGACCGGGTGAACTGGTTCCCACACCTGTCCCCGGACGGCGCGCACCTGCTCTACCTGTCGTACGAGCCCGGCGTGCAGGGACACCCCGCCGACCACCGGGTGGAGCTGCGGCTGCTGCCCGGGGCCCTGACGCGCGGTGCGCGGATCGCCGTCCTGCCCGAGACCCTCGTGGTGCTCGACGGCGGCCAGGGGACGGTCAACGTGCCGCCGTGGTCGCCGGACTCGCGCTGGTTCGCGTACTGCGACTACCCGGTGGCCTGAGCGCGTCGAGTGACCACGGTGGGCGGGTCAGCCCGCGTCGCCGTACGTACGACGGAGGTGCTCGGCGTAGCCGCCCGGGGTCCTGCCGGCGAAGCGCCCGCTCGTCACCACCGGGAGCTCGGTCGTCGCCCGGACGTCGAGCCCGAGCGCCCGCGCCCGTTCCACCAGCCGGACGTCCTCGTGCTCCGGGACGGGGTCGAACCCACCGAGTGCGGTGTCGGCGTCCGCGCGCACGCCGAGGTTCGCGCCGTGCACGTGCCCGAGCGTCGCCCCGGGTGGGTGCGCCGCCCGCCAGCGATCGAGCACGGCGGGCTCGAGGTCGTCGGGGTCGGGGACCACCGCGCCGACGAGCAGGTGCGCTCCGGCGAGCAGCGCGTCCACCTGCTGCACGAGCCAGTCCGGGTGGACCCGCGAGTCGGCGTCGGTGTGGGCGAACCAGTGTCGGTCGGGCGGCGACGTCCGGGCGAGCGCTCGGGCGTGCGCGGTCCCGACGGCCCGGGCACGGCCCACGCCGACGCGCGGCGACGTCCGCACGTGGAGGTGTCCGGCCCGCCACACCGGGTCGGTCTGCCGGGTCGCCTCGACGATGCCGGCTGTACCGTCGGTGCACCCGTCGAGGACGAGCGTGACGCCGGACCGTACCGACGGGTGCGCGGTCTGCAGGGTCGTGACGGCAGCGGCCAGCGCGTCGAGGGCAGCGCGCACCGTGGCCTCCTCGTCGTGGACGGGGACGACGACGTCGACGCGGGCGGCGCTCACCGGACGAGCCCCTCGGCGCGGGAGGTGCTCACCGGACGAGCCCCTCGGCGCGGCCGACCGAGGTGACGGCGGGACCCGGCAGCACGCTGAGCACGAAGTCCTCCTCGACGTGGCGCACGAGCGCGGGCCGCGGCCACAGGGCGGTGAGCCGGGCGTCCACCGTGTCACCGTCGGTCACCGCGTCGTCGTCCGGGTGACGCCAGTGACAGGCGACGAGCACGCCGTCGTCGTCGAGCGACCCGCGCACCCGGTCCACGGTGCGGTCGAGGTCGTCCGGCGACAGGTAGTAGCCGACCTCGGACAGGACGACGAGGTCCCACCGTCCGTCCGGCCACTCGGCGGGGAACGCGGCCGTCTCGAAGCGCGCGGCCGGAGCACGATGCCGAGCGCGCTCGATCGCGGCGGCTGCGACGTCCGTCCCGAGCACCGCGTCCGCGCGCTCGGTCAGTGCTGCCGTGAGCACCCCGGTGGCGCAGCCGAGCTCGAGCGCCGACCGGAAGCGGGGGCGGGGCAGCGCGGCCAGGGTGACGGCACGCTTCCGCTGCTCGTACCAGGACCCCTCGAAGTCCCACCCCTCGGGCTTCCGGGCGTAGTGCGCGTCGAAGGACTCCCGCGAGCGCGAGCGCAGCGGCGCGAACAGCCACTCCTCGGCGCGCAGGTGGTGTGCTGCGTGGCGGTCGTCGACGATCGCCTCGTCCCCGGGCGCGTCGGACAGCGGCTCCGTCTGCGACGGGTACGCGGCCAGCGCCCGGGCCTTCCGGTCGCGGACGTCGGCGTCGAGGACGAGTGCGCGGGCGCGATCCCACGGCATGGTGCGCGCAACGGGGTCGTCCCAGTGCCAGGCCCACACCGGGTAGGCGAGCAGCTCCGTTCCCGGCGTCGCGGCGACCACCTGCTCCGCGACCTCGCCGGCGACCCGGTGGTCGCGGTGCCCGTCCCCGCGCCACGGTGCGACCACGAGCGTCGGACGCGGGGCCCCGGCGAGCCGGTGCTCGAGCGCGGCGCGCAGCACCTCCGCGTGCTCGCGCACCGCACCGTCGGGGACGTCGAGCTCGGTGGCACCGGCGGTCGGGTGCAGCACCCGCAGCGCGGCCCGGAACTCGGCCGACCGGCGCGCTGCCAGGTCGGTGGGTGTCGCGGTGGGGGAGTCGGGGTGGGAGCGCTCGCCGCGGGTGACGAGGAGCACGTGCACGGGGAGGGTCGCGTCGGCGGCGGTCGCGATGAGCCCGCCGGCGCCGAGGGTCTCGTCGTCCGGGTGCGGCGCGACGACGACCACGGCACCGACGCTCCGGAGGTCGACCGGGGCCGCGCGCACCGAGCGGAGGAACGCCGTCCACGCCGCGGGGTCCGTGCCGGGCTCGCGGTGGTCGAAGCTCACCATGCGACACCGCCGCGTTCGGCGACGATCCGCCCGACCCGGGCCAGGTCCCGCTCGCCGTGGTCCTGCAGCACGTAGAGCCCGAGGTCGGCGACCCGTGCGGCGACCGCGGCGTCGTTCGCCAGCGGCGCGGGCCCGAGCGTCGCGACGACGCGCTGCGACACCGCGTCGACCGCGCGGCGCACCCGCGACCGCGTGACCTGTGCCACGAGCGACCAGTCGGTGTCGTCGTCCGGTCCGGCTGCGTCGGTCGAGGCTGCGTCGATCCGGGCCGCGGCGGTCGCGAGCGCGTCCTCGGCGTCGGCGAGGTCGGCGACCGTGGCACCGAGTGCGGCCTGCAGCAGCTCCGAACCGGGTCGCGCGGCCGTGGCCGTCCGGAGCACCCGTGCGAGCCCGACCGCGCCGCCCCACCAGCACGCGGCGACGCCGATGCCGCCCCACGCGAAGCCCGGGCGGGTCAGGTACCAGCCGGGAGCGCCGACCGCGGTGCCGACGACGCCGTCGAGGTCGACGGGACCGCTCGGGACGTCGGGCATCCCGCGGGCGACCCAGGCCTCGTCGTGCACGGTCACCCCGGGCTGGCGGAGGTCGACCGCGACGAGCTGGCGCTGCTCGCCGACGTGCGCCGTCACCAGGGCGTGGGTGAGCGAGGACGCGAGCGAGCACCAGGGCTTCGTGCCGTCGAGCGTGACGGCACCGTCCGACGCGCCGCTGCCGGACGACGGCGTCGCGGTGACCCGGAGTCCCGGGGCCTCGGCCGCGAAGACGCCCCAGGTCGACCCGGACGCCACCGCAGCGCCCGCCTGCGCGAGGATGCCGAGTGCGTCGAGGTGCGGCTCGACCGTCCGGGCGAGCGCGACGTCGGCGGCGGCGACCGCCGCCAGGGTGGCGAACACCGAGCCGGCCGTCCCCGCGGTCAGCACCGGGGTGGTCTCGGCGAGCACCCGCGCGAAGGCGAGACGGTCCGCCGGTGCGGAGCCGGTCCTCCCGGCCGCCGCCTCGACGGACGCCGTGTCGACGTGCGAGACGGACGCGGGCCAGGCCGGGGATCGCAGCATGCGGCCGACCGTACGGCGGCGGTGCCGTGCGGCCGTCCGGGGACCGCGTCGTGCGGCTCGTGGAGAGCCGCTGCGCGGCGCAGGCGCCCGTCGGACGATCCACAGAGCGGGGAGGGGTGCTCCACAGACGGCTCATAGGAAGCGCCCCGATCCTCGAGACGTGACCATCTCCCAGCCCGCCGCAGCCCCCCGCCTCACCCGCGCCGACGGTTCGCCGTTGCGCATCCTCGTCGTGGACGACGAGGCCAGCCTCACCGACCTGCTGTCGATGGCGCTCCGCTACGAGGGCTGGGACGTGAAGAGCGCGAACGGCGGGCAGGAGGCCCTGTCGACGGCACGCGAGTGGAAGCCCGACGCGATGGTGCTCGACGTGATGATGCCCGACCTCGACGGCCTGCAGGTCCTCGGTCGCCTCCGGCAGAACAACGACGACACCCCGGTGCTCTTCCTCACCGCCAAGGACTCCGTCGAGGACCGCGTCACCGGGCTGACCGCGGGCGGCGACGACTACGTCACGAAGCCGTTCTCGCTCGAGGAGGTGGTGGCGCGGCTCCGCGGGCTCATCCGCCGTTCGCAGATCTCGGTGTCCGAGGCCGGCGACTCCCGCATCGTCGTCGGGGACCTGGTGCTCGACGAGGAGTCGTACGAGGTGTCCCGCGCCGGACGGCCGATCGAGCTCACCGCGACCGAGTTCGAGCTGCTCCGCTTCCTCATGCGCAACCCCCGCCGTGTGCTCTCGAAGGCGCAGATCCTCGACCGGGTGTGGTCGTACGACTTCGGCGGCAAGTCCAGCGTCGTCGAGATCTACATCTCCTACCTGCGGAAGAAGATCGACGCCGGCGAGACCCCGATGATCCACACCGTGCGCGGCGTCGGGTACGTCATCAAGCCGACCTCGTGACCCTCCGCCGACGTCTCGTCCTGAGCATCGTCGCGCTCGTCGTCGCCGTCAGCGCCGTCATCGGGGCGGGCAGCATCATCGCGCTGTTCTCGATCCAGCGGTCGGCGATCGACGAGCAGCTCTCCGGTGCGACGAACCGCGCGCAGCGGTCGGTCGAGCGCCAGGGGACGAACGGACCGGGACCGGAGATCGGGCGACCGAGCGGTCAGGCAGCAGGCACGCTCACCGTGTACTTCCTCGACGGCAACGTGGCCGTCGGGAGCGTGCTCGACGAGAACGGTGACATCGACCAGGTCGCGCCGTCCGCCACCCGCGCGCTCTACGACGTCACCGTCGACGGTGCGGCGCACACGGTCGACCTCGGCAGCGACCTCGGGCGCTACCGGGTCACCGCCGTGTCGCTCGGGTCCGCCGTGCTCGTGGTCGGACTGCCGATGGCACCCGTGTACGAGAGCGTCTGGAAGCTCTTCGGCGTGGTGCTCGTCGTCACGGTGCTCGCGCTCCTCGTCGCCATCGCGCTCGCCGCGGTCGTCGTCCGCCGATCGCTCCGCCCGCTCGAACGGGTGGCCGAGACCGCGTCGTCGGTCGCGCGGATGCCGCTCGAGCGCAGTGACGCGCTCGACGGTGTGCGGGTCCCCGACACCGACCCACGCACCGAGGTCGGCCGGGTCGGCACCGCCTTCAACCGCATGCTCGGACACATCGGGAACGCCATGCAGGCCCGGGAGCGCTCGGAGCAGAAGGTCCGGCAGTTCGTCGCCGACGCCTCGCACGAGCTCCGCACGCCCCTCGCGTCGGTCCGCGGGTACGCCGAGCTCACCCGACGGATGGGCGCGGACCTGCCGCAGGACGTCGTGTACGCGATGAGCCGCATCGAGTCGGAGTCGCTCCGGATGACGAGCATGGTCGAAGACCTGCTGCTGCTCGCCCGGCTCGACGAGGGTCGCGAGGTCCAGTTCGCCGACGTGGACCTGACCGGTCTGGTGCTCGACGCGGTGAACGACGCCCACGCTGCGTCGCCCGACCACGTCATCGCGGTGGACGTGCCCGAGGAACCCGTCGTCGTCCCCGGTGACGCTGCCCGCCTGCACCAGGTGGTCGTCAACCTCGTGACGAACGCGCGGACGCACACCCCGGACGGCACCCGCATCACGGTCGGTCTCGCCCCCGTTCCCGACGGCGTCGACCTGACCGTCCGGGACGACGGGCAGGGCATCGACCCGGAGTTCCTGCCGAAGCTGTTCGAACGCTTCGCGCGGGCGGACAGCTCGCGGTCCCGGAGTGCCGGGTCGACGGGGCTCGGGCTGGCGATCGTCGATGCGGTCGTGCAGGCACACGGCGGCCGGGTCGCGGTCGCGAGCGTTCCCGGTGACACGGTGTTCACGGTGCACCTGCCGGCGACCCGACCGGCGCGCGCGGGTGCGCGGGCCGTCACGGGTGACGGGGTGACCGCCTGACGGCCGGGAGGCGCGTGGCGGGCCCGCACCGCGCCTCCCGGCCGGCGCTTGGTCACCGCCGGATCCTGTGGTACCTTCTTCGAAGCCAAAGACCGCCGGTCGTCTGTGCGCTCGCGCACAGACCGAAGGTCCTCACTCGTGGGGCAGCCAGCGCAGGTGTTCAGAACAACTCCTCCCGTTCGCGGGGGAGCAGCTCCGAGCCTCTGCGCCGGAGCTTTTTTCGTGTGGTGACCAGGGGCTAGCCGGCAAGAACCCCAAGGAGAACCATGGCGAACAAGGAAGCTGCGGTCGCCGAGCTCACGGAAGCATTCCAGAGCTCGAACGCCGTTCTGCTCACCGAGTACCGCGGTCTCACGGTCGCGCAGCTCAAGGAGCTCCGCAACTCGATCCGTGAGCACGCCACGTACGCCGTGGTGAAGAACACGCTGACCAAGATCGCGGCGAACAACTCCGGCATCACGTCGTTCGACGACGAGCTCGCCGGTCCGTCCGCTCTCGCCTTCGTCCACGGTGACACCGTCGCCGTCGCGAAGTCGCTGCGTGCATTCGCCAAGGCGAACCCTCAGCTCGTGGTGAAGGGCGGTTACTTCGACGGTAACCCGCTGACCGCGACCGAGGTGGACAAGCTCGCTGACCTCGAGTCCCGCGAAGTGCTGCTCGGCAAGCTCGCCGGCGCCTTCAAGGCCTCGCTGTTCGGTGCTGCGTACCTGTTCCAGGCACCCCTCTCGCAGGCCGTCCGCACCGTGGACGCCCTCCGCGAGAAGCAGGAGTCCGCGGCCTGATCAGGCACGCGTTCATCAACCACACGTACTAGCTAGTAGTAGGAGAAAATCATGGCGAAGCTTTCGCAGGACGAGCTCATCGAGGCCTTCAAGGAGCTCACGCTCATCGAGCTCTCGGACTTCGTGAAGAAGTTCGAGGAGGTCTTCGAGGTCACCGCTGCTGCCCCCGTCGCGGTCGCCGCGGCCGGTGGCGCTGCTGCCCCCGCCGAGGAGGTCGAGGAGAAGTCCGAGTTCGACGTCGTCCTCAAGTCGGCCGGTGACAAGAAGATCCAGGTCATCAAGGAGGTCCGTGGCCTCACGTCGCTCGGCCTGGGCGAGGCCAAGGCGCTCGTCGAGACCGCCGACGCCAAGATCCTCGAGGGTGTCAACAAGGAGACGGCCGACAAGGCGAAGGAGGCCCTCGAGGCCGCCGGCGCCACGATCGAGCTCGCGTAGTCTCGACCGTTCGGTCACGAAGGCCGCTGCCCCTCGGGGCGGCGGCCTTCGTCGTGCGCGGGCGGTTCGCCGCGCGAGTGATGTCGCTTGCGCGGTGATCTCCGCGGAAGCGACAGCGCGCGCCCAACCGTCCGCGGCAGTCTGTCGCTCTTGTGGTGCTGATCGGCGGCGGGAGTGCACCAGCGGACGGCTGGGAGGCGCGGGCGCTGTCCACAGATCGGCGCACCCGGCCTGGTCGGTGCTGTCAGGACGACAGGGTTGCGCCGTGCACCCATCGAACGCCCTCACCGTGCTCCGGACCGACACACTCGACCGTTCCAGTGCTCGCGACCTGCAGCGTCGTCACCGAACAGGTGAGCTCGTCCGCGTGCGCCACGGCGTCTACGTCGAGGCACGTGCGTGGGACGTGCTCGACGAGCGCGCGCGCCACCTGGTCAGGATGCGCGCCGTCCTCCCGCTCGTGCGCCCGGGCAGTATGTGGGCGCTCGACTCCGCCGCCGCAGTCCTCGGCGTCCCCAGGATCGACCCGTGGCCCACACAGGCGCACGTGTCCGCACCGGACCTCGAAGCCGACCGCAGCCGTGTCGGCCTGACGATGCACGCGGAGCGCCCGCGCGCCTCAGGCCTCGCGTTCCACGGCGTCGAGGTGACCGAGCTCGCCCAGACGGTGGTCGGACTGGCTCGTCGCGGATCGCTCTGTGCCGCGGTCGTCGCGCTCGATCACGCACTGCGTGCGGGCGTACCGGAGGACGATCTCCGCGCACGCTCCACGGAAGCCGGGCCATGGGGAGCCGCGCGCGTCGAACGGGCGATGCAGCTGACCGATGCTCGGCACGAGTCCGTCGGTGAGTCGTGGTTCGCCGCTCGCGCGGGACAGCTCGGCCTGCGCGGACTCGTGCCGCAACACGTCTTCGTCGCTCCGGACGGAACAGTCGACCGCGTCGACTTCTGGCTGCCGGATGAAGGAGTCATCGTGGAGTTCGACGGTCGCCAGAAGTACGACGACCCGGAGATGCTGCAGGGCAGGACGGCGTCCGACGTGGTCTGGGCGGAGAAGATCCGTGAGGACCGACTCCGCGTGCGCCCCGAGGTCGAGACCGTCGTCCGACCCCGGTGGTGGCACCTGGTCGACGCCGAGCGCTTGCGCGCGCTCTTCCGGGCGCACGGCGTCCGGTGCCGGTGAGGGAGGGCCGGTGAGAAGCTCGACACGAGTCGGCCGCGAGGGCGACACCGTGCGCCGAGGGGTTCGCGGCAGTCTGTCGCTTCGGCGGAACCGACTTGAAGCGGGGCGGGCGGGCGGTGGCGGGCCGGCGGGCGGGCGGCGGGCGGGCGCGTCAGCGCAGGGTGCTGTGGCGGCGGCCGTAGGCCAGGTAGAGCACGGCGCCGGCGACCATCCACAGGCCGAACGCGATCCAGGTGCCCGCACCGAGGAACACCGCGAGCAGCACGCAGCACAGGGTGCCGAGCGCGGGGACGACCGGGAAGAGCGGGACCCGGTACGAACGCTCGAGCTCCGGGCGGGTGCGGCGGAGCAGGATCACCGAGACGTTCACCAGGGCGAAGGCCACCAGCGTGCCGATGCTCGTCGCGTCGGCGAGTTCGCCGAGGGGCACCAGTGCTGCGCCGACGGCGACGACGACGCCCACGATGAGGGTGTTCGGCACCGGGGTCCCCGTGCGCGGTGACACCCGGCCGAACACGGTCGGCACCATGCCGTCACGAGCCATCGTCAGCAGGATGCGGGTCTGGCCGTAGAGCACCGTGAGCACGACACTGGCGATGGCGATCACGGCGCCGATCGAGAAGACGAGCGCGACGACCGGCTGCCCGGTGACCTCGACCACGATGCGGACGAGCGAGGCCTCGTCCGACGAGAACGACGTCCACGGGCGGGCTCCGATCGCGGCGATCGCGACGAGGATGTAGAGCGTCGTGACGATCACGATCGAGCCGATGATCGCCCGGGGGAGGTCACGGCGGGGATCCTTCGCCTCTTCCCCCGCGGTCGACGCGGCGTCGAACCCGATGTACGAGAAGAACAGGCGCGAGGCCGCGGCGGTCACCCCGGCTGCCCCCATCGGCGCGAGGGGTGCGAAGTTCTGCGACGAGAACGCCGTGAACGCCACGACGACGAAGAACACCAGCAGGGCGATCTTCACGACGACCATGAGGGTGTTCACCCAGGCGCTCTCGCGGGCTCCGGGCAGCAGGACCGCCATCGCGAGGAGCACGAGCACCGCGGCCGGCAGGTTGACCACGCCGCCGTCGCCGGGCGGGGCCGCGATCGCCGCGGGCAGGTGCAGCCCGAAGACGCGCAGGGTCTCGTCGACGTACTCGCTGGCCCCGACCGCGACGGCGGCGACGGAGACCGCGTACTCGAGCACGAGGCACCACCCGCAGACCCAGGCGATGCCCTCGCCCATCGTGGCGTACGTGTACGAGTAGCTCGACCCCGAGGTCGGCACCGCGCCGGCCATCTCGGCGTACGACAGCGCGGACAGCAGCGCGGCCACGCCGGCGAGCACGAAGGAGATCCAGACCGCTGGACCCGCGAGCGGCACGGCGGTCCCGAGCACGACCAGGATGCCGGTGCCGAGCGTCGCCCCGACGCTGATCATCATCAGGTGCCAGACCCCGAGCGAACGCCGGAGCGGCTCGCCGTCGACGCCCGCCGCGGCCTCGGCCTGCAGCTGCTCGATCGGCTTGCGGCGTGCGAGCTGGTGACGGAGGGACGTGGGGCGGGTGGGCGCGGACGTCAATGGGACCTCGTGATCGGCGCGGGGAAGGGGACGGACGATGGTCGCACGGCCCCTGAACGGGGTCAAATACGCCGAGGGCCGACGGCGGCCGCCCGGCGTCGGTGCCGGGGATACGTTGGTGCCATGAGCATGGGGCACGGGATGCGTCCGGGTGGTCCCCGCGGCGGCGGGCGGATCTCCAGCGGTGACGTGCAGGCGCAGAGGGCCGCGAACGCCGAGGCGCCCCGGATCCCGCACCTGCTCCGACGCATCGCCGGCCTGTTCGTCCCGCACCGACGCGCCATCGTGCTGACGGTCGTCCTCGTGCTCGTCGGGGCGGCACTCTCGGTGATCCCGCCGCTGCTCACCCAGCAGGCCTTCGACCGCGGGCTCTTCCCGCCCTCGGGACGGCCCGACCTGCCGGTCCTGTTCGAGCTGGTCGGCGGGATGGTCGCGCTCTGGATCGCGAGCGCCGGCGTCGGCATCTGGCAGACCTGGCTGACGGCGACCGTGGGCAACAAGGTCATGGGTGCGATGCGCATGCGGCTCTTCGCGCACCTGCAGCGGATGGAGCTCGCCTTCTTCACCCGCACGAAGACCGGCGTGATCCAGTCTCGCCTGCAGAACGACGTCGGCGGCGTCGCGAGCGTGCTCAACAACACGATCTCCTCGGTGCTGGGCAACACGGTCACCGTCATCGCGGCGGTCGTGGCGATGCTGCTGCTCAGCTGGCAGATGACCCTGGTCGCGGTCGTGCTCCTGCCGCTGCTCGTCATCGCCCAGCGCCGGGTCGGCCAGGTGCGCGCCCGGATCGCCGCGCAGACGCAGGAGTCGCTGTCCGACATGACCGCGATCACCCAGGAGGCCCTGAGCGTCTCCGGCATCCTGCTCGCCAAGAGCTTCACCCAGCAGCGCAGCGAGACCAAGCGCTACGAGGACGAGAACCGCAACCAGATCCAGCTGCAGGTCCGGCAGCAGATGTCCGGGCAGTGGTTCTTCGCGATCGTCCAGGTCTTCCTGTCGATCATCCCGGCGGTCATCTACGTGGTCGCCGCGTACCTGATCATCGGTGACGTCCCGATCACCGCCGGCACCATCGTCGCGTTCACGACCGTGCAGTCGCGCTTGCTCTTCCCGACCGTCGGCCTGCTGCGGGTGGTGCTCGACCTCCAGACGTCGGGGGCGCTCTTCGCCCGGATCTTCGAGTACCTCGACCTCCGCCCGGCGATCACCGACGCCCCCGACGCCCGTCCAGTGGACGAGTCGCGCCTGGGGCACGTGGCCTTCGACGACGTCTCCTTCACGTACCCGGACGGCGAACCGGACAAGCCGACCCTGCGCGGGGTCTCGTTCGAGCTGCAGCCCGGCCAGTTCGCGGCGTTCGTCGGACCGTCCGGGGCGGGCAAGACGACGATCTCGTACCTGGTGCCCCGACTGTACGAGGCGTCGTCGGGCAGCGTGCGGTTCGCCGGAGCCGACGTGCGTGACCTGGAGCACGAGGACCTGATGCGCCACGTCGGGATCGTCAGCCAGGAGACCTACCTGTTCCACGCCTCCATCGGCGACAACCTGCGCTACGCGAAGCCGGACGCGACCGACGCGGAGCTCGAACGTGCCGCCCGTGCGGCGAACATCCACGAGACGATCGCCTCGTTCCCGGACGGGTACGACACGGTGGTGGGGGAGCGTGGCTACCGGCTGTCCGGCGGCGAGAAGCAGCGGATCGCGATCGCGCGCGTGCTGCTGAAGGACCCGCCGGTGCTGGTGCTCGACGAGGCCACGAGTGCGCTGGACTCGATCTCCGAGCACGTGGTGCAGACCGCGCTCGACACGGCGGCGGCGGGACGCACGACGATCGCGATCGCGCACCGGCTGTCGACGATCCGCGAGGCCGACGTGATCTTCGTGCTCGACCACGGGCGGATCGTCGAGCGGGGCGACCACGACGAGCTGCTCGCACGTGACGGCGTCTACGCCTCGCTCTTCCACCAGCAGAACGATGCGTCGACATCCTTCGTCGCAACCCAGACGACGACCGGGCCAGCCACCTAGACTCTGCCGCGTGCGTTACGCGAACTCCGTCGTCGACCTGGTCGGTGACACCCCGCTCGTCCGACTGAACCGTGTCACCGAGGGCATCCGGGCGACCGTCCTGGTCAAGGTGGAGTACCTCAACCCGGGCGGTTCGTCGAAGGACCGCATCGCCACACGGATCATCGACGCGGCCGAGGCCTCCGGCGAGCTCCGCCCCGGGGGCACGATCGTCGAGCCGACCTCGGGCAACACCGGCGTGGGCCTCGCACTCGTCGCCCAGCAGCGCGGGTACCGCTGCGTCTTCGTGCTGCCGGACAAGGTGGGCGAGGACAAGCGGAACGTCCTGACCGCGTACGGCGCCGAGATCGTGGTGACGCCGACCGCCGTCGCACCCGACCACCCCGAGTCGTACTACTCGGTGTCCGACCGGCTCGTGCGGGAGATCCCCGGTGCCTACAAGCCGAACCAGTACGCGAACCCGAACGGCCCGCGCAGCCACTACGAGACCACGGGCCCGGAGATCTGGCGCGACACCGAGGGACGGCTGACGCACTTCGTCGCCGGCGTCGGCACCGGCGGCACCATCTCGGGCACCGGTCGCTTCCTGAAGGAGGCATCCGACGGCCGCGTCCGGATCGTGGGCGCCGACCCCGAGGGCTCCGTCTACTCGGGCGGCACCGGTCGGCCCTACCTGGTCGAGGGCGTCGGCGAGGACTTCTGGCCCGGCGCCTACGACGCCGGGGTCCCCGACGAGATCATCGCCGTCACCGACGCCGAGTCCTTCGCGATGACGCGGCGCCTCGCGCGCGAGGAGGGCCTGCTCGTCGGCGGGTCGAGCGGCATGGCCGTCGTGGCCGCCCTGCGTGCCGCACGCGACCTGACCGAGGACGACGTCGTCGTGGTGCTGCTGCCGGACGGCGGCCGCGGGTACCTCGGCAAGATCTTCAACGACCGGTGGATGCGCTCCTACGGCTTCGCCGACGGCGACGACACCCGCACGGTCGGCGCGGTCGTCGCGGACAAGGGCGGTCGCCTGCCCGACCTCGTGCACGCCCACCCGTCGGACACCGTCCGCGACGTGGTGGAGATCATGTCGACCTACGGTGTCTCGCAGATGCCCGTCCTGAGCGCCGAGCCGCCGGTCGTGATCGGTGAGGTCGTCGGCGCCGTCGCCGAGAAGGACCTGCTCGAGCAGGTCTTCACCGGTGCCGCCGCGATGACCGACGCGGTGAGCGGCTTCGTCGGCGACCCGCTGCCCCTGATCGGCACCGGTGAGTCGCTGACCGCCGCCCGTCGGGCGCTCGAGACGGTCGACGCGCTGCTCGTCGTCGACGACGGCAAGCCCGTCACCGTGCTCACCCGGCACGACCTGCTCACGTCGCTGTCCGAGTGACATCGGTCCAGCAGACCCCCACGCCCGACCCGCAGCCCCGATCCACGAGGAACCCCAGCGCATGACCGAGTTCGCCACCCGCGCCGTCCACGCCGGCCAGGAGCCCGACGCCACGACCGGTGCCGTCATCCCGCCCATCCACGTCACGAGCACCTACGTGCAGGACGGCGTGGGCGCCATGCGGAACGGGTACGAGTACTCCCGCGGCGGCAACCCGACGCGGGACGCCCTGCAGACCCTGCTCGCCGACCTCGACGGCGGCGTCGCCGCGTACTCGTTCGCGTCCGGCCTGGCCGCCGAGGACGCCCTGCTCCGCGCGTACCTCGAGCCGGGCGCCCGCGTCGTGATGGGCAACGACGTCTACGGCGGCACGCACCGCCTCGTGAACCGCCTGCACGTGCCGTGGGGCGTCGAGCTCGTCGTCGTCGACATGAGCGACGTCGACCGGGTCCGCGCAGCGCTGGAGGGCGCGCCCGCGAAGACCGTGCTCTGGGTCGAGACGCCGACGAACCCGCTCATGAAGATCGCGGACATCGCGCTGCTGTCCGAGGTCGGGCACGCCGCCGGCGCACTGGTCGTCGTCGACAACACCTTCGCGTCGCCGTACCTGCAGCAGCCGCTGTCGCTCGGTGCGGACGCCGTCTCGTACTCCACGACGAAGTACCTCGGCGGGCACTCCGACGTCGTCGGTGGCGCGGTCGTCCTGCGGGACGAGGCGTTCGCGGAGCAGGTCGGCTTCCTGCAGTTCGGTGCGGGCGCGATCGCGTCGCCGTTCGACGCCTTCCTGACGACCCGCGGCATCAAGACGCTGCCGGTCCGGATGGAACGGCACTCGTCGAACGCGCAGGCCGTGGCCGAGGCGCTCGTCTCCGCGCCGGGCGTCGAGCGCGTCTACTACCCGGGTCTGTCGGACCACCCCGGGCACGAGGTCGCCGCGAAGCAGATGCGCGGCTTCGGCGGGATGCTGTCCGTCGCCCTGACCGGCGGACCCGAGGCAGCGAAGCGCTTCGTCGAGTCCACCGAGGTCTTCACGCTCGCCGAGTCCCTCGGCGGCGTCGAGTCGCTCATCGGCTACCCGAGCGAGATGACGCACGCCTCGGTCAAGGGCACCGAGCTCGCCGTCCCGGAGAACGTCGTCCGCCTGTCGGTGGGCATCGAGGACCAGGGCGACCTCGTCGCAGACGTGCTGCAGGCGCTGTCGCGCTGACCACGTCGCGCCGACGGTCCCGGTGACCACGGCCGGTGCCGCTGTGGTGACGGACGGGAGGCTCCCCACCGGACCGGTGGGGAGCCTCCCGTCCGTCACGAGGAGGCGAGGGATCGTCGGCGCCGCCCCCTAGGCTGGTCCGGTGAGCAGCGTGGCGAGGAGGTCGGGGATCCTCAGTGGGCGCTACGCGCTCGCCACGCTCGGCATGGTCGCCATCGTCGGTGTGGCGGCGTTCCAGAACCTCGCCATGACGACGGTGATGCCGGAGATCAGTCGCGACCTCGACGGACAGACCCTCTACGCGCTCGCCTTCGCGGCCCCGCTCGCAGCCGGCGTGCCCGGGATGGTGCTCGCGGGAACGTGGACGGACCGTTCCGGCGGGCGGATCGTCGCCTGGGTGTCGGCGGCGTTCTTCGCGATCGGCACGGCCGTGGTGATGACCGCGCCGACGATGGAGGTGTTCCTGGCCGGTCGACTCGTCGAGGGATTCGGAGCCGGCGCGATCGACGTCGTGCTGTACGTGCTCGTCGCCCGGATCTTCCCGGCCGAGCTGCACGGCCCGGTGTTCGCCGGGTTCGCCGCCGCGTGGGTCGTGCCCGCGCTCGTCGGGCCGGCGCTCGCGGGAGTCGTGACCGAGGTGTGGGGCTGGCACTGGGTCTTCGCAGGAGCCCTCGTGATCGCGGTCGTCGCCTTCGCGCTGCTCGTCCCGACGCTGGCACGCCTGCACGCGCCGCCGGTCGAGCGTCGGCCGCCGTGGCGGGCGGGGCGCATCGGCTGGTCGGTCGCGGCTGCCGTCGCGATCCTGCTGCTCAACGTCGCGCCGGACCTCGGACCGTGGGCGCGGGTCGTGGCGGTCGTCGTCGGGGTCGTCGGCGCGTGGGCGGCGCTGCGGCCCCTCCTGCCGGCGGGCACCTTCCGGGCCGCCGCGGGCCTGCCGTCCGTGGTGCTCCTGCGCGGCCTGGTCGCCGCCGCGTTCTTCGGCAGCGAGGCCTACGTGCCGTTCCTGCTGCAGGAACGGCACGGCCTGAGCGCCTCGGCCGCGGGACTCGCGTTGACCGTGGCAGCGCTGAGCTGGGCCGGGGCGAGCTGGCTGCACGGTCGGCTCGGGGAGCAGCGGCTCACCGCGTCCCGGACCTTCGGTACCGGGCTCGCGCTCGTCCTGGTCAGCCTGCTCAGCGCGCTCGCCGTCGCGGTGTGGGACCTGCCGTGGTGGGTGCTCGTGGCGGGGTGGTTCGTGGGCGGTGCGGGCATGGGCGCGATGTACCCGCGGCTGTCGATGCTGACGCTGCGGTTCTCCGGCGAGGGCGACGACGGGTTCGCGAGCTCGGCGCTCACGATCGCCGACGCCTCGGGCAGCGTCGTCGGCCTCGCGGTCACGGGGCTGCTCTTCGTCGGCAGTGGGGGAGCCGAGGGGGCGTGGTCGTTCCCGCTCGTGTTCGTCGCGATGACGGTGATCGCGCTCCTCGGAACGGTGGCGGTGCGGCGGCTCGGCCCCGTGCCCGCGGCGCTGGCGCCCCGCGCCGCCGCATCCGACCGGCGGTAGCGTGGGGGTCCGATCGAGCCGAGGAGGTCCCGTGCGCACCAGCGTCGTCACCGTCCTCGTGGCGGCGGCCCTCGCCCTGACCGGGTGCCAGGGGCCGACGACCGCCGCGCCGACGCCCGTCCGCAGCACCGACCTGACGAGCTCGGACGGCGGGTTCGCCGCGGACGCCGTGGTCGGGGTGGTGCTCGCTCCCGGGGACGAGGCGCTCGCGGCGGACCTCGAGCGCGGACTCTCGGGCGCCGGGTTCGACCCGGACGTCCGGGTGGCACCGTCCTCGGCGACCGCCGTCGAGCAGGCCCGCTCCGTCGACGCGCTCGTCCGTGCCGGAGCGAAGGCGCTGCTCGTCCACGCCGCCGATCCCGACGCGCTCGCCGAGGGGGTGCAGACGGCACACGACGCGGGCGTGGTCGTGGTGTCCGTCGGTGACCCGGTGCCGGCGAGCGGGACCGGTGGTGACGGCATCTCCGCCGACCACCGCGTGCCCGCGGCAGCCGGTGCCGGGGACACCGCTCGGGCTGCGGTCGCCGTCGTCCGATCGCTGCAGCGCGGCGAGCAGCCGGACACGGCCGACTGACGTCGGGACCGCGGTCGCCGCCGGCTCCGGGTCAGCGCGACCGGACGCGGTCGACGGCTCGGCTCAGTGCCACCAGGCCGGGAACGACAGGGTGATCGTCTCGACCAGGGACTTCCGGGAACGCCGCGGTCCGGCGAGCCACGCCTCGATCGCACCGACGAAGCCCTGGGCCACGAACCCGGCGGCGACGTCGTCGAGCAGGGGTGGGCGGGACACGGGGTCGAGCTCGCGGATGTGCTGCGCGCTCGACACGGTGAAGTGCTGCACGAGCATGCGGTGCAGCGAGGCGTCCTCGGTGTCGGGCAGCCCGCGGGCGTAGATGTCACGGTGGGCCACGACGTGCTCGACGACGGCGTCGATGCCGCGGCGGGTGATGGTGGCGAGTTCGTCCTCGTCCGCGCCGCGGGCGGACGCCGTCCGACGGGCCTCGACGTCGTCCGCGCGGATGCGGTCGAGCTCGGGCGTCAGCGCGTCGGCGAGGAGCGAGCCGGGGGACACCGCGTGTGAGTAGAACGTCGCCCGGTTGATGCCCGCAGCACGGGTCACGTCGGCGACGGTGATCGAGGAGACCGGGCGGTCCGCTGCGAGTCGGAGGATCGCCTCACGCAGCGCTGCCGTGGTGTGCACGATCCGGGCGTCGACCACGACACCACCCCCTCTTCGTTCCGTCCGCACCAGGCGGCGCTCGAGCAGTCCGACGTTACCGCACGGCGACCGCGCGGACGGGACAGAGCGCGCAGTGTGACGTGGACGACGGCGGACGGACGTCGCGAGAGCGCTCACTCAGGCCCTAGGATGGTTCCGACGCCGAATCGATTCGATTCGACCCGGTCTCATCCGATCGTGCGTCCGTCTGCCTCGGCCGCCGTCGACCGTCCCCGACGTCGGCGAGCGGACCCGATCCCGCCTCTCCTGCACCCGACCCCCGTGAAGGACCGCTCGTGACCGCGCCCGCCACCACCGGCTCGCTCCGCGTCGTGCTGCACCCCGGTGACTCGCTCACCCGGCGGCAGCGCCTCGTCTACGTCTTCGTGCTCGGCGCGCTCACCGCGCTCGGGCCGTTCACCATCGACCTGTACCTGCCGGCGTTCCCGTCGCTCGAGCGCGAGTTCGGCATCTCCGAGGGCGCCGTGCAGCTCACGCTGACCGCGACCACCCTCGGCTTCGCCGTCGGACAGCTGCTCGTCGGGCCGTGGAGCGACAAGGTCGGACGGCGCCTCCCGCTGATCATCGCCACGTCGGTGCACGTCGCGGCGTCGGTGGGTGCTGCGCTCGCGCCGAACGTCGAGGTGCTCGCGCTGTTCCGCGTCCTGCAGGGCATGGGCGCCGCGGCCGGCGGTGTCGTCGCGATGGCCACCGTCCGCGACCTGTTCGGCGGCAAGCCGCTCGTCCGGATGCTCTCCCGCCTGGCGATGGTGAACGGCCTCGCACCGATCCTCGCGCCGCTCATCGGCTCGCAGATGCTGCAGTTCGTCAGCTGGCGCGGTGTGTTCGTGTTCCTCGCGTGCTACGGCGCAGCCGTCGTCATCGCGTCGTCGCTCCTCATCGTGGAGACCCTGCCGCCGGCCCGGCGGAAGGAGGCCGGTCACTCCACGATCGGCCAGCGCTACAGGGCCCTGCTCTCCGACCGCATCTTCGTCGGCGTCGCGCTCATCGGCGCGATGGTGTTCAGCGGACTGTTCTCGTACCTCTCCGCCTCGCCCTTCCTGTTCCAGACGGTCTACGGACTCGACGCGCAGCAGTACGGTCTGCTCTTCGCCGTGAACTCGATCGGCGTGGTCGTCGGCGTGCAGGTCTCGTCGCGGTTGGCGCAGCGGGTCGGTCCGCAGTGGATCCTCGCCTGCTCGACCGCCACCCTGCTCGTGTCCGCCGTCGCGATCGTGGTGCTCGACCAGCTCGGAGCCGGTCTCGTCGGGGTGCTCGTGCCGCTGTGGTTCTTCATCGCCGCGTGCGGGTTCACGTTCCCGCTCGTGCAGGTGATCGGTCTCGCCGCGCACGGCAAGGAGGCCGGCACCGCCGCGTCGCTCCTCGGCGCGCTCAACTTCGGGGTCGCTGGCCTCGTGTCGCCGATCGTCGGCTGGCTCGGCATCACCGCGGCGACGCCGATGGCGGGCGTGATGGCGTGCACGGCGGCCGTGGCGGTCATCGTGCTCTGGGTGGTCGTCCGGCCGCGGACGGTGCCGGCGCTCTCGCACTGACCCGGGAGTGACGTCCGCTGACGCCGGGCCGTGCGGTTGGGGGCGCCGGAGCGGGGACGTGCAGCGGTGGCGCGGTCGTACGACGAACCCGCTGTCGGACGACGTCGACTCCGTCGTCCGAGCCCGCACCGGATCGGCCCCGCGAGACGTCACCGGACCGGTGAGCGCGTCCGTCCGTATGCTGCGGACATGACCGACGCGGTGGAGCAGGCACGGGCAGCGGCAGCAGCGGCGCAGGCAGCGGCCGAGGAGGCGCGACGGCTGGCGGACGAGGCAGCTCGACGGGCCGAGGAGCTCGCCGCCGCGCTGGGTCGAGCGACCGAGGGGACCGCGGCCCCGGACGTGAGCCGGGCGGGCGAGGGAACCGCGGCCCCGGCCGCGAGCCGAGCGGACGAGGCGACCACGGCCGTGGACGCGACCGCGTCGACGGCCGGGCCGACGGGTGGGACGGGCACCGCGCCTCCCGGCCGGACGGTGCCCGACGCGACCACGGATCCGTCGTCGACCACCGACCCCACGTCGGCCGCCGATCCGGTGTCGACCACCGACCCCACGTCGACCTCCGACCACCCGCAGGTACCGGCGACCGGACCGCTCGGCGCCGACGCGGTCGAGGCGATCCGCGCCGGCTACGCGGTCGAGGGCACCGCACTCGAGCTCGGGGCCCTCGTCAACGGCGTCCCGCTGCCGGACGTCCAGGTCCGGATCCCGCTCGGCATGCTCAACCGGCACGGCCTCGTCGCCGGCGCGACCGGCACCGGCAAGACCCGAACGCTCCAGCTGCTCGCCGAGCAGATCGCCGCGAACGGCGTGCCCGTGTTCGCGGCCGACGTCAAGGGCGACCTCTCCGGTCTCGCCGAGGCCGGTGCGCCGAACGCGAAGCTCCTCGCCCGGACCGAGGCGATCGGCCAGCGGTGGCAGGGCACGGCGAGCCAGACGGAGTTCTACTCGCTCGGCGGGCAGGGCACCGGGGTACCGATCCGCGCGACGGTCTCCGGCTTCGGCCCGCTGCTGCTGTCGAAGGTGCTCGGCCTGAACGCGACGCAGGAGTCCTCGCTCGGACTGGTCTTCCACCACGCCGAGCGTGCCGGGCTGCCGCTCGTCGACCTGTCGGACCTGCGCGCCGTGCTCACGTACTTGGTGAGCGACCAGGGCAAGGCGGAACTCGCGGAGCTGGGCGGCCTGTCGAAGCAGACCGCCGGGGTGATCCTCCGCGAGCTCGTGACCTTCGCCGACAAGGGTGCCGACCGGTTCTTCGGGGAACCCGAGATCGACACCCGCGAGTTCCTGCGCACCGCGCCGGACGGCCGCGGGATCGTGAGCCTGCTCGAGGTGCCGGGCGTGCAGGACCAGCCGGAGGTCTTCTCGACGTTCCTGATGTGGCTGCTGGCCGACCTGTTCAACGAGCTGCCCGAGGTCGGCGACACCGACAAGCCGGAGCTCGTGTTCTTCTTCGACGAGGCACACCTGCTGTTCTCGGGGTCGTCGAAGGACTTCCGGGAGCAGATCGTCCGCACCGTCCGGCTCATCCGCTCCAAGGGCGTCGGCATCGTGTTCGTCACGCAGACCCCGGAGGACCTGCCCGACGACGTCCTCGCGCAGCTCGGTTCGCGCGTGCAGCACCAGCTCCGGGCGCACACCCCGGACGACGCGAAGGCGCTGCGGGCGACGGTGTCGACGTACCCGACGAGCGACTACGACCTGGGGGAGGTCCTCACCTCGCTCGCGACGGGCGAGGCGATCGTCACGGTGATGGACGAGGACGGCGCGCCCACGCCGGTGGCGTGGACCCGTCTGCGGGCGCCGCAGGGGTCGATGGACGCACTGCCGTCGGACGTCCTGGAGGCACGGGTCGCCTCGTCCCCGCTCCTCGCCCGGTACGGCACCTCCGTCGACCCCGAGTCGGCTCGCGAGGTCCTGGCCGCCCGGATGGAGTCGGCGGCCGCCGAGGCGGCCGCGGCACAGGCGCAGGCCGACGCCGAGCAGGAGGCTGCACGAGCCGCCGCCGAGGCGGCGAAGGAGGCCGCCGCACAGGCCGCCCGGGACGAGCGCGAGCGCAAGGCAGCGCAGGCCGAGTACGAGCGGACGCAGCGCGAGTTCGAGCAGGCGGAACGGGCTGCTGCGGGGCGCCGGTCACGGTCGAGCTCGACGCGCTCGTCGCGCTCCGGCGGACGGGCCGGCGACGACCCGCTCGGCGGGCTGCTGGGCAACGGCCTCGGGCAGACCATCGCCAAGGAGGTCGTCCGGGGCATCTTCTCGACCCTGCGCCGACGGCGCTGAAGTCGCCGGGTCGGCCGCTGCTGGCCGGTCGCCCTGGGTGCGTCGTGGCCGCGGTGGGATGCACCCGGGCGGTGTCAGCGCGTCAGGAGCCCGACGGTCTCGACCGCGAGCAGCCCGGCGACGATGCACACGGCTGCCACGCCGACCAGCAGCACGCCCCCGCGGCGCTCGTACCAGGTGCGGCTCGCCGGCCAGCGGCGAGCGACCTCGCGGACGTGGACCGGGCGGCGTTCGTGCTCGACGGGCACGTCCAGCGCCTCGACGACGCGGTCGAGGGCCCGGTCGCCCCAGACGTCACCGCGCAGGCGGAACAGGTGGGCGCCCGCGGCGTCGAAGGCCAGCAGCTCGCGCGCGGTCCGCTCGGTCGAGGCTCCGTACGTCGGGGCGACGACCAGCCGGTGGACCCGCTCGCGGGCGATCCGGCGGTTCGGGGAGAGGACGGCGTGCAGGACGACGACGTCGTCGTCGATCCCGAGGAAGGCCTGACCGAGCCGGACGAAGAGCGCCCCGACGAGCACGGCGAGGGCGACGACGAGCCCCGCGACGAGTGCCCACCAGCGCTCCGGCAGCGAGACCCACACGAGGGCGACGGCGAGGGGGACCGCCGAGCACACGATGCTCAGCACGGTGGACCGGACGAGCGAGCGCCGGGGGCGCAGGACCACGTCGTAGACCGGCGTCCGCAGGCGTCCTGCGGCTGGCACCGTCGCTTCCCCCACCGTGGTCTCCTCTTCCCCTCGGGTGCGCGGACACACCCGGACGATCGGGCGGACGACGCCCCTGCCGTCCGCTGCACCGTCCGACCCGCCCCGGGGCCGTCCGTGTGCACAGACTAGGGCCAAGCGGGGGCAGAGGACAGCCCGTTCCACCCCCGTTGGGCGTTTCCCGGCCATCCCGTCGTGCACGGGGAGCGTGCGTGTCCCTCCGGTGGGGGACGGCGCCGGTGGAGAGCGGAGTCGCCCGGGACGACGAAGGGCGCGTCCTCGTGGACGCGCCCTTCGGTGCTGCTGGCGGAGAATGGGGGATTCGAACCCCCGAGGGCTTGCACCCAACACGCTTTCCAAGCGTGCGCCATAGGCCACTAGGCGAATTCTCCTGGCGCCGTCTCGCGACGACGACACCCCATGGTACAGGTTCGCGGGGGTGGTCACGACCACGTCCGTCCACGGCCCCGCCGACTCCCAGAGCGCACGGCGTGGCCGCGACTAGCCTGGACGGGTGTCGACCCGCATCTACATCACGTCAGCAGAAGGACACACGGGCAAGAGCACCGTCGCCCTCGGTGTCCTCGAGACCCTCGCTCGCTCCGTCGGACGGGTCGGCGTGTTCCGACCGGTCGCGCGATCGGTGGCGGAGCCGGACTACGTGCTCGAGCTCCTGCTGCAGCACTCGGCGGTCGGGCTGTCCTACGACGAGGCCGTCGGCGTGACGTACGACGACGTGCACGCCGATCCCGACGCGGCACTCGGCACGATCCTCAGCCGGTTCGCCCAGGTCGAGCGACAGTGCGACGCGGTCGTGGTCCTCGGGTCCGACTACACGGACGTCGGCAGCCCGACCGAGCTGTCGTTCAACGCGAAGGTGGCGGCGAACCTCGGCGCACCGGTGCTGCTCGTGCTCGGCGGACGCGACTCGGCCGAGCGCGGCGCCCGGACCCCCGACGCGATGGCGCAGGTCGCCGACGTCACCACCAGCGAGCTCCGGGCGGCCCACGCGCAGCTGCTCGGGGTCGTGGTGAACCGCGCCGACCCGGACGCCCTCGACGCGATCGTCGCGAGTGTCGAACGCGCCGTGCGCGACGACCACCCCGACACCCCGGTCTGGGCGATCCCCGAGGACCGCGTGCTCGTCGCACCGACCGTCCGGGCGCTGCTCGAGGCGACCGGGGCGACGCTCGTGCGCGGCGACGAGGCGCTGCTCGACCGCGAGGCGCTCGGTACCGTGGTCGCCGGCATGAGCATGGAGAACGTGCTGCCGCGGCTCATCGAGGGCGGCATCGTCGTGGTGCCAGGTGACCGCAGCGACGTGCTCCTCGCCACCGTGCTCGCGAACCAGTCGGAGACGTTCCCGAGCCTGGCCGGCGTGATCCTGAACGGCGGGTTCGAGACCTCGCCGCAGATCACCCGGCTGCTCGAGGGGCTGTCGAGCTCGCTGCCGATCGCCCGCAACGACCTCGGGACCTACGACACCGCGCTCCGGATCACCCACACCCGCGGGCGGCTCGCGGCGGACTCGCCCCGCAAGGCCGACCTGGCGCTCGCGCTCTTCGAGCAGCACGTCGACGCGGACGCGCTGCGCGACCGCCTGCAGCTCACCCCGTCCGGGGTCGTCACACCGCTCATGTTCGAGCACGGGCTGCTCGACCGCGCCCGTGGGTACGGCAAGCGGATCGTGCTGCCCGAGGGCGATGACGACCGCATCCTGCACGCTGCGTCGACGCTGCTGCAGCGTCAGGTCTGCGCGCTCACGATCCTCGGCGAGCCGGCGTCGATCCGGGCCCGGGCGACCGAGCTCGGGCTGGACCTCGAGGGTGCGCAGCTCGTCAGCCCGTTCGACCCCGAGCTGCGCGAGCGCTTCGCTGCGGAGTACACCCGGCTCCGCGCGCACAAGGGCATGTCGATCGAGCTCGCCCGCGACACCGTGACCGACGTGTCCTACTTCGGCACGCTCATGGTGCAGCTCGGCCTTGCCGACGGCATGGTCTCCGGGGCGAGGCACACCACCGCGCACACCATCCGGCCGTCCTTCGAGATCATCAAGACCCGGCCCGACACCTCGATCGTGTCGAGCGTGTTCCTGATGGCGCTCGCCGACCGGGTGCTCGTCTACGGCGACTGTGCGGTCATCCCCGACCCGACGAGCGAGCAGCTCGCCGACATCGCGATCTCGTCGGCGGAGACCGCGGCGCAGTTCGGCATCGACCCCCGCGTCGCGATGCTCAGCTACTCCACCGGTGACAGCGGCAGCGGCGCGGACGTCGACAAGGTCCGCGCGGGGACCGCCTTCGTGCGCGAGCGTCGCCCGGACCTGCTCGTCGAGGGTCCGATCCAGTACGACGCCGCCGCCGACCCGACGGTCGCCCGCACCAAGATGCCGGACTCGCCCGTGGCGGGCCGGGCCACGGTGTTCGTCTTCCCGGACCTCAACACTGGCAACAACACGTACAAGGCGGTACAGCGGTCGGCCGGTGCGGTCGCGATCGGGCCGGTCCTGCAGGGCCTCCGGAAGCCGATCAACGACCTGTCCCGCGGCGCGCTCGTGAGCGACATCGTGAACACGGTCGCGATCACCGCGATCCAGGCCGGCACCGCGACCGACGCGGCCTGACCGATCGGTCCCGACCCCGCTGGGCCGCGACCGACCGCAGCCCGACCCACCAGCCCGCACCGCGCCTCCCGACCGTCCCGAGAAAGGCACCACCGAAGTGACCGCAGCCCTCGTCGTGAACTCTGGTTCGAGTTCGTTCAAGTACCAGCTCATCGAGCTCGAGGGCGAGCGCACGCTCGCCTCCGGGCTCGTCGAGCGCATCGGTGAGTCGTCGGGGGCGTGGAAGCACACCAACGCGCTGACGGGGGAGTCGTCGTCGAACGACGCGGCGTCCGTGCCCGACCACGCCGCGGGCTTCCAGGCGATGATCGACGCCTTCGCGAAGGTCGGACCGTCCTTCGACGAGCACCCGCCCGCGGTCGTGGGGCACCGCGTCGTGCACGGTGGGACCACCTTCGACGCGGCGACCGTCGTCACCGACGAGGTCGAGCAGCAGATCGAGGACCTCAACAGCCTCGCGCCGCTGCACAACCCGGCGAACCTCGAGGGCATCCGCGCGGCGAAGCAGGTGTTCTCCGACGTGCCGCACGTCGCCGTCTTCGACACCGCGTTCCACCAGACGATGCCGCCGCACGCCTACACGTACGCGATCCCGGCCGACCTGGCCGAGCGGTACCGGATCCGCCGCTACGGCATGCACGGCACGAGCCACAAGTACGTCTCCGAGCAGACGGCGGCGTTCCTCGGTCGACCGCTGGCCGAGCTGAAGACGATCGTGCTGCACCTGGGCAACGGGGCGTCCGCCGCTGCGATCGACGGTGGACGGTCGATCGAGACGTCGATGGGGCTCACGCCGCTCGAGGGCCTCGTGATGGGCACGCGCTCCGGCGACCTCGACCCGGCCGTGCTCATCCACCTGCACCGCGAGGCCGGCATGTCCTTCGACGACCTCGACACGATGCTCAACAAGCGGTCCGGGCTGCTCGGGCTGACCGGCAACGGCGACATGCGCGACGTCCAGGACGCAGCGCTCGGCGGCGACGACGAGGCGGAGGCGGCGCTCGCCGTGTACCGGCACCGCATCCGTCGCTACGTCGGTGCGTACACGGCGCAGCTCGGTGGGCTCGACGCCGTCGTGTTCACCGCCGGGGTGGGGGAGAACAACGCGTTGCTGCGGCGGCGTGTGCTCGCCGGCCTGGAGCACCTGGGCATCGAGGTCGACGCCGACCGCAACGAGCTGCACTCGAAGGAGGCGCGGCTCATCTCCACCGACTCGTCCCGCGTCGCGGTGCTCGTCGTCCCCACGAACGAGGAGCTCGAGATCGCTCGGCAGTCGGCCGCCGTCGCGCTGTAGCGGTCGGTGCCGGCTGGCCGGGACGCCGCCGGTCCGCCGGAGCGGTGCCGGTCCGTCGAGACGCCGCCGCGTCTTCGGGACGGTGCCGGTTCGGGCGGCGTCTCGATCCGCGGCCGGCGTCTCGCGGAGACGCCGGCGCTCGCGGCGCGGGTCAGCTGAGCGCGTGCAGCGCCGCGGGGATCGGCGTGTTGCCGCTCGTGACCTCGAACTGCACCCCCACCGCGGTGTCGTCGAGCAGGGCGTGCAGGACGAGGGCCGCGACGTCCGCGCGGGGGATCGAACCCCGGGGCACCGTCCGGCCGACGTGGACGGTGCCCTGCGGCGGGGTGTCGAGCAGAGCTCCCGGTCGGATGATCGTCCAGCGCAGGTTCCGCATCCGGATGTTCGCGTCGGCCTCCGACTTCGCCCGGAGGTACACCTGGAAGACGTCGTCCTCCGACCGGGCGGGCACGACCGCGCGCTCGCGGTCGTAGGAGTCCGCCCCCATCGCCGACACCATGACGTAGCGGCGGATGCCGATCCGTTCCGCCGCGTCGGCCAGCGTGATCGCCGCGTCGCGGTCGACGGTCTCCTTGCGCTCCGCACCGCTGTTCGGCCCGGCTCCCGCCGCGAAGACGACGGCGTCGACGCCGCGGAGGCGCAGTGCCAGCTCGTCGTCGTCCACCTGTTCCAGGTCCACGACCAGGGCGGTCGCCCCCTGCTGCTCGACGTCGGTCACGTGAGCCGGGTTGCGGATGACCGCGACGGCGTCGTGGCCCGCGTCGGTGATCAGGCGGGCGAGGAGCAGTGCGATCTGGCCGTGTCCTCCGGCGATGGCGATCTTCATGTGTCCGATACTGCCCGGAGCATCCGGTAGACTTCCGGAGGCTCCTCACGTGACGCCATCCAGGCCAACTCCCCCAGGGCGGAAACGCAGCAAGGGTAACCGGGCTCTGGCGGGTGCGTGAGGAGTCTTCTCCGTTCCAGGGACCTCCGGTTCCGGCCGTCGAGGGGCACCTCGGCGAAATCTGCCGTCATCCCGTGCGCGATTCCTGTTCGTGTGTAAAGATCACCTTCAGGAACTCCCAACCAGGGTTCCGACCCTCTCCCGTCTCACCAGCGGGGGAGTCCGAGGATCAGGTGGCAGGCGCGCCTGCCAGGAAACGGGACACGCATGCGCAGGCACGTGTCGCTCCGGGGTACTCGCGTACCCGCAGGGGCGGTCGACTGGACACGATGGATCACCCGCGACGGGGACCGGGCTCGACGACGAGCTCCCGGTGACCGGAGCCTCCTCCTGCGCGGCGGTGTCGTCGCCACGGTGACGGCGTTGCTCGCCGCCACCGTGGCGATCCAACCCGCTGCTGCGGCGCCGACGGACGTCGCCGAGGCCGAGGGCGTCCTGCTCAGCGGTTCCGGCATCGTCGACGTCGACGCGATCGCCCAGCTCCGCGGTGCCTACTCCGCGAGCAGCGCGAGCACGGTCGGCGGGACGACGAACCAGCCGCTCGACCTCACGGCGCTGAACAGCCTCGGCGTCCGGCTGTCGAACAACGTCGACCTGCTCGGCGCGAACGGCATCCTGACCCTCGGGGTGGACGGGCAGTTCGCGACGAGCTCGCAGACCGGTGCGACGGGGTCCTCCGGCCTCGTCGGCAGCGACGGGGCCATCGGCGTCGGCAGCGGTACCGGTGCCGGGGCGTCGACGCTGGACCTGGACCCGCTGTTGACACGGGTCGGCGCGGACACGTCGGTGCTGTCGAACGCGCAGCTGCAGATCGGTGCACTCGCCTCGACCATCAGCGCCACGCGCGGGTCGACGGTCGCCACGACGAGCGACTACCGCATCGCCGGCGCCAACCTGCAGCTCACCAGCCCGGCGGTCGCGGGACTCACGGCGTCGCTCCGGCAGGACGTGGACTCGCTCGCGACCTCCGTCACCGGCGCCCTCAGCACGGCGGTGACCGGCGCGTCGATCCCCGGCCAGTTGCTCCCCGGGGTGGGGTTGTCCGGCGCGACCGTCCGGACGACGGCCAGCCTCGACCTGGGGCCGACCGTCGACGGCGTGCTCGCGCAGCCGATCACCGACGGTGCGGTCACGATCACGCCGTCGGCCGGCACGATCACCGTCGACCTGGACGCGCTGACGCGGCTGAACGACCAGCCCGCCGACACCCCGGTGCTGACCGACGCGGCGATCGCGGCGATCAACAGCAGCATCACGAACATCCTCGGGACCCGGCTGCCGACCACCCTCGGGACCGCCGTCACGAACGCCGTGAACGCGACCCAGGTCCGCGTCGACGTCGGGGCGACCCTCACCGCCGCGCTCGTCAGCGTGCCGGTCACCCTGTCGGTCGCCACCACGATCGGCGACCTCACCGGCGCCACCACCGTCGCACCGAGGATCACCACGACCGGGTCGCTCGCCGGACTCGACGTCGGTGCAGTGCTCGGCGTCGTCGCGAACGGCACCATCGTCCCGGCCCTGCGGGCCGCCGTGCAGCCCCTGGCGGACCCGGCCGCGCTGACCCAGCTCGTGTCGACGCTCACGACGACCACCACGGCCGCTGCGACGGCGCTCTCGCCCGTCGTGCTCCTGCTCCGCCAGGTGGTCGACCTGACGGTGAACGCGCAGCAGGGCCCAGGCTTCCGCGACCCCCGCGGGTACGACACGGGAGCGCAGAGCGTGACCGCTCTCCGGCTCACGATCCTGCCCCGGCTGAACGCCGCGACGGTCGACCTCGCCACCTCGACGGTGCGCGCCACGGCCTTCATCGCCCCGACCATCACCGCCCCGACCGCGGGGCAGCAGTTCAGCGTCCCGACGGACACGTCGACGCGCTCGGTGACCGTGAGCGGCACCGGTGAGCCGGGGGCCTCCATCGCCCTCTCCGCCGGTGGCACCCTCGCCGCCTCCGCTCCCGTCGGCGCGGACGGCCGGTGGACGGCGGTCCTGACCGGCGTGCCGGTCGGGGACCGCACCGTCACCGCGACCCAGACCGTCGGTGGTGTCGCAGCCGGCACCGCGACGCAGACGTTCTCGGTCGTCGCACAGCGCCCGCTCGTCATCGACACCCCGACCGCCGGGCAGCAGTTCACCACGACGGGCACCACGACGCCCGTGACCCTCACCGGCACCTCGACCGCGAACGCTCGGATCGACGTCACCATCGGCAACGGCGTCACGGCGAGCGGCACGGCCGACGGCAACGGCGTGTGGAGCGTCCCCGTCGACGCGGTCCCGGTCGGAGCGCAGACGGCGAGCGTGACGCAGACCGTCGGCGACACCACCTCGGCACCCGTGACGCGGGACTTCGTGGTCGTGGCCGCACGCACGCTGACCATCGACACGCCGGAAGCCGGAGCGGTCCTGCCGCTCGTCGGTGACACCCGCGACGTGGTGCTCACCGGTGCGGCCGAGGGCGGTGCCCGGGTCGACGTGACCCTCAGCGGCGGCCTGACCGCCACGACCACGGCGAACCCGGACGGCACCTGGACCGCCACGGTCGAGGACGTCCCCGCGGGCACATACACCGCGACGGCGACCCAGACCGTCGGCGGGACGACGAGTGCGCCCGTCACCCGTGCCTTCTCCGTCACGGCCGTGCCCGACGTCACCATCGAGGACCCGGCCGACGGCGCCGTGCTGACGGTCGCCGACACGACCTCGACCAGGTCGGTCACCGTGACCGGGTCGGCTGCGCCGAACGCGTCGGTCGCCGTCGACCTCGGCGGCTCCTTCGCGACGATCACGCAGGCGGACGACGACGGCGACTGGACGGCCTCGTTCCTGGGCGTGCCGGTCGGTGCGCGCACGATCACCGCGACGCAGACCGTCGCCGGTGCCACCTCGGCACCCGTGACCTCGGCCTTCGAGATCGTCGCCGGTGCGCCGCTGAGGATCACGGCGCCCGCGGACGGCGCCACCGTGCCCGTCCTCGACGCCGACTCCACGACGGACCTGGGCGTCACCGGCACCGCGGAGCCGCTCGCCGACGTGTCCGTGTCGCTCGGCGGCGGCCGGACCGCCACGACCACGGCCGACGGTGACGGGAACTGGTCCACCACGGTCACGGACGTGCCGGTCGGTCGCTACACGCTCTCGGCCACCCAGACGGTGGACGGCACGACGTCGCCCGCGCAGCAGCGGGTCGTCTCGGTCGTCCCCGCCGCACCGCTGCAGGTGACCGCACCTGCACAGGGCGCGACGACGGTCGTCGCGAACGACGACGACACGGTCGACGTCGCCGTGACCGGGACGGCACAGCCGGGGGCCGGCGTCGACGTCGTGCTCGACCAGGGCACGCCCGTCACGACCACCGTGGCCGACGACGGCACCTGGTCGGTGACCCTGCCGGGCGTCGGGACGGGTGGCCACACCGTGTCGGTCACCCAGACCGTGGGCGGACGGACCTCGCCCGCGATCGAGCGCGACATCACGATCGCGGTCGGCGACGACCTCGTGATCACCACTCCCACCGACGGGCAGGCGATCCCGGCCACGAGCACCGGCGACGCGTCGGTCGTGGTCCGCGGGACCGCCGAGCCGGGTGCCACGGTGTCGGTCAGCGTCGACGGAGCAGCACCGGTCGACGTCGTGGCGGACACCACGGGCAGCTGGGCGCTCGACCCGGTGCAGCTCGCGACCGGTCAGCACACCGTCGAGGCCGTGCAGACCGTGAACGGGACGACCGGTCCCACCGAGACGCGGGACTTCACCGTCGTCCCGGGCACCGCGATCACCATCGACAGCCCCGCCGTCGGCTCGCGCTTCGTCGTGGTCGACGAGGACGCATCGGCGACGGTGACGATCAGCGGTGTCGCCGAGCCCGGTGCAGCCGTGACGGTGACGGTCGGTGACCTCGAGCTGCCGACCACCGCCGACGGCGTCGACGGGACCTGGTCGGTCGAGGCAGCCGGCCTCGCCCCGGACGGGTACACGATCGACGCGACGCAGACGGTGAACGGCGTGAGCACGGACGCCCTGCCCGTGGGCTTCACGGTCGACGTCGCCGCGCCCCTCGCGATCACGGCTCCCGGCACGGCGGCGATCCCGGTCGCCGGCGACGACGTGACCCGCGACGTGACGGTCACCGGCACCGGGCAGCCCGGCGCCGCGATCGTCGCGACGATCGACGGCGAGGAGCCGGGGCAGGCCACCACGGTCGGCGCCGACGGCACCTGGTCGGTCACGTTCGAGGGCGTCGGCGTCGGGACCCACCCGGTGTCGGTGACCCAGACCCTGCCGGGCGCCGTCTCGAGCCCGGCGACGTCCGACCCGGTGACCCGCGACGTCACGATCGTGGCCGCGGACGACGTGCTCATCACGTCGCCCGAGGACGGCGCCGTCCTGCTCGTCCCCGACGACGGCACCACGCGTGACGTGACGGTGTCCGGTACGGCCGAGCCGAACGCACCGGTGACGGTCCGTGTCGGCGGCGCCCAGGCCACCACGACGGCAGACGGCGACGGCGACTGGACGGTCGTCGTCGGTGGGGTCGGCGTGGGCGAGCAGCCCGTGACCGCGACCCAGACGGTCGGCGGCACCACTGCCTCCAGTGCGGAGCAGACGCTCACGGTCCGGGCGGGCGAGCCGCTCGCCCTGACCAGCCCCGAGGACGGCGACGTCATCACGGTGGCCGACGCGGACGGCACGGTCGACGTCGTGGCCGCGGGCACGGCCGAGCCGGGCGCACCCGTGACCGTCACGATCTCCACCGGCGAGCAGACGACGGTCGAGGCGGGCGACGACGGACGGTGGACCCACACGTTCACCGACGTGCCGACCGGTGACCACACCGTCCGGGCGACGCAGGTCGTCGGCGGGATCACCTCGGCACCCGTCAGCGCGACGCTGTCGGTGCGTGCCGGTGCACCGCTGACCGTCACCACCCCCGCCGGAGCCACGACCGTCACGGTCGCGGACGACGACGCCACCACCGACGTCGACTTCGCCGGTACCGGCGAGCCCGGGGCGACGGTCACCGTCGACCTCGGTGCCGGCGGCACCGCCGAGACGATCGTGGGCGACGACGGCACCTGGGCGACCACCGTCGAGGACGTCCCCGTGGGGTCCTGGACGGCCTCGGTCACGCAGTCGGTGAACGACACGACGAGCGCCCCCGTCACGCGACCGGTCTCGGTCGTCGCCGCGGCCGAGCTCGTCATCCGCCAGCCGGAGGGCACCGTCACCGTCGCGGACGACGCCGCCACCACGACCGTCACGGTCGCCGGGGACGCGGAGCCCGGCGCGACGGTGACGGTGACCGTCGACGACCGCGAGCCGGTCGAGGTGACGGCGGGCGCCGACGGCACCTGGAGCGTGGACGTCGAGGACGTCGCGGTCGGGGAGCACGAGGTGACGGCGACGCAGACGGTCGGCGGGTCCACCTCGACCACCCCGGTCGAGCGCCCCTTCGAGGTCGTCGCGGCGGCACCGGTCGTCATCACCGCCCCCGCGGACGGCGACGAGGTGCGCGTCGCCGAGGAGGACGCCACGACGACGGTGACCGTGCGCGGCACGGCCGAGCCGGGCGCCACCGTGGTGGTCGACCTCGGCGGCGGCCGTGACGCCTCGACCGAGGCCGACGAGGACGGTGACTGGGAGGTCGACGTCCCCGGGGTCCCGGCGGGCACCACGACCGTCAGCGTCACCCAGCAGGTCGGCGGCACCACCTCCCGGCCGGTCACGGTCGGCATCGAGGTCGTGGTCGCGGCACCGCTCACCATCGCCGTACCCGCCGACGGGTCCACCGTCCCGGTGGCGCAGGACGACTCCCTCGCGTCGATCCTCGCGAACGGAGCTGCCGAGCCGGGTGCCGAGGTCCGCGTGACCCTCGACGACGGCGACGAGCAGTCCGTGACGGCGACCGACGCAGGTACCTGGAGCGTCCGGTTCACGGGTGTCGCGACCGGTGAGCACACCGTCCGGGCCACCCAGACGGTCGACGGGTCCACCTCGGCACCGGTGGCGAGCACCTTCACGGTCCAGGCCGGTGCGCCCCTGACGGTCACCACGCCGACCGACGACCAGGTCGTCACCGTGCCGGCGTCCGACCCGACGGTCGACCTGCCCGTCGCCGGTACCGGCGAGCCGGGCGGCACGGTCACCGTGGTCGTCGACGACGGTGACCCGGTCGAGGTGCCCGTCCGTGACGACGGCACCTGGGACACGGTCGTGCCCGGCGTCGGTCCCGGCGACCACACCGTCACCGTGGGCCAGGAGGTCGGCGGCACCACCTCCGACCCGGTCGTGGTGGACGTGACCGTGGAGGTCGCCGACGAGGACGCCGTCGTCATCACGACGCCGGCGGCCGGGAGCACGATCCGCATCGTGGGCGACACCACACCCGTCCGGGTCGGGGGCACCTCGGCGCCGGGTGCGGCGGTCACCGTCACCGTCGACGGCGGCACCGCGGTCACGACGACGGCGGACGACGAGGGCGACTGGGCGGTCACCGTGCCGGGCGTCGCACTCGGCGCGCACACCGCGTCGGCCACCCAGACCGTGGACGGCGCCACCACCGCAGCACCCGACGTCACCTTCACCGTCGCCGCCGTGGCAGCGCTGCAGGTGGTCGCCCCCGCGGACGGCCAGGTGTTCCCGACCGACCAGGACACGGTCTCCGTGCCGGTCAGCGGGACGGCCGAGCCGGGAGCGACCGTCACCGTCACCATCGACGGCACCACGGTGTCGACGACGGCGGGCACGGACGGCTCCTGGACGGTGACCGTGCCGGGCGTCCCGCTCGGGGACCACACCGTGACGGCGACGCAGACGGTCGGCGGGGTCACCTCGGCCCCGGTGACCAACGGCATCAGCGTGGTCGCCGCGGAGGAGGACGCCGTCGTCATCACGGACCCGACGCCGGGCCGCCTCTTCGAGGCCCCGGGACTCGACGCCACGACCACCGTGCCGGTCTCCGGGTCGGCCGCGGCCGACGCAGCGGTCGAGGTCCGGCTGTCGACCGGCCAGGTCCTGACGACGACGGCGGGTGGTGACGGTCGCTGGAGCGTCACCTTCCAGCAGGTGCCCGCCGGTGACTGGACGCTGCAGGCGACCCAGACCGTCGGCGGTGCCACGTCCGACTCCCAGGTCGTGCCGATCGTGGTGCGGGTGGCCGATCCGCTGACGGTCACCTCGCCCCTGCCGGGCGCGCGGCAGACCGCCGGCCCCGACGGCACCGGCACCTGGCGGGTCGCCGGCACGGCGGACCCGGGTGCGACCGTCACGGTCCGCACGGACGGCGGGGACCCCGTCGTGACGAACGCCGGTGCCGACGGTTCCTGGTCGGTGTCCGTGGACCTCGGGGTCGGGCCGCACACCTTCACGGTGACGCAGACCGTCGAGGGTGCCACGTCCGCCGCCCAGGCGGTGCCGGTCGTGGTGCTCGCCGCCCAGCCGGGCCAGCCGGGCCAGCCGGGTCAGCCCGGTCAGCCCGGTCAGCCCGGTCAGCCCGGTCAGCCCGGTCAGCCCGGTCTGCCGGGCGGCGTCGGGAACGGTGCGGGCTCCGGCAACGGGACGGGGCTCGGCAACGGGACCGGGAACGGCGTCGGGACCGGGAACGGCACGGGTCGCGACCTCGCCTTCACCGGCGCGGACGTGGCACCGCTCGCAGGTGCCGCGGGCGGCCTCGTCGTCCTCGGGTTCCTGCTGCTCGGGCTCTCCCGCCTCGCACGCGGCATCCGCCGCCGCGGACGCGCCTGACCGCACGTCCGCACCCACCGCACCGCGCCTCCCGCCCGTCACCACGACGGCCGGGAGGCGCGGTGCCGTGCCGCCTGTCGGCCCGCCTCCACAGGCGGTCACCGGGGGCGCCTGGCTGTCGGCCGTCCCGGCTACCCTTGACCCGTGGTCACCGCCCTGTATCGCCGTTACCGGCCCGAGAACTTCGCCGAGCTGATCGGTCAGTCGCAGGTCACGGACCCGCTGCGGACCGCCCTGCGGACGAACCGCGTCAACCACGCGTACCTCTTCAGCGGACCGCGCGGGTGCGGCAAGACCACGTCGGCACGCATCCTCGCCCGCTGCCTCAACTGCGAGCAGGGGCCGACGGACACGCCCTGCGGCGTCTGCCCGAGCTGCGTCGAGCTCGCGCGCGGCGGCGGGGGATCGCTCGACGTCATCGAGATCGACGCGGCGAGCCACAACGGCGTGGACGACGCCCGTGACCTGCGCGACCGGGCGGTCTTCGCACCGGCCCGCGACCGCTACAAGATCTTCATCCTCGACGAGGCGCACATGGTGACGCCGCAGGGCTTCAACGCCCTGCTCAAACTGGTCGAGGAGCCGCCCGAGCACGTCAAGTTCATCTTCGCGACCACCGAGCCCGAGAAGGTCATCGGGACCATCCGCTCCCGGACCCACCACTACCCGTTCCGACTCGTCCCGCCGGCGACCATGCTCGAGTACGTCGAGCAGCTGTGCGAGCAGGAGTCGGTCTCCGTGGCGCCGGGCGTGCTGCCGCTCGTCGTCCGTGCCGGTGGGGGTTCGGTCCGCGACACGCTGTCGCTGCTCGACCAGCTCATGGCCGGCAGCGAGGACGGCGCGATCGCGTACGAGCGAGCCGTCGCCCTGCTCGGCTACACCGACGCCGCACTGCTCGACGACGTCGTCGACGCCCTGGCCGTCGCCGACCCCGCGTCGGCCTTCGCCGCGGTGGACCGCGTCGTGCAGACCGGTCAGGACCCGCGTCGCTTCGTCGAGGACCTGCTCGAGCGCCTCCGCGACCTGATCGTGGTCGCGGCGACGAACGAGAGCGCCGCAGCCGTCCTCCGCGGGATCTCCCCGGAGGAGCTCGACACCATGACCCGTCAGGCCGGGGTCTTCGGGGCGACGGCGCTGTCCCGCTCTGCCGACATCGCGAACCGCGCGCTCACCGAGATGACCGGTGCGACGTCACCGCGACTGCACCTCGAGCTCATGACGGCTCGCATGCTCGTGCCCGAGGCCGACGACACGCAGCGGGGGGCCCTCGCGCGCGTCGAGCGGCTCGAGCGGCGCGTCGGCGTCGGCGACGCCGGCGGACACGACGCCGCGGCGACCGCTGCGCCATCCACGTCGGCCGCTGACCGGTCCGCGTCGACGTCACGCTCGCAGTCCTCGACGCCGACGGCTGCCCGCGCGCCGCAGGCGGGTCCGGCAGCGGCGCCCGTGGGCTCGTCGGCGCAGTCCGTCCCGTCCGCGCAGTCCGGCTCGGCCGGGTCCGTTCCGACCGCTCCGCAGTCGAGCGCCTCCGCCGCGGCATCGAGCCAGGCGGCTCCGGCCGGTGCTGCGCAGGACCAGGCGGCACCGGCCGGGTCAGCGGACCCACGCGCTGCGGCTCGTGCAGCCGCAGCGTCCTGGGCAGCGGCCGTGCCGAGCACGGCCGGGTCCGTGCCGTCGACCGGGGCTGACGGGGCGACCGAGCAGCGTCCGGCAGCGCCGACGCCGCACGGACCCTCGGGAGCGGCGAACGCCTCGTCCACCGGGCAGGGCACCGCGGTCGGGGACGAGCCCGTGGTGCGACCGGTGAGCGCCGTGGGGTTCCAGCAGCTCCGCGACGCCTGGCCGCAGGTCGTCGAGCACGTCCAGCGCGCCCGCCGGTCCGCGTGGTCCGTGGTGGTCACGGCGCAGGTCACCGCCCTGCGCGACGACGTGCTCACCCTGACGTTCCCGAGCCAGCAGGACGTCGCCTCGTTCAAGGAGGCGTCGGATCCGTCGACGAGCGTGAGTGAACTGCTCCGATCGGCGATCATCGACGTGCTCGGCCTGCGGGTGAAGTTCGTCGCCCGCGGTCCGGGGCAGCAGCGTCCCGGCGGGGGACCCGGCGGTGACGGGGCTCCGCAGCAGCCGGGCGGTCGTCCGCAGCAGAGCGCGCAGCAGCAGGAGCCGGCACGGACGCCCGAGCAGCAGATCGCGGCATCGAGCACCGACCATGGGCGGCAGCCGGGGGCCGCCGGGCAGCCGGGGGCCGCCGGGCAGCCGGGGGCCCCCTCCCGGCAGTCGCCGTCGGCGCAGCAGCAGTCGACCACGCCCGGAACCGCCTCTCAGCCGCAGCCGTCGGGGCCGGAGCAGCAGCAGTCGGAGCAGCAGCCGCCGTCTCGGCAGCAGCCGTCCCAGCAGCAGGCCGCCCCGGCGTCCACCGGCCCGGTGACCGACTGGGTCGTCGCGGCGATCCCGGCGACGGACCCGACGTCCCGTGCTGCGCCAGGGCGCCCGGAGCCGGGTTGGTCCGCTCCGTTCGGCACGACGGACACGGGGGAGCCGGTCGCCCCGGTCGCACCGGTGTCCGACCCCGCCGCCGACGCGGCCCTCGCCGCGCAGCTCCGCCCGGCCTCGGCCCTGGGTGGCGCACCGGCACGTCCGACCACGGATGAGCCGCCGTCCGGCGACACGGCGGACAGCACACCGACCGCGCCCGGAGTCGCGGCGGCACCGGCACCGGCGCCGAGCCCGCGGTCGACACCGCTGGCCGCCGGCGACGTACCGGTCGACGACTACCCGCTCGACGACGACCCCTACGACGACGGAGCGCCGTTCCCCGACCCGGGCCCTCCGGCTGGCGGCAGAGCGGCAGCGCCCGCGCCTGGTCGTGCGGCCAGCCCGTCCCGGACCGGCGCACCGGAGCAAACGCAGCACGCCACGGCACAGCACGCCCCAGCACAGCACGCCACGGCACAGCAGGGCGCCGCACAGCAGACGGCCGCGCAGCAGGCACCGCAGACCCAGCAGCGGACGGCGCCGCCCCAGGTCCGCCGGACACCGGTGGCCGGCCGCTACGGCGAGGCAGTCGTCCGTGAGATCCTCGGTGCGCAGTTCATCGAGGAGACCGCCCTGCACGAGGAAGGCGCCTGATGTACGACGGCATCGTCCAGGACCTGATCGACGAGTTCGGTCGACTGCCCGGCATCGGCCCGAAGTCGGCGCAGCGCATCGCGTTCCACATCCTGCAGACCGAGTCGTTCGACCCGGCCCGGCTGTCGGAGCTGTTGGCCGAGGTCAAGGAGAAGGTCCGCTTCTGCGAGGTCTGCGGCAACGTCACCGAGAACGTCCGCTGCAGCATCTGCCGCGACCCCCGGCGTTCGCCGAGCGTCATCTGCGTGGTCGAGGAGGCGAAGGACGTCGCGGCGATCGAACGCACCCGCGAGTTCCGCGGGCTCTACCACGTGCTCGGCGGGGCGATCAGCCCGATCGACGGTGTCGGTCCGGACGACCTGCGCATCCAGCAGCTCATGACGCGGCTGGCCGACGGCACGGTGGACGAGGTGATCATCGCGACGGACCCGAACCTCGAGGGCGAGGCGACGGCGACCTACCTGAGCCGACTGCTGGTGCCGATGGGCATCCGCACCACGCGCCTGGCGTCCGGCCTGCCGGTGGGCGGTGACCTCGAGTACGCGGACGAGGTCACGCTCGGCCGGGCCTTCGAGGGCCGTCGCCTGGTCGGCGGCTGATCGCCCGTCGCGCAGGATCGTTGCGTCGAGCACGCCTCGCACGCAACATCCGCGGAACACCCTCTACGATTGTCAGACCGCGCGACCGTCGCGGAACCGTCGTCCCCGGGAGTACCAGCCAGTGGCCCTGATCGTGCAGAAGTTCGGTGGATCGTCCGTCGCGGACGCCGAGAGCATCAAGCGCGTGGCGAAGCGGATCGTCCAGACCAAGAAGGCGGGCAACGACGTCGTCGTGGCCGTCTCCGCGATGGGCGACACCACCGACGAGCTCGTCGACCTCGCGCACTCCGTGACGCCGATCCCCGCCGGTCGTGAGCTCGACATGCTGCTGACGGCGGGGGAGCGCATCTCGATGGCGCTGCTCGCGATGGCGATCAAGAGCCTCGGGGTCGAGGCCTCGTCCTACACGGGCAGCCAGGCCGGCATGCTCACGGACGCGCAGCACGGCAAGGCTCGGATCGTCGACGTGACGCCGAAGCGGGTGCGTGAGGCACTCGACGCCGGGCACGTCGCGATCGTCGCCGGCTTCCAGGGCTTCAACCGCACCACGGGCGAGATCACCACGCTCGGTCGCGGCGGGTCGGACACCACCGCCGTCGCCCTCGCCGCCGCGCTCGACGCGGACATCTGCGAGATCTACACCGACGTCGACGGCATCTTCACCGCGGACCCGCGCGTGGTGCCGAAGGCGAAGAAGGTCGACCGGATCACGAGCGAGGAGATGCTCGAGCTCGCCGCGTCCGGCGCCAAGGTCCTGTACATCCGTGCCGTCGAGTACGCCCGACGACACGGCGTCACCCTGCACGTCCGGTCCTCGTTCAGCAACGCCGAGGGCACCATCGTCTACAACCCTGCAGAGGGGGAAACCGTGGAAGAACCGATCATCACCGGCATCGCCGGAGACCTCTCCGAGGGGAAGATCACCGTCGTCGGCGTGCCTGACACCCCGGGCAAGGCCGCCGAGATCTTCACGATCGTGGCCCGCGCCGGCGCCAACATCGACATGATCGTGCAGAACGTGTCCGAGGCGGTCACCGGACGCACGGACATCTCGTTCACGCTGCCGAAGGACCAGGGCCAGGGCGTCCTGACCGCGCTCGAGGTCGCGAAGGCCGACATCGGCTACGAGGGCATCCAGTACGACGACCAGATCGGCAAGCTCGCGCTGGTCGGTGCGGGCATGCGCACGAACGCCGGCGTCTCCGCGGCGCTCTTCCGTGCCCTGCACGAGGCGTCCATCAACATCGAGATGATCTCCACCTCGGAGATCCGCATCTCGGTCGTGACCCGCGCCGACACCCTGAACGAGGCCATGCGGGTCGTGCACCAGGCCTTCGGGCTCGACGCCGACCAGGACGCCGTCGTCTACGCCGGTACCGGCCGCTGAGCACGGCCTCCGGACGATCCACGAGCAGGAGCACCACATGAGCACCACCGTCGCCGTCGTCGGCGCCACCGGCCAGGTCGGCGCCGTGATGCGTCGTCTCCTCGAGGAACGCGCGTTCCCGGCCGACCACGTCCGGTTCTTCGCCAGCGCCCGGTCCGCCGGGACGACGCTGCCGTTCCGCGGCGAGCAGATCCTGGTCGAGGACTCGGAGACCGCCGACCCGTCCGGCATCGACATCGCCCTGTTCTCGGCCGGGGCCACGGCGTCGCGTGCCCTCGCGCCGAGGTTCGCGGCGGCCGGTGCGCTCGTCGTCGACAACTCGAGCGCGTGGCGGATGGACCCCGAGGTGCCGTTGGTCGTGAGCGAGGTGAACCCGCACGCGATCGACGAGGCGCCGAAGGGCATCATCGCGAACCCGAACTGCACGACGATGGCGATCATGCCGGTGCTCAAGGTGCTGGACAGCGAAGCCGGCCTCCGCCGCCTCGTCGCGACCACCTACCAGGCCGTCTCCGGCTCCGGGCTCGCCGGTGTCGAGGAACTCCTCGGCCAGGCGCGCGCCGCACTCGAGCAGGACGCCGCGGCGCTCACCCACGACGGTTCCGCGGTGACCTTCCCGGAGCCGGTGAAGTACGTCCGCCCGATCGCCTTCGACGTCGTCCCGCTCGCAGGCAGCATCGTCGAGGACGGTCTGGGTGAGACCGACGAGGAGAAGAAGCTCCGCAACGAGAGCCGCAAGATCCTCGAGCTGCCGGACCTGCTCGTGGCGGGCACCTGCGTGCGCGTGCCGGTCTTCACCGGTCACTCGATCTCGGTGCACGCCGAGTTCGCGCAGCCGCTGTCGCCCGAGCGGGCGACCGAGATCCTCGCCGCCGCCCCGGGCGTCGAGCTGGCCGACGTGCCCACGCCGCTGCAGGCCGCTGGCCAGGACCCGTCCTTCGTCGGCCGCATCCGCGCCGACCAGTCCGCGCCCGAGGGGCACGGCCTGGCGCTGTTCGTCAGCAACGACAACCTGCGGAAGGGCGCCGCGTTGAACGCGGTGCAGATCGCCGAGACGATCCTCGAGCGGCGCGCGGTCACGGCGTAGCGACCACGGTCGCGAGCGCGACACCGGACGGACGGGAGGCCCGTGGCGACACCGCCACGGGCCTCCCGTCCGTCCGGTGCAGGTCAGCGACGCGCGCGCGCCCGCAGGCGACCGCGCAGCACGAGTGCTCCGGCGCCGGTGGCGACGAGGCCGACGGCAGCGAGGAGCGGTGCGGTGACGTCGGCACCGGTCCACGCCAGACGGTCGTGGGACCGCGCCGACGTCCGCGGAGCGCCCGGTGCGGATGCGTCGGAGGACGCCTGGTCCGCCGTGGCGACCGCCCCGTCACCCGGCGTCGTGCTACCGCCGGGCGACGCGGGTCCGGCCGGGTCCGTCTGGCCGCCGGTGTCTGCGTCGTCTCCCGGACCGGTCTCGTCGCCGGGGCCGGGGGTGCCGACGATCTCGACGAGGACGGTTGCGGGATCGGTGAGCTGGCCCGCGGGGGTCGAGCTCAGCAGCTCGAGTCTGTGCGTCCCCTCCGCCAGTGCTGCGCTCGGCGTGCAGGACCACCGACCGGCGTCGTCGGCGTCCCGATCCGCTGCGTCCGCCTCGCAGAGGACCTGGCCGTCGCGGAGGACGACGACGTGCGCCCCCGGTGTCGCGGTGCCGGTCAGGTCCGACCCGACCGGGAGCTCGGTCCCGTCGAGCGCGGGCGCCACGACGCGCCCCTCGGTGACGAGTTCGAGCTCGCCGCCGCTCGCGGTGAGCGCGAGGAGCGGCCCGCCCGGCTGCAGACCGAGGCTGAGGCCGTTCGCGGGCGACAGCGGGTCGTCCGCGGTGAAGCGCACCCGGTGCGGAGCCGTGGCGGTCGTCCGGACCTGCAGGCAGGCGGTCGGCGACGACACATCGGCGAGGATCGCGAAGGGCAGCCCCGGACCGTTGGCGGCCGCCAGGCAGTGCTCGCCGACGACGAGCGGCCCGGTGGTGTCGGGAGCCGGGTAGCGCACGGTGTCGGCGACCGCGGGCCGGGAGTCGAGCACGAGCTGGGCGCCGTCGTCCGCGACCGCGACGAACCCGTCGGAGCCGGGGACACGGAGCGTGCCCTCGAGCGTCGTCGTGGCGTCCGTCGTCGGGTCGACGGGCGTTGCGGCGTGGGCCGCGGTGCCGAGGACGAGCGGTGCGAAGGCGGCAGCGGACAGGAGTGGGAGCGCGACGAGTGCGGGCCGTCGGAGGTGGGACAAGGGCGGGACCTTCCGTGTCGGGGGAGCGGGACCACGACATGGTGCCATGCACGATGTGCAACATTTCACCACCGCCCGTCATGGTGACGGTTGCTCGGGACGGTGCGCGTCGTCCGAGCGTTCCCCGCACGTCCGCCCTCAGCGCGGGTCCGCGCCCCGGCTGGTCCAGCGGCAGTGGGTAGGATCGACGGGTGGCAGTGAAGCAGGTGGACCCCATCGACGTCGTCCTGGTCGGGGGAGGGATCATGAGCGCCACGCTCGGCGCGATCATCCACCGACTCGAGCCCACGTGGAAGATCCGCGTGTACGAGCGCCTCGGTTCCGTCGCGCAGGAGTCCTCGAACCCGTGGAACAACGCCGGGACGGGCCACTCGGCGCTGTGCGAGCTGAACTACACGCCGGAGATGCCCGACGGGCACGTCGACATCGCCAAGGCCGTCACCGTCAACGAGCAGTTCCAGGTCTCGCGGCAGTTCTGGGCGCACCTCGTCGAGACGGGCGCGCTGCCGCAGCCGTCGAACTTCATCAACCCGACGCCGCACATCTCCTTCGTCTGGGGAGCGGACAACGTCGAGTACATGCGCAAGCGGTACGAGGCACTGCAGGGCCACCCGCTCTTCGCCGGCATCGAGTACTCCGACGACCCGGTGCAGATCCGGAAGTGGGCGCCGGCGCTCATCCCGGGCCGCAAGAAGGACCAGCCGATCGCCGCGACGTACTCGGCTGCCGGTTCGGACGTCGACTTCGGGTCGCTCACGCAACAGCTCTTCGACGAGCTCGAGATCGAGGGCGTGGAGTTCGAGCCGTCGCACCAGGTGAAGAAGATCACCCGCTCGAAGATCTCCGAGGGGTGGGTGCTCGACGTCCGCAACGAGATCGGGAGGTCGACGCAGCGCATCGCCGCGAAGTTCGTGTTCGTCGGTGCCGGCGGCGGCGCCCTGCACCTGCTCCAGAAGTCGGGCATCCCGGAGATCCGTGGGTACGGCGGGTTCCCGGTGTCGGGCGAGTTCCTCCGGACCGACGAGCCCGAGGTCGTGCAGAAGCACTCCGCGAAGGTGTACGGCAAGGCCAGCGTCGGCGCTCCGCCGATGTCCGTCCCGCACCTGGACACCAGGATCGTCGACGGCAAGGCGTCGCTCATGTTCGGCCCGTACGCGGGTTTCAGCCCCAAGTTCCTGAAGCAGGGCTCGCTGTTCGACCTGTTCCGCTCGATCCGGCCGCACAACCTCCGGCCGATGCTCAGCGTCGCGTTCTCGAACTTCGACCTCGTCCGCTACCTGGTCGGGCAGCTCCTGGCGTCGAAGCAGACGAAGTTCGACGCCCTGCGCGACTTCATGCCGACGGCCCAGCCCGACAACTGGCACCGGATCACCGCGGGGCAGCGCGTACAGGTCATCAAGCCCGACCGCGAGAAGGGCGGCGTGCTGCAGTTCGGCACCGAGGTCATCACCTCGGCGGACGGCTCGATCGCGGGCCTGCTCGGAGCGAGCCCGGGGGCGTCGACGGCGGTGCCGATCATGCTGTCGATGCTGCAGCGGTGCTTCCCGGACCGCTGGGACGCCTGGGTCCCGATGGTCCGGACGATGGTCCCGACGTACGGCAAGGACCTCGGCGCGGACCCGCAGCTCGCCGACGAGACGCTCGAGCACACCGCGAAGGTCCTCGGCCTGCACCACTGAGGTCGCGCGCGACCGAGCTGCACGCTCACGCCTGGCTTGCAGTCCGTTCGAACGTGTGTTCGAATAAGGCCGTGCGGTGGAGCGGGCAGGCGATCGGAGCGGAGCGCGACGACGCGCTGCCCGGACTCGAGACGAACAGCGGGCTGGTGCGCAGTGTCACCACGCCGGAGTTCGCCGGGGTGACCTTCCACGAGGTCCTGGCGAAGAGCGCCCTGAACCGGGTACCGGCAGCCGACGGCAGCGGCACCTACGGGTGGACGATCAACCCCTACCGCGGGTGCAGTCACGCGTGCGTGTACTGCTTCGCCCGACCGACCCACACCTACCTCGAGTTCGACGGCGGTGCCGACTTCGACCAGCAGATCGTCGTCAAGACGAACGTGGCCGACGTCCTGCGCCGCGAGCTCCGGAAGCCGACGTGGGACCGGCACCCCGTGGCGCTCGGCACGAACACCGACCCGTACCAGCGGGCCGAGGGGCGCTACCGCCTGATGCCCGGCGTGATCCGTGCACTGGCCGAGTCGGGGACGCCCTTCAGCATCCTGACGAAGGGCACGCTGCTGCGGCGGGACCTCCCGCTGCTGGTCGAGGCGGCACGGAGCGTGCCGGTCGACCTGGCGATGTCGATCGCGGTGTACGACGACGAGCTCCAGCAGCAGGTCGAACCGGGCACGCCGACGACCGCTGCACGACTGGCGACCGTCCGGGCGATCCGCGACGCCGGGCTCGAGTGCTCGGTGTTCCTCATGCCGGTGCTGCCGTTCATCACGGACACGCGAGCGCACCTCGACGAGGCCATCGGTCGTGCCGCGGCGGCAGGTGCCTCGAGCGTCATGTACTCCGCACTGCACCTGCGGCCGGGCGTCAAGCCGTGGTGGTCGGCGTGGCTGCAGCGCACGCGCCCGGACCTCGTCGCCCGCTACCGCTCGATGTACCTCGACAACACGTACGCGCCCGCCGACTACCGGCGCTGGCTCGCGGAGCGGGTGCGCCCGATCCTCGCCGCACACGGCCTCGGCCTCGGCCGGGTCGATCCGACGACCGGGTCGATGGGCTTCAGCGACCGTCAGGCGCACCTCGTGCCTGATCGCGCGACGGCTGCCGGCATCACGAACGGGTACCGCGTCCCGGTGTCCCTCGACGAGCAGTCCCGCCCGACCTCGTCGCCGCTCAAGCGCGCGGACCCCGGCTTCGACCGACGCGGCACCGCGGCAGCGGTCGGCAGCGGGACCGGGCCGACCCTGTTCTGAGGAGCGTCCACCTTCCGCGTTCGGGGGACACCCTGTGTCGGTGATCGGCGGTAGCATCGAGCGGGTCGCCGGATCGTGCTCGTTTCGGGGTACACGGGCGGCCCGCACCGGCCGCGTGACCCGGCGACCGGACGACTCCCGGAAGGACCCTCGACCCGTGCTCGGCATCCCCACGCACCTCGCTCCGCGAGTGAACGCGTGGTCGACCGTGCGCGCGTTCCACGCGGCCGCGATCGGGTCCGTCGTCGCCGCGGCCGTGACACTGCTGCTGTACCGCACGGCCGAACCCGACGTTCGGGTCGCCGGGGCGGTGCTCGCACTCCTGCCGATGCTGGCGATGATCGGTGTGCACGTGCAGTTCGGCACGTGGCGCTCCGCCGTGGCGTTCCTGCTGACCGGCGGTGTGTGCACGTGGTGGTTCACGACGATCGTGCAGCGTGAGGTCCCCGCCGGGTGGGTGACGAGCTACCTGCTGTCCCTCGCGGTCATCCCCCTCGTGCTCGTGGGCGGCGCCGGCGCGGTCGCGAGCCGTGTCGTCGTCTGGTCGATCGGTGGGTTCCTGGTCGGCCGTCTCGCGACCGGGATCGCCGTGCTGCAGGCGGGCGGTCCGCCCCGACCGCTCGTGCTCGCCTGGATCACCCTGGCGTTCGTCGTCGCCCTCGTGCTCTTCACGAGCAGGAACACCGCCCGCTCCGAGCGGGTGCAGCCCGAGCTGCTCCGTTCCGCGCGCGAGGAGCACGTGTCCGCCTACCGCGCCGGCATCGAGGCCGAGGCCGCGGCGATCCTGCACGACACCGTCCTGAACCACCTCGGGGCCATCGCCCTGGCGCCCGAGGGACCCATGGACCCGCAACTGGCGCGGACTATCGAGGCCGACGTGGCGATGCTCACCGGCAAGCAGTGGCTCGCCCCGGCCGACCGGTCGGCCGAGCCGGACCCGGCAGCCGCCGGAGCGGAGTTCACCGCGATGGTGGACGAGCACCGTGCCGAGGGGCTCGCGGTCGCCGTCACCGGGGATCCCGCTGCCCTGGCGCGGCTCGACCCACCCGCGGCGACCGCCCTGCTGCGCGCCGTCGGTCAGTGCCTGGCGAACGTCCGGAAGCACGCCGGCACCGACGCCGCAGAGGTCAGCGTCTTCGACGACGGAGCGTCGTGCACCGTCATGGTGGTCGACGACGGTCGCGGGTTCGACGAGCAGGAGACCGGGGCCGACCGGATGGGGCTGCGTGGCTCGGTCCGTGAGCGCATCGGTCGCGTCGGTGGCGACGTCCAGGTGTGGTCGTCGCCCGGCTCGGGGACCAGCGTCATGATGTCGGTGCCCTACGAACGCCGGGACACCGCGCCCGGCACCGACGGAGCACGCACCGGCGGCGAACGCTCCGGTGGGGTGCGCACCAGCGGCGCGGCCTCGTTCGCCGTGACCGGGGAGTCTGACCGGGGGAGCACCCGGTGAGCCGCGTCGACGCGGTGCGCGCGGCCGTCCGGAGCGCCAGGACGGCGCAGCAGTGGGATCCCCTCGGCGCGATGGGCTCCCGCCCGCTCGCGGTCCTGCTCGGTGCCGCCGGGGTCCTCTGGGCACTGCTCGTGTCGGTGTTCGATCGTGACGTGGTGGGGAGCCCCACGCTCAGTGCGCTCACCGTGCTGCTGCTGGCGGCGTCCGCAGCGGTCGTCGTCACGGCGTCGTCGCCGTTCCGCGCCCCGTTCCCGCGGTGGGCCTTCGTGCTCCACGTCGTGCTGCTCGGCGCGGCGACGGTCGCCAGCGTCGCCGCGCAGTGGGGGCCGGACCGCAACGCGCTCAACGACTTCATGTCCCTGCTGACCGCGACCGGCATCGTCGTGGTCGCGCCGTACCGGCCGTGGCGCGACCTGGCCATCGGTGGCACCGTCCTCGCCGCGGTCGACGCCACGGCATGGGGGATCGCCGCGGCCACGTTCCCCCACCAGGTGCCCACGTCCGTCGCGGCCTTCCTCGCAGCGGCCCCGACCCTGGTCCTCACCGGCGCGTCGGTCGTCTTCGCGTGGACCTTCGGCGGCCTGGCGAGTCGCGTGCAGATCCGCGCGGGCTCGTACTCCGTGGCGCGCGCCGACCGGGACGGCATCGCGGCGAGCGTGCAGCAGGACCGCTCGGTCATCCTCGGCCGCGACGTCGCGCCGTTCCTCACCGAGCTCCGGACGCGTGACGAGATCACCGACGCCGACCGCGCTCGGGCCCGCGCGATCGCCGACGGCATCCGTCGCGCCATGGTCGCCGACGCCGACCGGACGTGGTTCGAGTACGCGGTGACCGTGGACGGCGGCTCCGCGGAGTCCGTCGACGACCCGGACGGACTCATCGCGACGCTCGACACCGACCAGCGCACGGTGGTCCGCACCTTCCTCCGCGCCGCGCTCGGGTCGGCGACGGTCGACCCGGCACGCCTCCGCGCGGTCGTCCGCCGAGCCGCCGAGGTCCGCCGTGCCGAGGAGCCCGGCGCTCCGCCCGACCGGGTCGAGGTCCGCCTGGAGCTCGCGGTCGACGACTCCGACGTCGGCATCCACCGCACCTTCGACCCGTACTTCGCGGTCCTCCGCGTGACCTTCCCCGACCTCGACGTCGCCGTCCGCCCATCGTCCCTCGCACTAAGGTTCTCCTATGACCAGCACTGACCCGAACCGGACCACGGAGGGCGTGCCCCCGCTCCCGCAGCCCGGAACCCGACGCGTGCGGCTGGCGATCCTCGACGACCACGAGGTGCTGCTCGACAGCCTGTCGAGCTGGATCGCCGTGAACGCCTTCGACTTCGACCTCGCCCTGACCGCGCACACGTGGCTCGAGATGGTGCACAGCGAGAACTTCCCGACGGACCTCGTGTTCCTCGACTTCCAGCTCAAGGAACCGGTGTCGATCGAGGCGCGCGTCCGTACCTGCCGGGCCGCCGGGGCGAAGGTCATCGTGCTGTCGAGCGTCGACAGCCGCGAGTCGCGGGACCGCGCACTCGCCGCCGGTGCCGCGGCGTTCCTGTCGAAGTCGCTGCCGATGCGCGAGGTCATGGACGTCGCGCGCGAGGTCATGGGCGTCTCGCGCGAGACCCCGCCGCAGCGCGACTGGCGGCCGCTGCCGACGGGCGCGAACGCCCACCAGCGACCGAAGCTCAGCGCTGGCGAGGAAGAGGCGCTCCGCCTGTACGTGTCGGGCTACTCGACGAACGAGGTCGCCGCGCAGATGAACGTGCAGTACGAGACAGCCAAGACCTATCTGCGTCGCGTGCGTGAGAAGTACAGCAAGGTCGGTCGTCCCGCGTCGAAGAAGTCGGACCTGATCCGCCGTGCCGCCGAGGACGGGTTCCTCGCGTAGTGGCGAAGCTCTACTTCCGGTACGGCGCGATGAACAGCGGCAAGAGCACCGGGCTCCTGCAGGCGGCGTACAACTACGAGGAGCGCGGGCAGCGCGTCCTGCTCGCGAAGCCGTCCGTCGACACCAAGGGGGACCGCGAGATCGTCTCCCGTCTCGGTGTCACCCGGGCCGTCGACGTCGTGTTCGCCCCGCACGACGACGTCCGGGCTGCGGTCGCGGAGGCGGGCGCGAGCGACCCGGAGTCGGACCGGCTCGACGGCATGGTGCGACCGGTGAGCTGCGTGCTCGTCGACGAGGCGCAGTTCCTCACCCCGCGCCAGGTCGACGACCTGCTCCGGATCGCCGTGCTCGACGAGGTCCCCGTGCTCGCCTACGGCATCCGCACGGACTTCCGGACCGAGGCGTTCCCCGGCAGCGCGCGGCTGCTCGAGGTCGCGCACTCGCTCGAGGAGCTCAAGACCATCTGCCGGTGCGGTCGCAAGGCGGTGTTCAACGCCCGGAAGGTCGACGGCCGCTTCGTCTTCGACGGATCGCAGGTCGCGATCGACGGCGTCGACGTCACGTACGAGTCGCTGTGCGCGAACTGCTACCTCAGCGAGTCCGGCGGACGGCTCGACGGCGAGCTCGCGCACTGACGCGGCCACTGACCCGGCCCGCGTCCGTCAGGTGACCCGCTGACGGACGGGAGGCTCGTGGCGGCGTCGCCACGAGCCTCCCGTCCGTCCCGTGGCCCGGAATGCGCGCAGGCCGGCGACGGTTGTCGTCTGCATGAGCGACGCCACCGTGCACCTGTCCGTCCTCGACCTGGCCACCCGCGAGTACGGTCAGTCGAACACCGAGGCCCTGCAGGGCTCGATCGACATGGCCGTGCACGCCGAGCACCTCGGCTACGAGCGCGTCTGGGTGGCGGAGCACCACGGCATGCCGGGCATCACGTCGTCCGCGCCGGCGGTCCTGCTCAGCGCGGTCGGCGCCGCCACCTCGCGGATCCGCATCGGCTCCGGTGGCGTCATGCTGCCGAACCACGCGCCGCTCGTGATCGCCGAGCAGTTCGGCACCCTGCGCGCGCTCTACGGCGACCGCGTGGACCTCGGGATCGGCCGGGCTCCTGGGACCGACGGTGCGACCGCCATGGCGCTGCGTCGGACCGACCGGCTCGACGTCGACGACTTCCCGCAGCAGCTCGCGGACCTGATCGGGTTCTTCACCGGGATGGACGCGTCGAACCCGCTGTCGCGCATCCGCGCGGTGCCGGGCTACGGCGACGTGCCGGAGTTCTGGCTCCTCGGCTCGTCGGGCTACAGCGCGCAGGTCGCGGGTACGCTCGGCGTGTCGTTCGCCTTCGCGCACCACTTCGCATCGGACAACACCGAGGCGGCGCTCGCGCTCTATCGAGACTCGTTCCGGCCGTCGCGCTTCCGGCAGACGCCGAACGCACTGATCGGCGTGCAGGTCGTCACCGACGAGGACCCTGCCGTCGTCGAGGAGCAGAGCGCTCCGGGCATGATCTCGTTCATCCGCATGCGGCAGGGGGCGAAGCCCGAACCGGTGTCGATGGACGAGGCGCGCGCGTACGAGTTCTCGGACCTCGAGCGTCGGTTCATCGCCGCGCGGACCGAGCGGCAGGCGTACGGGTCGCGGGACCAGGTCGCGGCGAAGCTCAACGAGCTGGTCGCGTCGACCGGGGCCGACGGGGTCATCGTCGCTCTGGGCGCTGCGCAGGCCCGCTACCGGCACCAGGCGCTCGACGTGGTGGCGTCGCTGCAGGCCGAGGGACGGTTGGTGCCGGCGGGCGCGACGGTCTAGCTGTGATGTCCAGGGACGTTGTGTCGTCGGGCGGTCGGTGACGCGCTGATCGAAGAAGGCCTCCCGGTGGTGGAGTGGAGCTGTCTAGGAACCGCTTCACCGACCAGGAGGCCTTCGTGTCCCACGCT
>NZ_JAUCMM010000008.1:0-165762 GCF_030362975.1 Curtobacterium subtropicum
GCCGGTCCGTCGGACCGGCACCGCGCCTCCAGGCCGTTGCGGCTGCACGCGAGCCGATGCGCAAGGCCGGAGCCGATCTGCGAGACGCCCGCTCGACGACGAGACGCCCCCGGATCCGGAGGCGTCTCGTCGTGATCGGTGCGTCTCGCGTCGACGCCGGCGTCTCGAGGGGGATGCGATCAGGCTGCGGGGGCGGCGCCGACCCAGTCGGCGAGCTTCTGCGCGGCGTCGCCCGAGTCGACGGCCTGGGCGGCGACCGCGAGCTGCTCGCGGAAGCGCTGCAGGATCGGCCGGTCCGCCTGCTCGGGGTCCTCGGCGAGACGGAAGGACACCAGCCCGGCGGCGGCGTTCAGCAGCACGATGTCGCGGACCGCTCCGGTCTCCCCCGCGAGCACGCGGTGCACCACGGCCGCGTTGTGCTCGGGGTCGCCGCCGAGCAGGTCCTCCGTGCGGGCGCGGGCGATGCCGAGGTCGCGCGGGTCGAGGTCGTGCTCGATGACCCGGCCGCCGGTGACCTCCCAGATGTGCGAGTGCCCGGTCGTCGTGAGCTCGTCCAGTCCGTCGTCACCGCGGAACACCAGCGCCGTCGCGCCCCGGGTCTGGAACACGCCCGTGATGATCGGGACGAGCTCGAGCTGTGCCACGCCCACGGCGTTCGCCTCGCACCGCGCGGGGTTCACCAGGGGACCGAGGAAGTTGAAGACCGTCGGGACGCCGATCTCGCGCCGGACCGGGGCGGCGTGGGCGAAGCCGGGGTGGAAGGCGCTCGCGAACGCGAAGGTCAGACCGACACGCCGGAAGGTGTCCGCGACACGCGCGGCGTCCATCGTCAGGTCGAGGCCGAGCGCCGCGAGGACGTCGCTCGAGCCCGACTTCGACGAGCTCGCGCGGTTGCCGTGCTTCACGACCGGCACACCCGCGGCAGCGATGACGATCGCCGCCATCGTCGAGACGTTCACGGTGCCGACGACGTCGCCGCCGGTGCCGACGATGTCGAGCGCCATCGGGTCGACGTCCAGCGGGACGGCGGCGTCGAGGATCGCGTCACGGAAGCCGACGACCTCGTCGACGGTCTCGCCCTTCGCCCGGAGCGCCACCGCGAAGGCGGCGATCTGGGCGGCGGTCGCGCGTCCCTGGACGATCTCCTCCATGGCCCACGTGGACTGCCTGATCGAGAGGTCCTCGTGCGCCATGAGCGCGCTGATGACTGCAGGCCAGGAGAGTGTGAGGGACATGGCTCGATGGTACTGAGTTCGAACGACCCGCCAGTGTCCTGCGAAAACACTGTCAGTGGTTTCGGCCATAATGGAGGACGTGACTAGCACCCCTCTCTCCAGATCCGCCAGCGGTCCGGTCCTGAACAGGCCGAACGCCGTTGCCGTGGGGACGATCGTGTGGCTGGGCAGCGAGGTCATGTTCTTCGCCGGCCTGTTCGCGATCTACTTCACGCTGCGCAGCACCTCGCCCGAGCTCTGGGCGACCGAGACCGCCAAGCTCGAGGTGCCGTTCGCCTCGGTGAACACGATCATCCTGGTGCTGTCCAGCTTCGCCTGCCAGTTCGCGGTGTTCGCCGCGGAGCGCTTCCAGGTGCACCGCACGAGCTGGAACCCCAAGGACTGGGGCATGACGGAGTGGTTCTTCGTCACGTACTGCATGGGCGCGATCTTCGTCTGCGGCCAGATCTTCGAGTACGCGAACCTCTGGCACGAGGGCGTGACGCTCTCGTCGAGCGCCTACGGTTCCGCGTTCTACATGACCACCGGCTTCCACGGCCTGCACGTCACGGGTGGTCTCATCGCCTTCCTCCTCACCCTCGGCCGCGGCTTCGCCGCCAAGAACTTCGGGCACAAGGAGGCGACCACCGCGATCGTCGTGTCGTACTACTGGCACTTCGTCGACGTGGTCTGGATCGGCCTCTTCGCTGTCATCTACCTTCTCAAGTAGGAACTGGACACCCCCCACCGCATGTTCACCAGAAGCAAGTCCAAGAAGGGCCGCCGTTCCCCGATGGCGACCGTCTCGCTCATCGTCGTCGGTCTCATGACCACCGGCGGTGCGTACGCGCTGTTCAGCTCGACGGCGAACGCCGACGACAGCACCACCTCCGCGGTGTCCAGCCAGTCCAAGGTCAACGAGGGCGAGAAGCTCTTCGCCTCGAACTGCGCCACCTGCCACGGCCTCGACGCCCAGGGCACCAGCGAGGGTCCGTCCCTCATCGGTGTCGGCGCCGCGTCGGTCGACTTCCAGGTCGGTACCGGCCGCATGCCGATGGCCGCACAGGGCCCCCAGGCCGAGGAGAAGCCCGCCCAGTTCACGGACGAGCAGATCGACGCCATGGGTGCCTACGTGGCATCGCTCGGCCCCGGCCCGTCGGTCCCCTCCTCGTCCCTGACGGACGGCAAGGGTGACGCTGCCGAAGGCGCCGAGCTCTTCCGCATCAACTGCGCCATGTGCCACAACGTGGCCGGCGCCGGCGGTGCGCTGACCGAGGGCAAGTACGCCCCGAACCTGCAGACGGTCTCCGGCAAGCACATCTACGAGGCCATGGTCACGGGCCCGCAGAACATGCCGGTCTTCAACGACCTGAACCTGACGCCGGAGCAGAAGGCCGACATCATCACGTACCTGAAGTACGTGCAGGACAACAAGTCGCCCGGTGGGTTCGCCCTCGGCTCCCTCGGCCCGGTGGCAGAGGGTCTGTTCATCTGGATCTTCGGACTCGGCGCGGTCGTCGCGATGACCGTCTGGCTGACCGCGAAGTCCAACTGATCGTCCGTGTCGAACGACACTGAAGGGAACACCATGGCAGAGCACGACGACGAGGCACTGAACTCGTCCTCGGCTGTCGAGAAGCACGGCGCGACCAGCACGTCGGCCGGGACCGCTGTCGTCCCCGCGGACCCGTTCGAGAACCCGGGTGAGCCGCCGCACCGCGCGCGCCGCACCGACGTCGACCCGAAGAAGCAGCGCCTGGCCGAGCGTCAGGTCGCCACGTTCTTCTACCTGTCCATCGTGGGCAGCGTCCTCGCGATCGCGGCGTACATCGCCTTCCCGATCGACCCCGAGGACTTCGGCACCGTCCGCGCCGGCAACCTCTGGCTCGGGCTGGCGATCGCCCTGGCCCTCCTCGCGCTGGGCCTCGGCGCCGTCTACTGGTCCAAGTCGCTCGTGGTGGACCGCGAGATCACGGAGATGCGCCACAGCACCCGTGGGACCGACGCGACCCGCGCCAAGGCGGTCGAGGCGTTCCAGCTCGCCGACAAGGAGTCCGGCTTCAGCCGTCGCAAGCTGATCCGCAACTCGATGATCGGCGCCCTGGTGGCCTTCCCGCTGCCCGGCGTCGTCCTCGTTCGCGACTTCGCCCCGGCGGAGGACCCGAACGAGCTCCTGCGCCACACCTTCTGGAAGTCCGGCATGCGCCTGACGAAGGACCCGACGGGTCTGCCGATCAAGGCGTCCGACGTCACCATCGGCTCGGTCTTCCACGTCATCCCGGACGGCATGCTCGACTCCGAGCACATGCTCGAGGAGAAGGCCAAGGCCTCCGTCCTCCTCATGCGTCTCGACCCGAAGGACCTCAACCCCGCCAAGGGGCACGAGGACTGGGGCTACGACGGCATCGTCGCCTACTCCAAGATCTGCACCCACGTCGGGTGCCCGGTCGCGCTCTACGAGCAGCAGACGCACCACCTGCTGTGCCCGTGCCACCAGTCGACGTTCGACGTCTCGAACAACTGCGAGGTCATCTTCGGCCCGGCTGCACGTCCCCTCCCCCAACTTCCGATCGCGATCGACGACGACGGCTACCTGGTTGCGCAGAGCGACTTCCACGAGCCGGTCGGACCGTCCTTCTGGGAGCGTGAACGCTGATGACCAGCACCACCACCACGAGCGCGCCGACCACGGCCACCCGGCCGGAGCCGACGCGTGGGTCCCGCTTCATCGGGGCCACCGCCAACTACATCGACGAGCGCACGAGCATCTCGGGCCTGGTGAAGGAGGTCGGGCGCAAGATCTTCCCCGACCACTGGAGCTTCATGCTCGGCGAGGTCGCGCTGTACAGCTTCGTCGTCGTCCTGCTCTCGGGGACGTTCCTGACGTTCTTCTTCCAGGCGTCGATGACCGAGGTCGTCTACAACGGCTCGTACGTCCCGCTCAAGGGCGTCGAGATGTCGACCGCACTGCAGTCCACCCTGAACATCTCGTTCGACATCCGCGGTGGTCTGTTCGTCCGGCAGATCCACCACTGGGCGGCCCTGCTGTTCGTCGCCTCGGTGATGCTGCACATGGCCCGCGTGTTCTTCACCGGCGCCTTCCGCAAGCCCCGTGAGCTCAACTGGGTCTTCGGCTTCGTGCTGTGGATCCTGGCCATGGCCGAGGGCTTCACCGGCTACTCGCTTCCCGACGACCTGCTCTCCGGCAACGGTCTGCGCATCATCGTCGGCATGATCGAGGGCGTCCCGGTGATCGGCGTCTGGATCGCCTACCTGCTGTTCGGCGGCGAGTTCCCGGGCACCGACATCGTCGGCCGCCTCTACACGCTGCACATCCTGCTGCTGCCGGCGATCCTGGTCGCGGTGCTCGGCGTGCACCTCGTGCTCGTCGTCATCAACAAGCACACGCAGTTCGCGGGCCCGGGCAAGACCAACGACAACGTCGTGGGCGTCCCGATCCTCCCGGCGTTCGCCGCGAAGGCCGGTGGCTTCTTCTTCATCGTCGCGGGCATCCTGGCCCTCATCGCGTCGCTGTTCACGATCAACCCGATCTGGAACTACGGCCCGTACGACCCGTCCCCCGTGTCCGCCGGTACTCAGCCCGACTGGTACATCGGCTTCGCGGACGGCGCGCTCCGTCTGGTGCCGCCGCACTGGGAGGTCGTGTGGTTCGGCTACACGGTGTCGTTCAACATCCTCGTGCCGATCGCCGTCCTCATGGCGCTCATCGTCGCGATGTTCGCCTACCCGTTCCTCGAGGCGTGGGTCACGGGCGACAAGCGTGAGCACCACTTGGCCGACCGTCCGCGCAACGCCCCGACCCGCACCGCCTTCGGTGCCGCGGGCATCACGCTCTACGCGTCGCTCTGGGCTGCCGCCTCGTCCGACATCATCGCCACCCACTTCATGGTGTCGATCGAGCACGTGATCCACGTCATCCAGGCCACGACGGTCCTCGGCCCGTTCGTCGCCTTCTGGATCACGAAGCGCGTCTGCCTCGCGCTGCAGAAGAAGGACCGCGAGATCGTCCTGCACGGCTACGAGTCGGGCCGCATCGTCCGACTGCCGCACGGCGAGTACATCGAGGTCCACGAGCAGCTCGACGAGTACGAGCGTTGGAAGCTCCTGCAGTTCAACGAGTACAAGCCGCTCATGGTCCGTCCGGACGCCAAGGGCCGGATCACCGGTGTCCAGAAGGTCCGTGCGAACCTGTCACGCTTCTTCTTCGAGGACCGCATCGCGCCGGTCACGAAGGCGGAACTCGAGGCAGCGCACGCGGCGCACCACGGCCCGGAGCTGGAGGCCGACCACCAGGCGCCGGCGCTCGGCGCCGGCAACCACTAGGCTTTTCGGCAACAACGACGGGACCCCCCGACCACCTCGTGGTCGGGGGGTCCCGTCGTTCGCCTCGACTTCATCAAGACCCACTCCCGGTTCACCTCGGATTCAGAGTGGCGTGGTGGACTCATCGAGAACGGTGTGGCAACGTGTTGCACCACGCATCCGCCAACGGAACGAGAGACCGATGGACAGCCGGACGGCCGAACACCCCAGGCCGAACCACTTCCTCCTCCACCTCAGCGACACCCACCTCGTGGCGGGTGACGGCGCGCTCTACGGCGACGTCGACTCCGCAGCACGACTCTCGGCGATCATCGCCGACATCGAGGCCTCCGGCACCCGCCCGGAGGCCATCGTCGTCACCGGTGACGTCGCCGACAAGGGCGAGCCCGGCGCGTACGCGAGGATCCGCGACATCGTCGAACCCGCAGCGCGCCGCATCGGTGCACAGGTCATCTGGGCCATGGGCAACCACGACGAGCGCGGTGCCTTCCGGCAGGAGCTCTTCGGGCTCCAGCCGACCGACCGCCCGGTCGACTTCGTCTACGACGTGAACGGCTTGCGCGTCATCACCCTGGACACCAGCGTGCCCGGTGCGCACCACGGGGAGGTCTCCCCCGCGCAGCTCGACTGGCTCGCCGAGGTCCTGTCCGAGGCAGCGCCGCACGGGACGATCCTCGCGATGCACCACCCGCCCGTGCCGAGTGTGCAGGACCTCGCGGTCCTCGTCGAGCTCCGCGACCAGGCAGCCCTGGCCGAGGTGGTCGAGGGTTCGGACGTCATCTCGATCATCGCGGGACACCTGCACTACTCCACGAGCGCCGTGTTCGCCGGCGTCCCCGTGTCGGTGGCGAGTGCGACGTGCTACACCCAGGACCTCACCGAGTACCAGGGCGGGACCCGAGGGCAGGACGGCGCGCAGTCGTTCAACCTTGTGCACGTCTACGGGAACAACGTCGTGCACTCGGTCGTGCCGATCGGGCACTACTCGACGGTCGGTGAGCCCGTGTCAGCGGAGCAGACCGAGGCCCGACTCGCCGCAGCCGGGGTCACGATCGCTCCCGCGGTCGAGCCGGCCCCGGTCACCGCGAGCATCCCGGTGTTCACCCTGGACACGGTCCCCACCTCACCGATCCGCCGCTGAGGCGCTGGCCGCCGCCTGCTCGGAGCACCAGCGGGCGGCTCGTGGTCGCACGACGTGCCGCCCGCGCGCGTGCGCCCCTGGTCGCACGGCGTGCAGCCCGCGCGCGTTCTGGTCGCGCGACGCGTGCCGCCAGCGGTCGCTCCGGTCGCACGACGTGCCGCCAGCGGTCGCTCCGGTCGCACGACGTGCCGCCGGAGTCGAAGGTGAGCGGCAGGTCGTGCGACGAGAAACCCGGGCCCAGCGGAGCCGACAGGACCCTGGCACGCCCTAGGCGCCGGGCTTCTCCCACGGCGCCGGGAACGGGAAGTACTTCTCGAGGAAGTCCGTCACGCGCCGGGTGCGCTCCTCGTCCGAGACCTCCGGGAAGCTCCCGTCGTTCAGGCAGAAGAAGTCGACGTTGCGCTTCTTGAGCAGCTCGTCGAGAGCCTTGAGTCCGGACTGCATCGTCGTGTCGACGTACCGCACCGGAGCGTTCTCCTGCACGATCGCCCGACCGGTGAGCAGCGCGTAGTAGTGGTACAGCGAGTTCGTCACCGAGATGTTCTCCGCCGCCCGGAACCGCGAGGCGGCCGTGGCGCGGAACTCGGCCGCGAACTCGTGCTCCATCTCGGTCATGATCGAGGCGCGCAACGGCGTGGGCGCGTGCTCGAGGTGCCGGGTCGTCACCGCCCCGAAGCGCTGCTGCAGCAGACGGCGGTTCACCCGGGCGGAGTTCTCGAACCCGCTGCGGGCGGGGTTGTTCGAGCCGAGGCCGATGCGGGTGGTCGCGAGGATGAACTTCGACACCGAACCCGGGCTGAAGAACACCGACGGCTCGACCAGGCGCCCGAAGAACATGTCGTCGTTCGAGTAGATGAAGTGCTCGCTGATGCCCGGGATGTGGTGCAGCTGGGACTCGACGGCCTGCGAGTTGTGGGTCGGGAGCACCGAGGGGTCCGCGAAGAACTCCTCGCTCCGGACGATCCGCACCTTGGGGTGGTCGGCGAGCCACGCGGGTGCCGGGGAGTCGGTGGCGATGTAGATCTGTCGGATCCACGGCGCGAAGGTGTGCACCGAGCGCAGCGCGTACTTCAGCTCGTCGATCTGCCGGAAGCGTGCGGGTGCGTCGTCGCCCTCCCCCAGCACGGCGTTCGCCTGGGCGGCCTGGCGGGCACGCTGGTACTCGATCGCGTTGCCGTCGACCCACGAGAAGACGATGTCGATCGGGAAGCGGATGTCCGAGACGTGGTCGTCGAACATGTGCTCCACCGTCCGCCAGGTGCGGCCGTAGCGCTCGATGTCGACGAGCACGAACTCGTCGATCGGCAGACTCCGACGCATCAGGGCGTTCTCGACGGGAGCGAGCACCTCGGTGTCGGTGACGCGCCAGAACTCCAGCTGGACGCTCGTCTCGGCTCCGTAGCGGAGCCGCCCCATGGGTTCGAGCCGCGGTCGGAAGACGCGCAGTACCGGCTCGTCCAGCGATCCGAGGCCGTCGTCGAGGACGAGCACGGCAGGCTCCCCCGGCGGCTTCGCGTAGAACGGCTCGTTGGCTGCGGCGGCCATGATCGCGCTCTCGGCGCGCTGCCGGTCGCGCTCGTCGACGGCGATCACCGGCCGTCGGTCGTTGCCGCGGATGAGCAGGTGGTCGACGTCACCGGCGGTGAGTGCGTCGTCGAGGAACAACAGGTCCTCGATCATGGACTGCTGGGGCGTGAGGTGCCCGTTGACCAGGGTCAGGCGTCCCTTGCGGACGACGACGTCAGGTCGGTCGAGACCGCCGGAGGACGGTCGAGGGTTCAGCAGAGGACTCTCGGTCGCCGGCTCGGTCTCGTGGCTCATCCATGCCCTTCGCATCAAGTGGTCCGGGCCCTGTGCCCGGCTCCTGTGATCCTACCGTCCGGCGACGGGACGGGAGCGCGCGGGACCCGCGGCTGCCCGGTGCGAGCCGCGTGCGTGCCGGTCGCGTCGGTACCGGTCGCGTCAGGCGGACGGACGGGAGGCGCGCCCCGCGTCCGTCCCGCGCCGTACCTTGACGGCGATCCCCACCACGATGAACGCGGCCGCCGCGACGAGCTGCAGGCCCGCCCAGACCTGCCCGGGGATCGGCACGACGACGACCGGGTTCCAGCACACCGCGATCGCGGCGGTGAGGGCCACCGCCCACCAGGCGCGGCCGCGGAACGCGAAGACGAGCACGATGAGAGCGAGCACCGTCACGCCCCACCGGACGAACACGAACCCGGAGGAGTCGATGACGGCCACGAAGGCGATGAGCACCACGGCCGCGAGCAGGCCGGGGGCGAGAGCGGGACGGGTGAAGGGCGGCGTACCGTCGGCTGTCGACCGCGCGGTCTCCGAGCGGCGACCGGCCGGGCGCCCGGTGGGCACCCCCTGCAGCGACGATCCCGCCGGGGGCCGACCCTTCCGTGCCATCAGGCGCCGGCCTCCTCGAGGTCGATGGCCTGGATCGGACGGGACATCGGCGGGAGGCCGCGGACGCGCTCGAGCGCCGGGACGAGCTCGTCCACGACGGCGCGGTAGCCGTCGGCGTTCAGGTGCAGGCCGTCCTCGGTGTAGCGCTCGGCCAGATGGTCGTCCTCGGCAAGCGCGGGCCAGAGGTCGAGGTACTGGGCGTGGCAGGTCGCGACGAACTGACGGAGGTGCCGGTTCGCCTCCTCGATCTTCGCGCACCAGTCGGCCTGGCGGGGCAGGATCGACACGAGCAGCAGCCGGACGCCCGGGAGCTCACGGCGGAGGGTCACGAGGATCGACTCGACCCCGCGGACCACGTGCTCGACGCTCGACCGGTGGTTGCCGAAGTCGTTCGTGCCGATCAGCAGCACGATGACCTCGGGCTGCTCGGCGATCACGGCGTCGAGTCGGGCGAGCACACCGTCGGTCGTGTCGCCGCCGACACCCTTGTTGCTCGTGCGCTCCCCCGGGAGCCACTGGTCCCAGGACCCCTGCTCGGTGATGCTGTCGCCCAGGAACAGGACGGTGGGGTGTTCGGTGCTCATGCTGCCTCCTCGTGGACCGGTTCCTGCGCCCCATTCTGCTGGGTCCAGTTCCGGCCCGTCGACTCCGTGTGCTGCGACTCGCGCTCCGCCGCCGCCGTGATGCGTTCGACCATGCCGGGGAAGATGATCCCGTGGAACGGCAGGATCCCGTACCAGTACAGGCGTCCGGGAAGCCCCTGCGGGAAGTAGATCGCCCGCTGGTGGTAGTCGCTGCCGCCGTCGTCGCTCGGGGACACCCGCATCTCGAGCCAGGCGCGGCCCGGCGACTTGAACTCCGCTCGGAGCCGTAGGTAGCGTCCCCGCTCGAGCCGTTCCACCCGCCACCAGTCCAGCGCGTCGCCCTGCTCGAGGCGGTGTGGGTCCCGGCGGCCGCGGTTCAGCCCGACCCCGCCGGCGACCTTGTCCATCCAACCGCGCGCGACCCAGGCGAGGGGGAACGAGTACCAGCCGTTCTCGCCGCCGATCGACTCGACGACGCGCCAGACGTCCTCGGCACTCGCGCTCGAGTGGCGCTTCCGGTCGTCGACGTAGACGGTGTGCCCGGCCCACTCGGGGTCGCTCGGCAGCGGGTCCGCCGGGGTCGCGGTGAGCGTGGCGCTCCGCCAGCTCGTCTCCACCTCGCCCTTGCGCATCTTCGTCAGGGCGAGCCGGACGGCACGACGGTACGAGGTCAGTCCGCCCTCCGGACGCGGCACGACCTCGTCGATGTCGTGCTCGCGCTGCACGCACTCGAACTGGAGCGACTCGATGATCGGGGTCGCGAGCTTCCGCGGGATCGGCGTGACGATGTTGAACCAGTGTGCCGACAGGCCGGGAGTCAGCACGGGCAGCACGGTGAAGCGCCGCTGGGGCAGCTTGGCCTCGACCGCGTAGCCGTTGAGCATCTGCCCGTACTTCAGGACGTCCGGGCCACCGATGTCGAACGTCCGGTTGACGTCGGCGGGGATGTCGAGCGCGGCGACCAGGTAGTACAGGACGTCGCGGACGGCGATCGGCTGGATGCGGTTGCGGACCCACCGGGGCGCGGGCATCCAGGGCAGCACGTCGGTCACGTGCCGGATCATCTCGAACGAGGTGCTCCCCGACCCGATGACGACGCCCGCCTGGTACGCGATGGTGGGGACGCCGGAGGCCAGGAGCACGTCCCCGACCTCCTTCCGGCTCCGGAGGTGCTTCGACAGCTCGCCGTCCGGGTGCAGCCCGCCCAGGTACACGAACCGCCGGACACCCGCGTCGCGCGCCTCGCGCGCCATCGTCTCGACGGCGTCCCGTTCGGCCTGCTCGAAGTCCCCGTCGGCACCCATGGCGTGCGCGAGGTAGTAGACGGCCTCGACGTCCTGGACGGCGCCCCGCACCGCGTCGGCGTCCTGCAGGTCGCCCTCCGCGACCTCGACGTCGTCGTGCCACGGGACGTCCTGGAGCTTCCGCGGCGTGCGGACGAAGACGCGGACGTCGTGTCCGGCCTCGAGGAGGCGGGGGACGAGACGCCCGCCGATGTACCCGGTCGCACCGGTGACGAGGACCTGCATGCAGGGCACGGTACGCGCGTCGCCTCCGGGTAGGCTTTCCGGGTGGACAACGCAGCGATCCCCGCACCCCAGCACCGGGCCGACCAGCACGACCTCGGCGCCGACGCCGTGCGCGCCCTCATCGACCACGCGATCCTCAAGCCCGAGTTGACCCGTGCCGACGTCGACGCCCAGCTCGACGAGGCCGCCGCCCACCGGGTCTTCAGCGTCTGCGTCCGACCGAGTGACGTCGCGCACGCCGTGGAGCGCCTGCAGGGCACCGGCGTCGGGGTCGGCACCGTCATCGGCTTCCCGCACGGCACCACCACCACCGCCGCCAAGGTCGCGGAGTCGCTGCAGGCCCTGGCCGACGGTGCGTTCGAGCTCGACATGGTGCAGAACATTGGCGCGGCGCGGTCCGGCGACTGGGAGCGCGTCGAGCAGGACGTCCGCGCGGTCGTCGACGCGGCAGGCGACACCGTCGTCAAGGTCATCCTCGAGACCGCGTTCCTGACCGACGACGAGATCGTCACCGCGTCCCGGGCCGCCCAGCGCGCGGGTGCCGCCTTCGTCAAGACCTCGACCGGGTTCGCCGGCGGCGGTGCGACGGCCGAGCACATCCGGCTGATGCGCGAGACCGTCGGCCCCGACACCGGCGTCAAGGCGTCCGGCGGCGTGCGCGGGCTCGACACGCTGCTCGAGATGGTCCAGGCGGGCGCCGACCGGTTCGGCACGAGTGCGTCGGCACGCATCCTCGACGAGGTCGCGCACCGCGCCGAGACCGGTTCCGCATCCGCACTCGGCGACGACAGCTCCTCCTACTGACGCCTCCTCCTCCTGACGATCCCGCCGTCCGCTCCTCCGGACGACAGGACCCTGACAGCACCACCCGGACCACACCACCCGACCCGCCCGCGGCCGGACCGACACCACCCGACCCGACCACACCGCCCGGGCCGGCTCGCACCGACGTGAGGTCGCGTCGTCACGGCGAGTCGAGCCTCCAGACCGCCGCATCGGAGCGCGCATGTCCAGCACCGCAGCCCAGTCCCCCTCTCCCGCGATCGCGCTGGCCGTCGATCTCGGCGGCACCAAGGTCGAGGCGGCCCTCGTCTCCGACCAGGGCGTCGTCCTGCCGGGCACCCGGCACCGCCAGCCGACCGGACCCTTGCGGAGCGCGGAGGAGCTGCAGGCGGCGGTCGACCAGGTCGTGACGGCGACGCTCGCGACCCTGCCGGCGGACGCACGGCTCGTCGGGGTGGGTGTGGGTGCCGCCGGACCGGTCGACGAGGAGCACGGGCTGGTCTCCCCCCTCAACATGCCGGTGTGGCGCGGGTGGCCGCTCCGCGACAACATCGCGTCCCTCGTCCCCGAGGGCATCCCGGTCACGCTCCGGATGGACGGTCTCGCGATCACCCTGGCCGAGCACTGGGTCGGCGCAGCGCAGGGGTCGGACCACGTCATGGGCATGATCGTGTCCACCGGCGTCGGCGGCGGGCTGATCCTGCACGGGCGCACCGTGAGCGGCCCGACCGGCAACGCGGGCCACATCGGACACGTCGAGTGCGGCGGGTTCGACGACCCGTGCGCCTGCGGCGGGACCGGGTGCCTCGAGGCGGTGGCCAGCGGGCCGAAGACCGTCGCGTGGGCGCAGCGGCAGGGGTTCGCCGGGAGCACCGGGGAGGAGCTCTCCGCGGCCTACGCCGCCGGTGACGAGATCGCGGTGGCCGCGGTCCGACGGAGCGGTCGCGCGCTGGGGCAGGCGATCGCTGCGGCCACGAGCCTGGTGGACCTCGAGGTCGTGGCGATCGGCGGCGGCTTCTCGCACGTCACGCCCGACCTGTTCGAGTACGCCCGCGAGGCCGTGGCCGAGCGGGTCGAGTTCGGCTTCGTCACGAAGGTGCGGATCGTCCCCACCGGGCTGTCCCAGGACGGACCGCTCATCGGGGCCGCGGCGCTGGTGCACCGCGCCGACGTGCTGCGCTGACGCCGGGACGTGTCGCGCTGCTCTCCACAGGGCTGACCGCCACCGCCGTCCGTCCGGCAGGATGAGCGGGTGCCGACGCCTCGCCTGCTGACCAGCGACGACTGGCCGGAGGCAGAGCTGCGGGCCGCCGTCCTGGCGGGTGAGCTCGTCCCCGTCGGGTGGTGCTGGGCCTCCCCCGCTGAGCCGCAGACGCCCGGGCTGCGCGCCGCCGCGCACGCGTGGCGCGTGCCCGACGTCCGGCTGGTGGCCAGCGGTCGGTCCGCGGCCTGGATCTGGGGCGCCACCTCGCGGCCGCCGTCGCCCATCGAGGTGAGCGTTCCGCCGACCGTCCGACTGCGCGTCGACCCGGAGGTCCGACTGCGCGAGGTGCGCCTCCCCGTCGACGACACGGTGCGCCTGGGGCGTACCCGCGTCACCACCCCGGAGCGGACGGCGGTGGACCTGCTGCGCGCGCCGGGGCCCTTCGATGCGACCGCCCGCGACGCTCTCCGTGGGCTCGTCGCCATCGAGGCGGTCTCGACGGCCGACGTGCGCCGCCGACTCGACGCGCTCGGGACGATCCCGATGGTGCGCCAGGCGGCACGGCGACTCGACCGGGCGACGGCCGGGTGGTCCCCGTCCCCGACCGGCGGCCGGCCCTGACCGTGTGGTCGCCGACCGGCGTCAGCCCGCGCTGACCCGGTACACGTCGTAGACGGCGTCGATCCGGCGCACGGCGTTCAGCACCCGGTCGAGGTGCGTCGTGTCACCCATCTCGAAGACGAACCGACTGAGCGCCAGACGGTCGGACGACGTCGACACCGTCGCGGACAGGATGTTCACGTGGTGGTCGGTCAGCACGCGGGTGACGTCGCTGAGCAGCCCGGAGCGGTCGAGCGCCTCGATCTGGATCTGCACGAGGAACACCGACTTCGACGACGGGGCCCACTCGACCTCGATCATCCGGTCCGGCTCGTTCATCAGCGACTTGACGTTCGTGCACGACGCCTGGTGGACGGAGACGCCCTGGCCGCGGGTGATGAAGCCCACGATCTGGTCCCCCGGCACCGGCGTGCAGCACTTCGCGAGCTTCACCAGGATGTCCGGCGCCCCGCGCACGAGCACGCCGCTGTCGCTGTTGCGGAGCTGTCGGCTCGTGACCTGGCGTGGGAAGGCGAGTTCGGGCTCGTCCGTCTCGGTCTCGGCCTGGACGTTCCCGAGCACCTTCTCGATGACGGACTGCGTCGAGACGTGGCCCTCGCCCACGGCCGCGTACAGCGCGGAGACGTCGTCGTACCGCATCGATGAGGCGACCTCGGCGATGGAGTCCTGGCTCATGATGCGCTGCAGCGGCAGGTTCTGCTTGCGCATCGCGCGGGCGATCGCGTCGCGGCCCTGTTCGATCGCCTCTTCGCGGCGCTCCTTGGTGAACCACTGCTTGATCTTGTTGCGCGCCCGAGGGCTCCGCACGAAGGTCAGCCAGTCCTGGCTCGGGCCGGAGTCGGGGTTCTTCGACGTGAAGATCTCGACGACGTCGCCGCTCGACAGGGTGCTCTCGAGCGGGACGAGCCGCCCGTTCACCTTGGCACCCATCGTGCGGTGCCCGATCTCGGTGTGCACCGCGTACGCGAAGTCCACCGGGGTGGCACCGGCCGGCAGGCCGATGACCTTGCCCTGCGGGGTGAAGACGTACGTCTCCTTCGCGCCGATCTCGTAGCGCAGCGAGTCGAGGAACTCGCCCGGATCGCTCGTCTCGGCCTGCCAGTCGGTGATGTGGGCGAGCCACGCCATGTCCTGGTCGTCGGTGGTCGACGAGGCGTCGACGTCACGGCCCTGCGCACGCTGCTTGTACTTCCAGTGCGCCGCGACGCCGAACTCGGCGCGCTGGTGCATCTCGTGCGTGCGGATCTGGATCTCGACGGCCCGGCCCTGCGGCCCGAGCACGGTGGTGTGCAGGGACTGGTAGAGGTTGAACTTCGGCGTCGCGATGTAGTCCTTGAAGCGCCCGGGCAGCGGCGTCCACCGTGCGTGCACGGAGCCGAGCATCGCGTAGCAGTCGCGGACGGTCGGCACGAGGACCCGGATGCCGACCAGGTCGTAGATCTCGTCGAACTCGCGCCCGCGGACGATCATCTTCTGGTAGATCGAGTAGTACTGCTTCGGCCGGCCCATCACCTCGCCGCGCACCTTCGCGGCCTTCAGGTCCTTCTTGAGCGTGCCGATGACGTTCTGCACGAACTGCTCGCGCTTCGGCTGCCGTTCCTTGACCAGGCTGTCGATCTCGACGTAGAGCTTCGGGTGCAGGACCGCGAACGACAGGTCCTCGAGCTCCAGCTTGATCATCTGGATGCCGAGCCGGTGCGCCAGCGGCGCGTAGATCTCGAGCGTCTCCTTGGCCTTGCGCGTGGCCGAGGCGGACTCCACGAAGCCCCAGGTGCGCGCGTTGTGCAGGCGGTCGGCGAGCTTGATGACGAGGACGCGGATGTCCTTCGACATCGCGATGACCATCTTGCGGACGGTCTCGGCCTGCGCGCTGTCGCCGTACTTGACCTTGTCGAGCTTGGTCACGCCGTCGACGAGCATCGCGATCTCGTCGCCGAAGTCGGAGCGCAGCTGGTCGAGCTGGTAGTCGGTGTCCTCGACCGTGTCGTGCAGCAGGGCGGCGGCGATCGTGATCGTCCCGATCCCCAGGTCGGCGAGGATCTGCGCCACGGCGACCGGGTGCGTGATGTACGGCTCGCCCGACTTCCGCTTCTGCCCGTCGTGTGCGCGTTCGGCGACCGTGTACGCCCGCTCGATGAGCGTCACGTCGGCCTTGGGGTGGTGTGACCGGACGGTGCGGATCAGGGTGTCGACCGCCCCCGCGGGCTGCGCCCGCGAGAACAGGCGCGGCAGCAGCGACCGGAGGGATCCGAGGTTGCCGGTGGTCGTCGCGTTCAGCGGACTGGAGGGCCGTGGCGCGGAGCCGGGGCGGCTCGCGCTGGGCGTGGGCGCACCCTGGGGAGAGGACTCACGGGTGTCCGTCATGATGCGCCTCCTGCGACCGGTGTCCGGGTACCGTCTGGCAAGCCTACGCGCGTCCGGTCAGTGCTCGTGACGCGGTTCGCCCTGGGCGTCCTCGGCGCCGGCGGCCCGGACGACCGGCTGGCCCGCCTGCTCCCACGCGACCATGCCGCCGGTCAGGTTCACCGCCGGCACCCCCGACTGCTCGAGCGCGGCGACGACCCGGGCGGACCGGGCACCGGAGTGGCAGACGACGATCGCGGGCTGCTCGCCGCCGTCGATCTCCTGCCAGCGAGCGACGAGCTCGGACATCGGCACCAGGGTGGCCTCGGGCGCGTGGACCTCGTCCCACTCCCCCTGCTCGCGCACGTCGAACAGGCGCGCGCCCGCGTCGAGCCGCCGACGTGCTTCGACGACGTCGACGTCGTGCACCTCGACCGCCATCAGACGACCTCGGCCGCAGCGTCGACCTCGCGCTGGCGCTTCTCGGCCGCGCGCGTCTTCTTCGCGTCGGCCTCCTTGACCTTCGGCTCGTTCTCGCGGAGGTGGGCGTACATCGGCGACGCGATGAAGATCGTCGAGTAGGTGCCGACGATGATGCCGATGAAGAGCGCGAGCGAGATGTCGCGCAGCGTGCCGGCACCGAGCACGTACGACCCGATGAAGAGGATCGCGGCGACGGGCAGCAGCGCCACCACCGACGTGTTGATGGACCGCACGAGCGTCTGGTTGACGGCGAGGTTGACCGACTGCACGAAGGTGCGGTGCGACTCCTGCGAGGTGTTCTCGCGCACCTTGTCGAACACCACGACGGTGTCGTAGAGCGAGTAGCCGAGGATCGTGAGGAAGCCGATGACGGCCGCCGGCGTGACCTCGAGCCCGACGATGCCGTAGACGCCGGCGGTGATGAGCAGGTCGTGCAGCAGCGCGACCATGGCGGACACCGACATCTTCCACGTGCGGAAGTAGAGGGCCATCACGACGGCTGCCAGCGCGAGGAAGATGACCAAACCGCGGATCGCCTGCGCGAGGACGTCCGCACCCCAGGTGGCACCGATGTAGGTCGACGCGACCTGGTCCTCGGACACGCCGTAGGCCTGTGCCAGGGCGTCCTGCACCTCGGTCGTCTCACGGTCCGTCAGCTGCTCGGTCTGGACGCGGATGCCGTCCTGCCCGAGCTGCGAGACGCGCGGGATGCCCTCGGGGACGACCGACTCGACCGTGCGCGTGGCGATCGACTGGTCGAGGGTCTTCGCGTTCGAGATCGTGAACTCGGACCCGCCGGTGAACTCGATGCCGAGGTGGTAGCCGCCGCGGAGCCACGGCACCACGAGCGACACGACGATCGCGATCAGGGCGATGAGGTACCAGGTCTTGCGGCGCCCGACGATGTCGTAGGAGCGCTTCCCGGTGTAGAGGTCGCTGCCGAACTGGCTGAAGCTGGCCATCAGTCGTCCTTCCCGTCCGGCGTGGAGCCGTTGTCGCCGGAGGCCTGCTGGGCCTTCCGCTCTGCGATCGTCTGGCGGCGCTGGGCCTCGCCCGCGCTGCGCTGGCGCTTGCCGTCCACGACCGGCGCACGGAACTGCGCCCGGCCGCGGTAGACGGCGCCGAGGGCGGACGGGTCGAGTCCGCTGAACCTGTGCCCCTCGCCGAAGAACCGGCTGCGGGCGATGAGCTGCATCATCGGGTGGGTGAAGAGCACCACGACGACGACGTCGATCAGGGTCGTGAGGAGCAGCGTGAACGCGAAGCCCTTCACGTCGCTCACGGCGAGGATGTAGAGCACGACCGCCGCGAGGAAGTTGATCGAGTCGGACGCCAGGATCGTTCGGAGGGCGCGCTTCCACCCGGACTCCACCGCGCTCTCGAGCCCACGGCCGTCCCGGAGTTCGTCACGGATGCGCTCGAAGTACACGATGAAGGAGTCCGCGGTGATGCCGATGGCCACGATGAGCCCGGCGACACCCGCGAGCGACAGGCGGTAGTCGACCCGCCACGACATGATCGCGATCACGAGGTAGGTCAGCGCCGCTGCGACGCCGAGCGAGAGCACCGTCACGAAGGCCAGCGCTCGGTACTGGATGATCGAGTAGATCACGACGAGGATCAGGCCGATCAGGCCCGCGACGAGCCCGCCGACGAGCTGCGCGGTACCGAGGGTCGCCGAGATGTTCTCGTTCGACTGCACCTGGAAGTTGATCGGCAGGGCGCCGTACTTCAGCTGGTCCGCCAGGGTCTTCGACGACTCGGCGGTGAAGTTGCCGGTGATCTGGGCCTTGCCGTTCGTGATCGCCGCGTTCGAGGCGGGCGCCGTGATGACGGTGCCGTCGAGCACGATCGCGAACTGGTTCTGCGGCGAGGGGAGCTTGACGAGGCGGCTCGTGACGTCGCGGAAGTCCTCGGAGCTCTTGCCCGAGAACGTCAGGTTGACGGCCCACTGACCGGTGGTCGCGCCCTGGGAGTCGGTGGCGAGACCCGAGGTCGCGTTGCTGATGCCCGAACCGGAGACCTCGACGGGGCCGAGGATGTACTTGGCGGTGCCGTCCTGGTCGCACGTGACGAGCGGCTCGTCGTCGGGCGCCGTGGTGACGTCGTCCGGGGCCGCGCAGTTGTAGTTCGTGTACAGGTCCTGCAGGGCCGGCGTGACCTGCGACAGGTCGCTGCCGTTCGTCGGCTTCGTGCTCGGGGTCGCCTCGAGCGACGCGGGCGGCGAGTACGGCGTGGGCGACGCGGTCGCTCCGTCACCGCCGACGGCGGTGTTCGTCGCGGCCTCGGTGTAGAGCACCGGGCGGAAGGTGAGCTTGGCGGCCGCCTCGATGCGGTCGATCGTCGCCTTGTCCGGCTTGCCGGGGATGGACACGACGATGTTGTTCGTGCCCTGCGTGTTGATCTGCGACTCGGAGACGCCCGTCGCGTTGATGCGCTGGCGGATGATGTTGACCGCCTGGTTCAACTGCTGCGCGGTGACGGACCCACCCTCGGTGTTCTGCGCGGCGAGGGTGAGCTGCGTGCCGCCCTGCAGGTCGAGTGCCAGCTCCGGCACCCAGCTCGCACCGGCGAACCACTCGTTCGTGTCGTCCTTGCTGTTGGCCGCGAGCACCGACGCAGCGGTGTTCAGGCCGGCCAGGGCCGCCATGATGATCACCAACCAGGTGAGCGAGCGCAGCGCCTTCTTGACGGGTGTCGATCGTGCCACCGGTCGTCTCGTCTTTCTGTTCAGGACCGACGGCGACGCGGCCGGCGGCGGTGGGGGTCGCCCGGCCTGCTGACCCGGCGACCGAGGGCGTCAGTCTTCGGTCTTGCGCTTGGTCGGGTCGGTCTCGTCGACCCGCTCGCCGTAGACCGGGTCGCCGTCGAGCTCGGCGACCGGCTTCGGTGCCGCGGCGTCGTCCTCGGCCACGACCGTCGTCTCGACGTCGGAGGCGTTGTCGTCCACGACGCGCGAGAGCGTCTGGCGGTGGACGGTGACGACCGTGCCCGGCGCGATCTCGACGTCGGCGGTGACCTTCTCGTCGTCGACCGAGAGCAGCGTGCCGTACAGACCGAACGACAGCATGACGCGGGCGCCCGGGACCATCTTCGTCTGCAGGTCCGCCTGCTGCTTCTTGCGCTTGCGGCTGCTGTAGAACATGAAGGCGGCGAACGCGACGATGATGACGATGAGGAAGAGTGATTGGTCCATGGGGGCGTTGCCTTCTCTGGTTGCTCGGATCCAGCCGGAGCGGTCGTTGCTCGGCTTCGGGCCGTAGCAGTCTAGGGCACGGGCGTGTCCGTGATCGGGCAGCCACCTGAGCGTGGTCCCACGATGGTGCTGTCGGTCACTCAGAATACTGCATGTGAGATCAGTCGTCGAACAGCCCGGGCTGCCCGCCGATGCCCTCGCCCGGGGTGATCCCGAAGTGGCGCCAGGCCTGTGGCGTCGCGATCCGTCCTCGGGGCGTCCGGGTGACGAGTCCGACGCGGACCAGGAACGGTTCCACCACCGACTCGATGGTCTCGGACTCCTCGCCCACGGACACCGCGAGGGTGTTCAGGCCGACCGGACCGCCGTCGAACCGCGTGAGCATCGTCTCCACCACGGCGCGGTCGAGCCGGTCGAGCCCGAGCTCGTCGACGTCGTACAGGTCGAGTGCGCCCTGCACGGCTGCCATGCCGTCCGAGGTGCGGTGCACGAGGGCGTAGTCGCGCACACGGCGCAGCAGGCGGTTCGCGATGCGCGGGGTCCCGCGGGAGCGCCCGGCGATCTCGCGCAGCGCCGAGCGGTCGATCTGCAGCTCGAGCAGGTGCGCGGCACGGATGAGGACCTGTTCGAGCTCGTCCTTCTCGTAGAACTCGAGGTGGGCCGTGAAGCCGAACCGGTCGCGGAGCGGGTTCGGCAGGAGGCCCGCGCGGGTCGTCGCTCCGACCAGGGTGAACGGCGCGAGGTCGAGCGGGATGCTCGTCGCGCCGGCACCCTTGCCGACCATGACGTCGATGCGGAAGTCCTCCATCGCCAGGTAGAGCATCTCCTCCGCCGAGCGTGCCATGCGGTGGATCTCGTCGATGAACAGGACCTCGCCCGGCACCAGCGAGGACAGCACGGCGGCGAGGTCACCGGCGTGCTGGATCGCGGGGCCGCTCGACATCCGGAGCGGACGACCGGACTCATGCGCGACGATCATCGCGAGGGTGGTCTTGCCGAGCCCCGGCGGGCCGGCCATCAGGATGTGGTCGGGTGTGCGCTCCTGCAGCGCCGCGGCCTTGAGGAGCAGGTCGAGCTGGCCGCGGACCTTGCGCTGGCCGACGAACTCGTCGAGGGACTTCGGCCGCAGCGCGCCCTCGAACGCCAGTTCTTCCTGCGACTCGGCGCCGGCCGAGGTGATGCCGCTCACCGTCCGGCCCCGGCGGGACGGAGCGTGCCGAGCGCGGCGCGGAGCAGCGCCTGCGTGCCCATCGCCGCGGCGCCCGGGTCGTTCGTCACGACGGCGTCGACCGCGGACTGCGCGGCGTCCTCACGCCAGCCGAGCCCGACGAGCGCCGAGACGACGTCGACCGACGCGGGGTGCGCAGCCGTGCCCGTGCCGACCGCGGTCGTCGGGGCCTGCTCGAACGCGACGAGCTTGCCGGACAGGGCGACCGTGATGAGCTTCGCGGTCTTCGGGCCGATGCCGGACACCTTGCGGAAGGCCGCGTCGTCCTCGCTCGCGACGGCGTTCGCGATCTGCGCCGGGTCCATGTGGGCGAGGACGCCGAGCGCCGACTTCGGCCCGACGCCGGAGACGCTGCGGAGCAGGTCGAACACCTGGAGGGCGTCGGTCGACTCGAACCCGAAGAGCAGGTGCTCGTCCTCGCGCACGATCATCGCCGTGCGCAGGAACACCTCGGAGCCGTGGCGCATCGTCAGGGCGTGCGCGGGCGTCACCGTGACGGCGTACCCCACTCCCCCGACCTCGACCACGACGGCCGATCCGGAGACGTCGATGCAGGTTCCCCGGAGGCTCGCGATCATGCCCACGAGCCTAGGGCCGCCCACCGACGGAGCCGGACCGCCGCGCGGCGGCAGCGGCCCCCAGACGGGCCGCCGCGGCGCCACCGGCACCAGGGCGCGACGCCGCGGCCGCAGCGCGCGCCAGCGGCGAGTCCGCGGTCCCGGCCTGCGCGTCCCGCCAGGCCCGTTGTGCCGGCGTGAGCGTCGACGGGCCGGGGCCGACGCGGTCGGGTGATCCGAGCCTCCAGGCGTGGCAGACCGCCAGCGCGAGTGCGTCGGCGGCGTCGGCGGGCTTCGGTGCCTCGTCGAGGCCGAGCACCCGCGCGATCATCGTCTGCACCTGGCGCTTGTCGGCGTTGCCGTAGCCGGTGACGGCGGCCTTGACCTCGGACGGCGTGTGCAACCCGACCGGCAGGCCACGGGCGGCTGCGGCGTGCAGGGCCAGCCCCGCCGCCTGCGCGGTGCCCATGACCGTCCGCACGTTCGCCTGCGCGAAGACGCGCTCGACGGCCACCGCGTCGGGGCGGTGGTCGTCGATCTCGGCGGCGATCCCGTCGGCGATGCGCAGGAGCCGCTGCTCCAGCGCCATGTCCGCCGGCGTGCGCACGACCGTCACGTGGACGAGCCGTGCGCGCCGGTTCGGTGTGACCTCGACCACACCGACACCGCACCGGGTGAGCCCGGGGTCGACCCCGAGCACGCGGAGCACCGGACTAGTCCTCGTCCTCGTCGAGCTCGGCCTGGACGTCCGCGGGGATGTCGAAGTTGGCGTAGACGTTCTGCACGTCGTCGCTGTCCTCGAGTGCGTCGATCAGCTTGAAGACCTTGCGCGCCGTGTCGGCGTCGACGGGGACCTTCACGCCGGGCACGAACTCGGCGTCGGCGGAGTCGTAGTCGATCCCGGCGTCCTGCAGCGCGGTGCGGGCCGCGACGAGGTCGCTCGCCTCGGTGATGACCTCGAAGCCACCGCCCTGGTCGACGACGTCCTCGACACCCGCGTCGAGCACGGCCGTCATCACGGTGTCCTCGTCGAGGCCGTCGGTCTTCGTCACCGAGATGACGCCCTTGCGGGAGAAGTTGTAGGCGACGCTGCCCGGGTCGGCCATGGTGCCGCCGTTGCGGGACATCGCCGTGCGGACCTCGGCCGCAGCACGGTTCTTGTTGTCCGTGAGGCACTCGACGAGCATCGCGACGCCATTCGGGCCGTAGCCCTCGTACATGATCGTCGTGTACTCGATCGACTCACCGGTCAGACCGGCACCGCGCTTGATGGCGCGGTCGATGTTGTCGTTCGGCACCGAGGTCTTCTTGGCCTTCTGCACGGCGTCGACCAGCGTCGGGTTGCCCGACAGGTCCGCGCCGCCCATCTTCGCGGCCACCTCGATGTTCTTGATGAGCTTGGCGAACGACTTCGCACGGCGCTGGTCGATGACCGCCTTCTTGTGCTTGGTCGTTGCCCACTTGGAATGCCCGGACACGGTGCTCCTTGCGTCTAGCGGAAGATCCGCACCAGTCTACCGGCCGGGAGGCACGGATCACCGCCGCCTCGCGGGTCGCGTCCCGACGCGGTCCGCTCCACCATCCCCGCGGAACCTGGTTCCGGACACGGCACCACGAAGCAGCGCGGTTCCGTGTCCGGAACCTGGTTCCCTTCCGCGTCGTTGGAGCGGGGGCGATCAGGCGGAGCGGACGAGGTCGAGGAAGCGGCGGTGGAAACGGTCCTCCCCCGCGACCTCGGGGTGGAACGCACTGGCGAGGACGGTGCCCTGCTGCACCGCGACGACCTGTCCGTCGGCCAGGGCACCGAGCACCTCGACGCCGTCGCCGTGCTGCTCCACCACGGGTGCGCGGATGAACACCGCGTGCACCGGCGCCTCGCCCAGCGCCGGCATCGGGATGTCGGTCTCGAAGGAGTCGTTCTGGCTGCCGAACGCGTTGCGCCGCACGGTGGTGTCGAGCACGCCGAGCGTCTGCTGCCCCGGGATCCCCGCGGCGATCCGGGCGGACAGCATGATCATCCCGGCGCAGGTGCCGTACGCGGGGAGCCCGTCGCGGATCGCCGCGCTGAGCGGCTCGGCGACACCGAACGTCCGGGACAGCTTGTCCATGACGCTCGACTCACCGCCGGGGATCACGACGCCGTCGAGCGCGTCGATCTCCTCGGGCCGACGGAGCGGCACCACGTCGGCGCCGAGCTCCGTCAGCGACGCGATGTGCTCGCGGAAGTCGCCCTGCAGCGCGAGGACCCCGATGCGGGGTCGGGCGTTCACCAGCCGCGCTCGGCGAGGCGGTGCGGCGCGGGGACGTCGGCGACGTTGATGCCGACCATGGCCTCGCCCAGGCCGCGGGAGACCTCCGCGATGACCTTCGGGTCGTCGTGGAAGGTGACGGCCTTGACGATCGCCGCGGCACGCTTCGCCGGGTCGCCCGACTTGAAGATGCCGGAGCCGACGAACACGCCGTCCGCGCCGAGCTGCATCATCATCGCGGCGTCGGCCGGGGTCGCGACACCACCGGCGGTGAAGAGGACGACCGGGAGCTTGCCGGTCTGCGCGACCTCCTTCACGACGTCGAACGGTGCCTGGAGCTCCTTCGCCGCGACGTAGAGCTCGTCCTCCTTGAGGTACCGGAGCGCCGCGATCTCCTTCGAGATGGTGCGGATGTGCTTCGTGGCCTCGGACACGTCGCCGGTGCCGGCCTCGCCCTTGGAGCGGATCATGGCGGCGCCCTCGGTGATGCGTCGCAGGGCCTCGCCCAGGTTCGTGGCACCGCAGACGAAGGGCGTGGTGAAGTTCCACTTGTCGATGTGGTTGACGTAGTCGGCGGGCGACAGGACCTCGGACTCGTCGATGTAGTCGACGCCGAGCTCCTGCAGGACCTGGGCCTCGACGAAGTGGCCGATGCGGGCCTTCGCCATGACGGGGATCGAGACCGCGGCGATGATCTCCTCGATCATCGACGGGTCGGACATGCGGGCGACACCGCCCTGCGCGCGGATGTCGGCAGGGACGCGTTCGAGCGCCATGACGGCGGTCGCGCCGGCCTCTTCCGCGATGCGGGCCTGCTCGGCGTCGATGACGTCCATGATCACGCCACCCTTGAGCATCTCGGCGAGGCCGCGCTTGACGCGGTCGGAGCCGGTGATCGAGGTGCCGTTGGTGCCCGAGGTGCTGGTGCTGTCGCTCATGATGCCGACAGTCTAGTCCGCAGCGGGCCAGCCTTCGGCGACGAGTCGGCGGGTGTCTCCGAGCAGCTGGGACATCGACTTCGTGCGGGCGATGATCGGGAAGAAGTTCGAGTCCGACGCCCACCGCGGGACGATGTGCTGGTGCAGGTGCGCGGCCACGCCGGCACCGGCGATCTCGCCCTGGTTCATCCCGATGTTGAAGCCGTCGCAGTGCGACACCGCACGCAGGACGCGCATCGCGGTCTGTGTGAGCTCGGCCATCTCGCGGATCTCGTCCGCGGTGGCCTCGTCGTAGAGCGGGACGTGACGGTACGGGCAGACCAGCAGGTGCCCGTTGTTGTACGGGAACAGGTTGAGCAGCACGTACGCGTGCTCGCCGCGGGCGACGATGAGGGCGTCCTCGTCGGACTTCCGCGGTGCCTCGCAGAACGGGCAGTCGTCCTCGTGCCCACGACCCCGGCCTTCCCGCCCGGCGTCGATGTACGCCATGCGGTGCGGGTTCCAGAGCCGTTGGAAGGCGTCCGGGACCGCGGCGCCGGTCGCGGCGTCGCGGATCACCAGCGGGTCGTCGGCGGAACCCGAACCGGGTGCCCCGGGGCCGGCCACGTCGGTGACGTGACCGGTCCCGGGGACGTGCTCGGTGCCTCCCGTGCGGTCCATCAGACCTGCGTGCGGTCGCGGATCGCGGTGAGGATGCGCTCGACGGCTTCGTCGACCGGCACGCCGTTGTCCTGGCGTCCGTCGCGGAAGCGGAACGAGACCGCGCCGGCGTCGCGGTCGTCGCCACCGGCGATGAGCTGGAACGGCACCTTCGCCTTGGTGTGCGTGCGGATCTTCTTCTGCATGCGGTCGTCCGAGTGGTCGACCTCTGCGCGGACGCCGTGCGACCGGAGCTTCGCGACGACCTCGTCGAGGTAGTCGCCGTACTCGGCTGCGACCGGGATCGCGACGACCTGCACCGGCGACAGCCACGCCGGGAAGGCACCCGCGTAGTGCTCGGTGAGCACGCCGAAGAAGCGCTCGATCGAGCCGAACAGGGCGCGGTGGATCATCACCGGGCGCTGACGTGAACCGTCGGGTGCCGTGTACTCGAGGCCGAAGCGCTCCGGCAGGTTGAAGTCGAGCTGCACGGTCGACATCTGCCAGGTGCGGCCGATGGCGTCGCGGGCCTGCACGGAGATCTTCGGGCCGTAGAACGCTGCTCCGGCGGGGTCCGGGACGAGCTCGAGGCCCGACTCCTCGGCGACCTCGCGGAGGGTGTTCGTCGCGACCTCCCAGACCTCGTCGTCGCCGACGTACTTCTCGGGGTCCTTCGTGGAGAGCTCGAGGTAGAAGTCGTCGAGGCCGTAGTCGCGGAGCAGCGAGAGCACGAACTCGAGCGTCGTCGTCAGCTCCTCCTTCATCTTCTCCTGCGTGGTGAAGATGTGGGCGTCGTCCTGGGTCATGCCGCGGACTCGGGTCAGACCGTGGATGACGCCGGACTTCTCGTTGCGGTAGACGGTGCCGAACTCGAACATCCGCAGCGGCAGGTCGCGGTAGGACCGGGCCTGCGAGCGGTACGCCAGGATGTGCATCGGGCAGTTCATCGGCTTGAGGTAGTAGTCCGCGCCCTGGCGGGTGACGTTGCCGTCCTCGTCACGTGCTTCGTCCATGTGCATGGCCGGGAACATGCCGTCCTTGTACCAGCCGAGGTGCCCGGACTGCTCGAACAGGTCGCCCTTGGTGATGTGCGGCGTGTAGACGAAGGAGTAGCCCTCCTGCTCGTGCCGACGGCGCGAGTAGTCCTCCATCTCACGGCGGACGATGCCGCCCTTCGGGTGGAAGATCGCCAGGCCCGAACCGATCTCGTCGGGGAACGAGAACAGGTCGAGTTCGGCGCCGAGCTTGCGGTGGTCGCGCTTCGCCGCCTCTTCCAGACGGAGCTGGTACGCCTTGAGCTGCTCCTTGTCCGGCCACGCGGTGCCGTAGATGCGCTGGAGCTGCGGGTTCTTCTCGGAGCCGCGCCAGTAGGCGGCCGCGACGCGCATGAGCTTCGAGGCGTTGCCGATCCACCGGGTGTGCGGGACGTGCGGGCCGCGGCAGAGGTCCTGCCAGACGACCTCACCCGACTTCGGGTCGACGTTCTCGTAGACCGTCAGCTCGCCGGCGCCGACCTCGACGCTCTCGCCGGAATCGCCCTCGTCCGCTGCGCCCTTGAGGCCGATGAGCTCCTGCTTGAAGGGCTCTCCCGCCATGCGCTCGCGGGCTTCCTCGTCGCTCACGACGACGCGACGGAAGCGCTGGGCCTGGCGGATGATCCGGTCCATGCCCTTCTCGATCGCCTTGAGGTCCTCGGGCGTGAACGGCTCGGCGACGTCGAAGTCGTAGTAGAAGCCGTCGGTGACGGGCGGACCGATGCCGAGCTTGGCGTCCGGGTTGATCTGCTGGACGGCCTGGGCGAGCACGTGCGCGGCGGAGTGCCGGAGGATGTCGAGCCCGTCCTGCTCCTGCAGCGTCACGGCCTCGGCGGTCTCGCCGTCCTGCACGGTCGCGTCGAGGTCCTTGAGGACACCGTCGACGCGGATGGCGACGACACCGCGCTCGCCGTCGAAGAGCTCGGTGCCCGTCGTGGCCGTCGTCGCGGTGCGGGGCTCGGGTGCCTGGGGCAGGTCTGCGGGCTCGGGTGCGACTGCGTCGGTCACGATCGTGGTGCTCCTCGGTTGGTTCAGGGGTGGGACAAGACTAGTGCGAGGCCGCGGTCACTCAGGCGGGGACGCGGCCGAGCGTCGTGACGGGCAGGCGCGGCTCGAGGCGCTCCCGGCCCGAGAGCCCGTCGAGCTCGAGGAGCGAGGCGAAGCCGATCGCCTCGTAGCCGGCGCGTTCGAGCAGGGTGGTGGTCGCCGCCGCGGTGCCCCCGGTGGCGAGCACGTCGTCGACGACGAGCACCCGTGTACCCTGCGGGAGTTGTCCCGGGCGGAGCTCGAGCTCGGCCTCGCCGTACTCCAGTGCGTACTGCTCACTGAGGACCTCGCCGGGGAGCTTGCCGGCCTTCCGGACGGTCAGCACGCCGACCTGGTGCTGCGCCGCGATGCCGCCGGCGAGGGCGAAGCCGCGTGCCTCGATGCCGGCGACCGCCTGGAAGCCCGCGCCGACGGCGAAGGGTGCGGCGAGGGCCTCGCACACGCGACCGAACGCCACCGGGTCGGAGAACACCGGCGTCACGTCGCGGAACAGGATGCCCGGCTTCGGGAAGTCCGGGACGATGGCGGTCAGGCGTTCGACGAGTGCAGCTGCGGTTTCGGTCACCGCACAACGGTACGCGACGGCGAGGGTGACGCCGTCCGGCGACCCGATTCCTGTCCCTCGTTCTGGAGATCGCCGGGGTGCCCCTCCGTGGGTTCTCATGGTCTGCGACAGGTGGAGCGGACGCCAGGCGCGTCCGGATCGTTCCCGCTACGCACGGGGACAGGACGGGGACCATGCACTCGAGGACCAGGACGACGGTCGCGCGCGCCCTCGCGCTCGCGACCGTGCTCGCCGCGACGGTGGCGGGCACGGTCGTCGTCGCGGACCCGACCGCCGCCTCGGCGGCCGCCGTCGGACCGCTGCCGCCCGCAGCACTCCACACCGCGACGCCCGGACAGGTCTTCGCCGGCGGACTGTTCGTGCAACCGGACAGCCAGGCTGCGCAGGCGGCGACGGCGCTCGGCACGTCGGGGACGGCGACCGAGGCAGCAGCGGCCCGGACCATCGCGCAGCAGCCGGTCGCGATCTGGCTGGGCGAGTGGTACACCGGCGAGGCGCTGGACCGGGTGATCGCCCGGAACCTCGCCGCCGCCGAGCGGGTCGGCAGGACACCGGTGTTCGTCACCTACGCCGTCCCGAACCGCGACTGCGGCGGGTACTCGGCGGGCGGGCTCTCCCCGTCGGAGTACGCGGAGTGGAACCGTCGCATCGCCGCCGACCTCAGGGGGCACCGGGCCGTCGTGATCGTCGAGCCGGACTCCCTGTCCCACCTGAGCACGTGCACCGCCGAACGCGCGCGACGCCCGGGGATCATCGCCGGGGCCGTGCACGAGTACGCCACCGCGGGCGTCCCCACCTACCTCGACGGCGGCAACGAGAACTGGAACGACCCGGAACTGCAGGCGACCTACCTGCGAGGAGCCGGCATCGCCGAGGCCCGCGGCTTCTTCACGAACGTGGCGAACTTCTACCGTGTCGACGGCGAGCGTGCCTACGCCGAGCGGCTCAGCGCGCTGACGGGCGGTGCTCGGTACGTGATCGACACGTCGCGGAACGCCCGCGGGTGGCTCGGCACCTGGTGCAACCCGACGGGAGCTGGCCTGGGTCGCAGTCCGCACGTGGCCGCGGGGCGCACACGACTCGACGCCCTGCTCTGGATCAAGACGCCGGGTGCGAGCGACGGGACCTGCAACGGTGGACCGGCGGCGGGGACGTGGTACCCGTCGTACGCGGTCGCGCTGGTGGCGAACCGGAAGCGCTGAGCGCGGGCCCGGTGGCCGTCAGCGCCGCGGACTCCGGGCGTCGAGCCAGGACGACGACATCGAACCAGGCGAGCGTGCTGGTTCGATGTCGTCTCCGAGGTCCGACCGCGGGCCGACCCGCGGTCGCGCGGCGGTTCAGCGCCACATGCGCATCGCGGCGCTCTGCACGAGCAGGGCGAGCTCGCGCTCACGCCGCTCGCGTTCGAGCCGTTGCCGCGTGGCGAAGTCGACCGAGGGGCGCACGTGGTGCGTCCGACGGCTCCAGATGATCAGCGACATGCCGATCCGGAGCGCGATGCGGTCGGCGAGGGTGACCCGGCGGCGCACCGCGCGGGTGTCGGGGGGACGGACGTCGATGTCGTTCGACACGATGGTGCCTTTCGTGAGTGCCCGAGCGCACGCCTGGTGCGTGCCCGTGGGCAGGACAGATGGTTGCCCGAGGGCATGACGGGGAACCCGGTCGCCGAGCGCAGGAATGCGTCGGGAACGGGCCCGCGAGAACGCCCGAGGAATGCGGGCGGGAATGCATGCAGGGTGCGCAGGAATGCGCCCGGCTGCATTGTCGGAGACCGGTCTCGGCCCCCGGGTGGAGTCGTCGCGCGAGACGTCCGTCGCTCGCAGTCCACCCTCGACCCGCCCGCTGCGCGCTCGGCTGCCGTCAGGACGGGCATCCGACCGCTCGGACGCCCGTCAGCACGACGAGCGACCGCAGCGGGCGCTGCAGGTGGGGAACGGCGCAGCATGGCTGTGCCGGGTCGACCGGTGCGGTGTCACCACGCCGTCACGGCAGCGGTGCGAGCGCCTCGGTCGATCGAGGAGAACGGCTGGAGCGGGACGTCCCGCGTCAGTGCGACCGGAGCGGGGTGCCGCCGATCCCACGGATTCCACGGAACGGGTTCGTCGTGAAGATCATCATTGTGTCGGCCCCCTCTCGGTCTCGTACAGCCGTTGATGCTCGTGAACACTATCGGGGTCGGGAATGCGAGCGCAACCCCTTTCTCGAACAATTCTGGAATTGCATCCCGGGACGGGCGAGGACGTCCCAGGACGCAGCACGGCCCCGGTACCGCTGGGGTACCGGGGCCGTGCTGTGCGAGCGGGTCGGATCAGACCGTCGCCGGGGCGGACACGTGGGCGACGAGCCCGCCGTCCTCGACGTCGATCCGGACGGTGTCGCCGTCGTGCACCTGCTCGTCGACCACCAGGGTCGCGATGCGGTCGTCCACCTCGCGCTGGATGAGTCGACGCAGGGGGCGGGCGCCGTACTCCGGCTCGTGACCGTGCTCGGCCAGCCAGTCGGTCGCGGCGGTGGACACCGACAGGGTCATCCCCTGCGCGAGCAGCCGGAGCGCCGAGTCCTGCAGGAACAGGTCGACGATCGACCGGAGCTGCGAGCGTTCCAGCTTGCGGAAGAGCACGACCTCGTCGATGCGGTTGATGAACTCCGGCCGCATCGCCTCGCGCAGCTTGCCCATCACGCGGGCGCGGAGATCGTCCTCGGCGTACCCGTCGGAGGACCCGACGGGCGAGAACCCGAGCGCACCGGAGCGCGACGCCAGGAACTCGGACCCGATGTTCGACGTCATGATGACGACGGTGTTCCGGAAGTCGACCGTCCGACCCTGCCCGTCGGTCAGTCGACCGTCGTCGAGCACCTGCAGGAGCAGGTTGAAGACGTCCGGGTGGGCCTTCTCGACCTCGTCGAGCAGCACCACCGAGTACGGGTTGCGGCGCACGCGCTCGGTGAGCTGGCCGGCCTCGCCGTAGCCGACGTACCCGGGAGGGGCACCGACCAGGCGCGACACGGTGTGCCGCTCGCCGAACTCGCTCATGTCGAAGCGCAGCATCGCGGACTCGTCGCCGAACAGCGACCCGGCCAGGGCCTTCGCGAGCTCGGTCTTGCCGACGCCGGTCGGGCCGAGGAACAGGAAGCTGCCGATCGGGCGGCGCGGGTCGCCCATGCCGGTCCGGCTGCGCCGGACCGCGGTCGCGATCGCGCGCACGGCGTCGTCCTGGCCGACGACGCGCTCGTGGAGTTCGTCCTCGAGCGTGGCGAGTCGGGACCGGTCGCCCTGGGACAGGCGGGTGGCCGGGATGCCCGTGGCGCGGGACACCACCTCCGCGATGTCGGCCTCCGTGATCACGCGGTCGGCGGTGGTCGGACGGGAGGCGCTGCTCGCGTCACCCGTCGAGGCTGCGGTGATCCGCGCCTCCAGTCCGTCGATCTCGTCGCGCAGGCGTGACGCCTCCTCGTACAGCTCCTCGGCCACCGCCCGGTCCTTGTCGGCCTGCAGTTCCGCGACCTGGTCGCGGAGCGCCTCGACGTCCACGTCGCCCGACAGGGCGAGGCGACGGCGGGCACCGGCCTGGTCGACGAGGTCGATGGCCTTGTCCGGCAGGTGCCGGTCGGTGACGTAGCGGTGCGAGAGCTCCACCGCGGCGCGCAGGGCGTCGTCGGTGTAGGTGACGTCGTGGTGCTCGGCGTACCGGGGGGCGAGCCCGGCGAGGATCGCGACGGCGTCCTCGACGCTCGGCTCCCCCACCGTGACCGGCTGGAAGCGCCGCTCGAGGGCCGCGTCCTTCTCGATGCGGCGGTACTCGTCCAGGGTCGTCGCGCCGACCAGGTGCAGGTCGCCGCGGGCGAGGCGGGGCTTGAGGATGTTGCCCGCGTCCATCGAGCCGCCCTCGCCGCCGCCACCGGCACCGACGACGGTGTGGAGCTCGTCGACGAACACGATCAGCTCGTCGGCGTGCGCCGCGATCTCGTCCATCGCCGTGGTCAGGCGCTCCTCGAAGTCGCCGCGGTACCGGGTGCCGGAGAGCATGCCGGCCAGGTCGAGCGCCACGACGCGCTTGCCCCGGAGCAGGGCGGGCACGTCGCCGTCGGCGATGCGCAGTGCGAGCCCCTCGACGATCGCGGTCTTGCCCACGCCGGGCTCACCGATGAGGACGGGGTTGTTCTTGGTGCGGCGGAGCAGGACCTCGACGGTCTGCTCGATCTCGTCCGCACGGCCGATGACCGGGTCGATGCCGCCGTCGCGGGCGCGCTCGGTGAGGTCGGTGCCGAACCGGTCGAGCGTCGGGGTGTCGCTCATGGACTCGGCGGTGGTGTCGCTGGCTCCGGGCATCGGGCGCCCCTCTCGTGCTGCTGCCGCGGCCTGCTGGGCGTGCTCCTGCAGGTGCTGCGGGGTGACGCCGGCGCTCGCGAGCAACTGCCCGGCGACGGTGTCCTGGTCGGTGACGAGCGCGAAGAAGACGTGCTCGGGGTCGGTGTACGTGCTGCCGAAGGCCCGGGCGGCCTGCGTCGCCTCGAGCAGGATCCGCTGTGCGGTGCCGGTCAGTGCGGGCTGTCCGGTGCGCTCGGGACGGGGCTCCGCCGGGACGGGGAGCCGCTGCTCGACCTCGGCGGCGAACTGCTCCGGGTCGATGCCGGCGCTGCGCACGACCGCGCTGAACGGCTCGGTGCGCACGAGCACGTGCAGGACGTGCAGGGCGTCGATCTCGAACTGACCCTGCGCGACGGCGTACGCAGCGGTGCGCTGGAGCAGTTCGTGGGTGCGGCGACTGAGGAGTCGCGTGATGTCGACCGGGCGTCCCAGCGGTACGGATCGCTGGGCGCCGGCCTGCTGGGCCGCGATGAGCCGGGCGAGGAACGCGTCGAACGCGTCGTCGCCACCGGTCGGGCCGAACGTTGCTGGCAAAGGGACCTCCTGGGAACTTGAGTGCCTTCGACTCAATGCAACGCAGGGGGACCCGCTCCATTCCCGGCGGGCGAAGAAAGTTGCGTCAGACCGACTCAGGTCCGAGCGATGGGCGCCGTCGAGGCCTCGGTGATCCGGACGAGATCCTCGGGGGCGACCTCGATGTCGAACCCGCGGCGCCCGCCGGAGACGAAGATGGCCGGGTGTTCGAGGGCGGACGCGTCGACGACCGTGCGCAGGCGGGTCTTCTGTCCGACCGGGCTGATCCCGCCGACCACGTACCCGGTCCGCTTCTCGGCGAGGGCCGGTTGCGCGAGCGTGGCCTTCTTCCCGCCGAGCGCCGCGGCGATCGCCTTGAGGTCGAGCCGGTTCGCGACCGGGACGACCGCCACCGCGAGCTGTCCGTCCACGGCGACGACGAGGGTCTTGAAGACCTGGTCCTCGCGGAGCCCGAGCGCCGCCGCTGCCTCCTCGCCGAAGTTCGTCGCGGTCTCGTGGTGCTCGTACACGTGCGGCGTGAACGGGATCCCCGCCCGCTCGAGGGCGAGGGTCGCTGGGGTGCTCGGCGATCCTGCGGTCATGGCCCGATCCTGCCCGTCCGGACCTGCCGATCGGCTGCGGCACGCGGGCAGTACGCTGAACGGACCATGACCGTCGTCGAACTCCTCCTGCGCGCCCTCGCGGTGCTGCAGACCGGCGATGTCGCACTGCTCGGTCCCGGTGGCTCGCCGGTCCCCCTGCTCGCCGTGGCCGCGCTCGGTCTCGCGGCGGTCGCGGCCACCGTGCTCGTCGTCCGCCTCCTCGCGACCGTGCTCGGAGTCGATCCGGATGCCGGCGGTGCCGAGCGGACCGGTGCGGCGGTGGAGCGGCCGACGCGGATCGCGTGGAGCCACCCGGATGCCGACGGCCAGGTGCGGTCGCGAGCACCGGGAGCGCCGACACCGGCCTGACCACCCGCGGGTGGTCGGGTCACGTCGTCAGCGACCCCTCCACCGAACGGAACGTCATGGACCTCTCCACCCTGCCCGTCGTCAACGGCCTGCTGCAGGTCGGCGCCGACCTGCTCACCACCCTCACCACCGCCCTCTCCCCCGTCGCCGGGGGTGCGGCCGCCGCGCTGGCGGTCGTCGCGCTCACCCTGGGCGTCCGCACCGTGCTCGTCCCGCTCTCCGTCCTGCAGGTCCGGGCCGAGCGCGACCGTCGACGGCTCGCGCCACAGCTCGCTGCACTGCGCCGCCGGCACGGGTCCGACACCCGACGCCTGCAGGAGGCCGTGCAGCGGCTGTACACCTCGGAACGCGTCTCCCCGCTGGCCGGCTGCCTCCCGGTGCTCGCGCAGGCACCCGTCCTGTCGCTCGTGTACGCCCTGTTCACCCACGCGTCGATCGCCGGCGCCGCGAACGCCCTGCTCGACGCGACGCTGGTCGGGATCCCGCTCGGGCACACGCTGCTCGCCGTCGTCACGTCACCGCTGTGGGGTCACGCCTGGGTGGTGCTCGTGCTGCTCGCCGTCCTGGCGGTCGCGGTCGAGACGTCGCGCCGGGCCGCAGCGCGTTGGAACCCGGTCGAGGCTCCGGCACCCGGGCAGCCGGGGGCCGGAGCGACGGCGGCGCTGGCCCGGTGGGCGCCGTTCGTGTCCGTCGTCTTCGCCGCGGTCGTCCCGCTGGCCGCCACGCTGTACGTCGTCACGAGCGCCGTGTGGGCCGTCGGTGAGCGCGCGGTGCTGCGGCGACTGGTGCGCTGAGGCCGGAGCGGCAGCCGGCGCCGTCAACCGGTCAGCCGCCCTGGCCCTCCTGCTGCGGGCCCTGGTCGACCGGGTCGTACTCGGTGCCGCGACCCTGTTCCTCGTCGGGGGTGGGGACGTGTCGCTCGGTGCCGGTGCCGCCCGGGCTGGTCGCCACGTAGTCGGCCTCGCCGGACTGCGTGTCGTGGCTCAGCGCCTCGAGGGTCTCGGGATCGACGTCGTGCCGCGCGGCGTCGTGCCGGGTGCCGTCGTGCCGGGTGCTGTCGTGTTCCGGGGCGCCGGGGCCGGTTCCTGCGTCGGTGGTCATGCGTCCCGTCTACCCCTCGGGGACTGGTCAGCACCCCTCGGGGACCGGACAGCACCCCGTCGGGGGCCGGACGGGACGCCGTCGGGGTGGGAACATGAGCGTGTCCGGTGCGTCCGGACCGGGAGCGCGCATGGCCGACGAGGACGTCACGGCAGAACGGGCACGACTCGAGGCCCTCGCCTGGGGTGCCGGGGTCGAGCCGGAGGTCGCCGCGCGTGCTCGGCTCGCACTCCGCGACCTCGGGGGCACCGGGACCGACGCCGCCCGCGCCGCCGATCCGGGGACCCCACCCACCGCGGAGCCGGACGCGATGCGACCGGTACCGGCTCCGGCGTCCGACGCGACGCGACCGGCACCGGCAGCGGCAGCGGCAGCGGACGCACCGTGGACCGCGACCGGACCGAGCGGGCCGACCGCTGATCGGCAACCGGCCACGGGACCGGGCGTGCTCCCCGACGGCGGTGGGGCGGGCCTCCCGGCCGAGCGGACCACGTGGCGGACACGGGCGAGCGGGCTGCTCTGGACCGCGCGCCCCCGCGTGTGGATCGCGCTCGGCGCGGCGGTCGTCGTCGGTCTGGCGTTCGCGGCGGGCACGCTGGTCGGGACCTCCGACGGGCAGCAGGTCGCCGCGCCGAGCACGACACCGACGCCGGGGGCGATCACGCTCGAGGAGCTCCTCGACATCCCGCAGACCTACGCGGACCAGCTGCCCGGGCCGGTCGAGGCCCCGGTGAGCCTCCGGACGACGCGACTCGTCTTCACGAACCGGGCCCTGGACGGCAGCTCGTTCGAGACCCCGTGGAACGTGTGGGCGGGGGTGGGGACCGACCGCGAGACGATCTGCCTGGTGGCCACCGCGAACCGCCTCGAGTCGACCACGGCCTGCTACCCGCGTGAGGACGCCCTGCACGGGAACGTGTCGCTCTCCGCGCAGTCCACCAGCGGGACGCTGACGATCACGCTGCGCGGTGGCGGCGTCCAGGGCACGGTGACGAACGAGAACTGATCGGGACCGATCGGGAATGTGCGCCCGTGCATCTCGTTGGAGCGCTACAAGAATCTTCGGCGACCCCCTCGCGCGATCCGGATGCTCCGTGCAACACTGGAGGAGCGCACTCGCCGTGGAGTCGTCACATCACCGGGTCGTCCGACCCGCATCACACCCACCGCGAGCGCGCCCGCGCACCGCCGTCACGACGGCCGGTCCGACGCGCGCTCCGGCGTTCCCCGGAGGAGGTCAGCAGCGTGTCCACGAACACCACCACCTCGGCCGTGTCGACGAACACGCGGCCGATCACCGTCACCACCCAGTCGATCGTCGGCATCGCCGTGCTCGGGCTCGCCACCTTCTTCGCGATCACCACGGAGCTCATGCCGGTCGGGCTGCTCGGCACGATGAGCCGTGACCTCGACGTCAGCGAGTCGACGATGGGCATCGTCGTCACCGTCTACGCGGCGGCCGTGGCGATCCTCGCCCTCCCGCTGACCTCGCTGACGGCACGGCTCCCCCGCAAGGCGGTGCTGGTCGCGACACTCGTCGGGTACGCGGTCTCGAACGTGCTGGTCGCCGTCGCACCGAGCTTCGCCGTCGTGTGCGCGGGCCGCGTGGTCGGCGGTGTGGCGCACGCGCTCTTCTTCTCCGTCGCGTCCGCGTACGCGACACGCATCGTGCCACCGCGGCTCGCGGGTCGGGCCATCGCGTTCGTCTACTCCGGCAGCTCGCTCGGGTTCGTCCTCGGCGTGCCGCTCGCCACGTGGGTCGCGCAGACGATCGGGTGGCGCCCCGCCGTGGGTGCCGTGGCGCTCGCCGCGGCCGTGCTCGCGCTGGTCGCCCTCGCCTTCCTGCCCGCGGTGAGCGGGACCGCCTCCCCGCACATCGGCTCGCCGCGTGCCTGGGCACGGACCGGTCTGCTCTCGGTCGTCGTCGCGGACCTGCTGCTCTTCGCCGGCCACTACGTCGTCTACACCTACATCGGCCCCTACGCGATCGACGCCGGACTGGACGCCGGCATGGTGAGCGGCGCGCTGCTGGTGCTCGGTGGGACCGGCATCGTCGGGCTGTGGCTCGCGGGCATGTTCGTCGACCGGGCACCGCGGCAGACGCTGATCGCCGCCGTGGCCGTGATGGCCGCCGCGTTCGCGGTGCTGCCGTTCGTGCACGGATCGCTGCTCGGCACCATGGTGGTCGCGGGCGTCTGGATGGCCGCGAACGGCACGACCGGGACACTGTTCATGGCTGCGGCGATCCGGACGGGCGGCGTCTCCCCCGACATCGCCGGTGCCCTGGTGAACGGCGCGTCGAACATCGGCATCGCGGGCGGTGCAGCGGTGGGCGGCCAAGCGCTCAGCGCGGTCGGTCTGCAGTACCTGCCCTTCGCCGGAGCCGTCGTCCTGGTCGGCGCGCTCGGCGTCGTGCTCGCGGCGCGCCGTGGCTTCCCGGTGCACACGCACGCGCAGGAGCACCTGTCGACCACCTCGGTCGAGGCCATCACCTCGTCGCTCGCCGTCGTCACGTCCTCGGTGCCCGTCGTCAGTCGGGCGATCGCGACCATCACCGGGTCCGTCGGCGTGGTCACCGCGTCCGTCTCGACCGCCACCGGACCGTTGCGGTCCCGGCGACGCGGCTGATCCGGTCGGACGAGGACGAGGACGGGGCGCGTCGGTGTCGACGCGCCCCGCCCTCGTGTCCGGACGTGGCCGGCTGCGGTCAGTCCTGTGGGAGCGCCCGACGACGACGGGACGCAAGGACGGACAGCAGCCCACCGCCCGCCAGGAGCAGCAGCGCGGCGAGGGCGATCGCGGGGGCGACCTCGGCGCCGGTGAACGCGAGCGCACCGCCGCCCGACCCGCTGGCGCCCTGGCCGGTACCGCCCGCCACGGGTGCCGTGCTCGGCGTCGGTCCGTCGGTCGGCTGCGGCGGCACCGTCGGGGTCGGCTGCGGCGTGACGGCCACCTCGGCGAGGACGAGGCGCACGGGGACCGGCGTCCCGCCCACCGCGGCGGTCGTGAAGACCACCGGGTCGGACTGCTCGGCGCCCGTGCCGGCGGTGATCGTGTACTCGGTCCCCGGGCGGAGCCCCTCGAGGGCGAAGGCGCCGTCGTCGTCAGTGGTCGAGCTGACCGGCTCTCCGTCGTCGTCACCGGTCCGGGTCGCCACGACCGGGACGTCCGCGGCGGGGGCGCCGTCGGCGTCCACGACCGTGCCCGGTTGGTCGACCGTCGGCAGGGGCAGGACGAAGTCGACGGCGTCGGCCGGGGCCCCCGTGGCGGGCGTCGTGACCGTCCGGGCGGGAGCACCCTCGACACTCACGGTGTACTCCGTCGACGGCGTCAACCCCGTGATCGAGTACCCGCCGTCCGCGGACGTCTGCACCGTGACCACGGCACCCGAACCGGCCTCGACCGGCCGTGCGGTGACGGTCGTGTCCGCCACGGGCGTGCCGTCCTCGTAGCGGACCGAACCGGCCTGCGCGACGGTGACCGGCACCGGCGTCGTGAACGGGAAGTCCGCGCGGACCGTGCCGTCGGCGGTGACCACGACCGTCAGCTCGGTCGGCTCCGGAGCACCGGCGACCGCCGCCTCGGTGCGGACGGTGTAGGTGCCGGGCCGGAGCGCCAGGCCGTACCGGCCGTCGGACTCCGTCTCGACGGCGGCCACCACGACGTCGTCCTGCAGCACCTCCACGAGGGCCGGCGCGGCGGGCGCGGCGGGCGCGGCGCCGTCGAGCGTCACCCGTCCGGTGAGCGTCCCGACGCTGATCGGCAGCACGATCGGCGCGAGCGTGGCCACCGGGGCGCCGTCGGCTCCGGTCGTGCCGGAGACCGGTGGGGCGCCGCTCACGGTCGCGACGACCGTGGAGCCGGCCGGGAGGCCCGTGGCACGCCAGCGACCGTCGGCGTCGGTGACGACGGTGGCGAGGAGCGCCCCGGAGGGGTCCGTCACCGCCACCTCGACGTCGGCGACGGCGCGCCCGTCGGCGTCGACGACGGAACCGTCGAGGCCGACGGTCCCCGGCGGCGTGCTGAAGACGAAGTCGGCGTCGGCGACGTCGGCGCGCAGGTCCACCGTCGCGGGAGCGCGGTCGACCGTCGCGTTGTCCGGCGTCGCGATCGTCACCCGGTAGCCGTCGGCCTGGGTCAGGGCGTCGAACGTGTAGGACCCGTCGGCGCCGGTCGTCGTCGTGTACTCGGTGCCGTTGGGCCCGGTGACGGTGACGAGCGTGTCACGGAGCGGTTCACCGTCGAGCACCGCGCTACCGGAGAGGGACGAGGTCCGGTTCGCGAACCAGGTCTGGTAGACCGGCCGCCCGCTCCGCTGCTCGAAGGTGATCGTGAGCGTGGCGAGCGACGCCGTCGGTGTGAACCAGGCGCTGGCACCGGCGGTGTCGTTCGCCGCGGCGTTGCCGATCAGCACCCCGGTCGCCGGGTCCCAGGTCGGGACGTCCTGTCCGGGCGCGACACCGCCCGGGTCGGCGGGGCAGCTCCAGCCCGCAGGGGACACCGACGAGCACGAGTTGTAGGACCCCGCGTAGCCGAGCTGGTCGATCGCCGCCGGCGAGCCGTCCGCCAACGTCGCCGAGATCCTCGCCTGGTCGGCGTCGATGTCGCCGAGGACGAACGACCACCCGCCGGCTCCCGGCGTCCCGCCGGCGAAGGAGTACGTGGTCTCCGCCGGTTGCCCGGCGAGAGCGAGCTGGTTCAGGTAGGTGTTGCCGCGGCTGGTGCCGTAGGCCGCGCCCGGCGGCGTCGATGCCCCCTGCCACGTCGAAGCGCCGGAGACGACCGTCACCTGGCGGGAGGTCGACGTGAAGGTCGTCTCGGGGAAGCCCGGCAGTGCGACCTCGCCCGTCGAGGACCCGGGATCCCCGGGATCCCCGGAGACGGTGAAGGTGCCCCAGTTGCCCGTGGTCGCGGCCGACGCGCTCGTGCCGCCGCTCACCGCCAGTGCTGCTCCCAGTGCGACGGCGATACCGCCGGCGGTGAAGGTGCGCCATCTGCGCATGCGTGCTCCCCTGTGTCGGCGTCGACGAATCCTCGACGCTTCCTCAGGCTATCCGCGTACCGCGGACGGGGGCCAGGTCCGGGTGCGGAACGCGGCTCACGAGCCCTGCACGGCTGCGAGCAGCCGGTCGAGCGCGGCGACCTGGCCCGCCACGAGCAGCTCGCGGGCCTCGTCGACGGCCGCCCAGCGCGCGTCGTCCACCTCGGGGACCTCGAGGAACCGTCCGGACCCTCGCGGGAGCTCGACCTGCACGGTGTTGCTCCGCACCGCGTCGACCGCGAAGCCCTCCGCCTGCAGGGCGAAGACCCGCACCCGCTTCCCGGAGGCCTGCCGCACCTCGCCGAGGTCGAGCACGGAGCCGTCCGGGGCGGGGACGCCGATCTCCTCGGCGAACTCACGACGCGCCGCGTCGAGCGGGTCCTCCCCGGCCTTGAGGAGCCCCTTCGGGATCGACCACGCCCGTGGACGACGACGCCAGAACGGACCGCCCATGTGCGCGACGAAGACCTGGAGCCCACCGTCACTCGGCGACCGACGGTGCAGCAGGAGCCCGGCACTGGTGACCACCGGACGAGCCTACGACCCCCAGTGGTGTCGCGCTCAGCCCGCGAGCGTCCGGAGCTCCGCCGCGAGCTGCCGCGTCAGCCAGGCGACCCCGCGACCGTTCGGGTGCAGGGCCCCGGGCTCCATGTCGATGCTGCTGAGGTCGCCGGTGCCGGAGAGCGAGACGCCCGACACGTACGGTCGGTCGGTCGCGCAGGCCGAGTGCGCCTGCGACTCGGCGAACACGTCGACGAACGGCACCCCGGCTGCCTCGGCCGCGGACGCCGAGACCTCGTCGAGCGACTCCTGGACCCCGTGCAGGTACCGGACGTCGCTGTTCGTGAACGGGTAGGTGTCCCGCGGGAACGAGCCGACGAGCGACCCGAGGTCGAGCGCCGAGCGGAAGCAGCCCTTCGTCGGCGTGTGCGCGGCGTCCGGGAAGATCGCGGGGTAGCCGAGGAACACCACGACCGCGTTCGGGGCGGCACGTCGGACCGCGGCGAGGGTGTCGGCGATCCCCAGCGCCACCCGCGACCGGATGCGCACCTCGAGGTCGTCCACGCCGTCGTGCACGAGCGTGCTGCGGCAGGACGGCGCGTCCCGGCCGGAGAACACCGGGCCGCGGGACGACAGCGCGAGACAGGACGCGGCGGTGCCGAAGAGGTCGGCGTCGTTGCCACCGATCGTCAGCGTGACGAGCCGGGTGTCCTCGGACAACGCGCGGACCTGCGGTGGCACGCCGCGGAACTGGTACCCGGACACGACGTCGCGGCTGGTGGCGCCGGCGCAGGTCACGTCGGTCAGGGCGAACCCGAACCGCGCGGCGAGCCGGTGCGGGTAGTCCCGCGCCGACTGGCCGCAGGCGCTCGTCGGCAGGCGCGTGGGGTCGGACAGGCCGTAGCCGGCCGAGTACGAGTCGCCGAGTGCGACGTACTCACTGCCCGGCGGCAGGTCGGACAGGGTCTCGACCGGGTCGCCCGTTGCCGGGTACGGCGCCGGCACGGGCCACATCGGCGCCGCCGAGGCAGCGTCGGTCGACGCTCCCACGACGGGACCCCACGGTGCGACGACCGCTGCGGCCAGGACCGCGAGCACGGCGGCGACGGCGGTCAGCCGCTTCGGGCGGGCGGTGCGGTGCAGGAGGGCCTCCGGGTGGGCACGACGTCGGGACGGGCAAGGCTACCTGCCCGACCCGAGCGTCGGTGTCAGCGGCGTCCCAGGCGCCGTTCCCCGTTGCTGCCGGTCTGGTACTGCAGGCCGTAGTGCTCGTACAGCACCGGCTCGGTCGAGGCCTCGAGCTCACCGTCGGTCGGGATCGACGGCGCGTCCTTGACGAGCTTCTTCGGGAAGGTCACGAGCAGGTGCTTCGGTGCCACCGTCGCGCCGACGAGCGGGACGAAGAGCAGCTTCTGGAACCCGGGCAGCCCGGTCGTGACGGCGCCGAACGCGGGCTCCGACGTCGCGGTGTCGTAGTAGATGCTCTCGAGCGTGCCGATCTTGTCCTCGGTCTCGTCGACGACGGGCAGGCCGATCCAGTCACGGATGTTGGCGGCTTCGAACACGGGGCGCTCCCTTCGAGCAGGACAGGTACTCCTCGACGCTACCGACGCGTCCCCGACGCGTTCACGGCGAAGGGACCGGTCCGGCCGGAGCGGCGGCAGCGGCAGGGTCGACCGGCAGTGAGTCGACCGCGGCGAGCACGTCCTCGACCCCGACCGCGAGCAGCGCCGGGTCCGGGTCCTCGGCGAACACGTCGCCCCGCCGGACGGACGCGTCGGTGAGCACCACGTGCGGACCCGAGGCCGGCGGGCCCCACGCCTCGGGCGGCGCCGGACCGAACACCACCACCGACGGGATCCCGTAGGCGGAGGCGAGGTGCGCGGCACCGGTGTCGACGGTGACGACGAGCGCGGCCGACGCGATGACGCCCGCGAAGGCCTGCAGCTCCAGCGCACCGGCGAGGACCGCCTCCGGCGGCAGGCCGGCCGCCTGCGCGACGGCGGTGGCGCGCTCGACGTCGTCCGCGCCTCCCGTCAGGACCACGTCGAGGCCGCGCTCGCGCAGGCCGCGCACCACGGCGGCGAAGCGGTCCGTCGGCCAGTGCCGCGCGCCGTGGAAGGCGCCGATGTGCACGACCGCCGCGCCGGGCGCCACCGACGGCGCGACGGGGCGGGCGATGGCGACCTCGTCCGGGTCGGCCGGGATGCCGTGCCAGGTGACCAAGTCCGCCCAGCGCTCCCGCTCGTGCACGTCGTCGGGCCACACGGGACCCTCGTACCCGTGGGTCGGGTCGGCGTGTCCGATCACGCGACGGGCGGCGAGGGCGGCGACGAGGTCGGACGACTCGGGACCGGCGCCGTGCAGGTTCACCGCGACGTCGACCGCACCGGCCGGTGCGGCGATCGGGTGGTCGAGCCCGTGCTGCGCGAGGTGCACGTCCACCGGCAGCAGCTCGACGACCGGGGCCAGCCACCCGGTCGTGGCCAGGGTGATCCGGTGGCCGGGGAACGCCCGGCGGAGCGCGTGCAGGGCGGGGACGGCGACGAGTGCGTCACCGAGCTTGATGGCGCGGAGGACGAGCAGGTCGGGGCGTCCGTCGGACGGGGGCAGGGCGGGGACGGCGGTCACGGTCCGACGCTATCCGGCCACGCCTGGACCGGTTCCCGGCCTCCGGGCGGTACCAAGGAGCATGGCTCTCGCGAAGGACCGCCCCGTCCGCGGTCTGCTCTTCGACCGTGACGACACCCTCGTCATCGACGTCCCCTACAACGCCGACCCGCACAAGGTGGTCCCCGTTCCCGGTGCGCACCGGGCGGTCGAACGCGCCCGCGCCGCCGGTCTGCGCGTCGGGGTCGTGACGAACCAGTCGGCGATCGCGAAGGGTCTGGCCACCCGCGAACAGGTCGACGCGACGAACGCCCGCGTGGACGAGCTGGTCGGACCGTTCGACGTCTGGTGCGTCTGCCCGCACGACGCCGGCGACGGGTGCGACTGCCGGAAGCCGCGCCCCGGCATGGTGCTCGAGGCGGCCCGCCGGCTCGGACTCGACCCGTCCGAGCTCGTCGTCGTCGGGGACATCGGCGCCGACGTCCGGGCTGCAGCCGCCGCGGGCGCCCAGGGGATCCTGGTGCCGACCGCGCGGACCCGCACCGAGGAGGTGGACGCTGCCGAGACGGTCGCGGGATCGCTCGACGACGCGGTGTCCCTCGTGCTGGCCCGCGTCCCGGCAGCACACGCGTGAGCGGCGCCGAGCGGACCGGACGCACGGGCACCGCGCGCTCCGGCCCCCGTGTCCTCGTCGTCCGGCTCGACTCGTTCGGCGACGTCCTGGTCGCCGGTCCCGCCGTCCGCGCCGTCGCCGCCGGGGCCTCGCACGTCACGATGCTCTGCGGGCCCCAGGGTTCCCCCGCCGCCGACCTGCTGCCCGGTGTCGACCGGGTCCGGGTCTGGGCAGCCCCGTGGGTGACCGAGACCGCCCGACCGATCGACGACGCGCTGCTCGGCGAGTTCCGCGCGCTCGTCACCGAGGAGCAGCCCGACGAGGCCGTCGTGCTCACCTCGTTCCACCAGTCGCCCCTGCCGGTCGCCCTCCTGCTCCGCCTGGCCGGGGTGCCGCGGGTCTCCGGCGCGTCGGTGGACCACCCCGGGTCGCTGCTCGACGTGCGGCTCCGACCGGGCGAGGACCTGCCCGAGGACCTCCCCGAGCCCGAGCGCGCCCTCCGCATCGCCGAGGCCGCCGGGTTCACCCTGCCGCCGGGTGACGACGGGAGGCTCGCGGTGCGGCACGACGCCGTCGCACCGCCCGAGGTGGCCGCGCTGGACCGCTACGTGGTCGTGCACCCCGGTGCGAGCGTCCCGGCACGCTCCTGGCCCGAGGACCACCACCGCGCCCTCGTCGCGGCCTACGCCGAGCGCGGGGTCCCGGTGGTCGTCACCGGCAGCCCGGGCGAGCGAGCGCTCACAGCGGCCGTCGCGATCGACGGCGCGGTCGACCTCGGCGGTCGGACCTCGCCAGCGGAACTCGCCGCCGTGCTCGCCGGCGCCGAGGTCGTCGTCGTGGGGAACACCGGACCGGCACACCTCGCCGCCGCGGTCGGCGCGCGGATCGTCAGCCTGTTCTCCCCGGTCGTGCCCGCGGTGAAGTGGGCGCCGTACACGCCGGACGTCGAACTGCTCGGCGATCAGACGGCCGCCTGCCGCCTGAGCCGTGCGCGGGAGTGCCCGGTCCCCGGCCACCCGTGCCTCTCCGGTGTCGGCGTGTCGGAGGTGCTCGCAGCCCACGACCGCCTGCTCGCGCGTGCGCCCGGCTCCCCCGCCGACGAGCACCGCACTGCGCTCAACGGATGAAGCAGGAGAAGCTGCGAGGAGCACCAGCAGCGGTTCCGTAACGTGCGCCACTGCTCCTCCTGCTCCTCGCACGGGCGCCCGCGCACTCCGCGCGGACCCGCGTCACGAGCCGACCGGAGGGGCACCGAACGAACGGAAGGCCCTGCATGCGGATCCTCGTGTGGCACGTGCACGGCGGCTGGATGGACGCCTTCGTCCGCGGCCCCCACGAGTACCTCATCCCGACCACCCCGGCCCGCGACGGCTGGGGGCTCGGACGCGGCGGGCGCGACTGGCCGGCGAACGCGATCGAGATCGACCCCGCGGACGTCGCCGACGCCGAGGTCGACGTGGTCGTGCTGCAGCGCACCGAGGAGCTCGAGGAGGCTCGACGCCTGCTCGGCGGTCGCGAGGTGCCGGTGGTCTTCGTCGAGCACAACGCCCCCCGGGTCGACGTGCCGAGCAGCCTGCACCCGATGCGGGACCGCGACGACCTGGTCATCGCCCACGTCACGCACTGGAACGCCCTGATGTGGGACTGCGGCACGACCCGCACCACGGTCGTCGAGCACGGCGTCGTCGACCCCGGCCCGCTGTACACCGGCGAGCTCGAACGCTTCGGCGTCGTCATCAACGAGCCGGTCCGTCGCGGCCGCGTGGTGGGCACCGACCTGCTCCCCCGCTTCGCCGACGTCGCGCCCGTCGACCTCTGGGGCATGGGGACCGAGCGTCTGCCCGAGCTCGGGTTCGGCGGCCGCGTCGTCGCCCTCGGGGACGTCCCCGCCGACCCGATGCACGCCGCGCTCGCGCAGCGACGCGCCTACGTGCACCCGAACCGCTGGACCTCGCTCGGCCTGTCGCTCATCGAGTCGATGCACATGGCGATGCCGGTCCTCGTGCTCGCGACGACCGACGCACCCCGGACGGTGCCCGCCGAGGCCGGCGCGATCGCGACCGACGTCGACGAGCTGGTCCGTGCCTCCAGGACGCTCCTGGAGGACCCCGAGGAGGCCCGCCGCCGCGGTGCCGTCGCGCGTGAGGCCGCGCTCGCGCGGCACGGGCTCGGCCGGTACCTGGCGGACTGGGACGACCTCCTCGACGACGCCGTCGCGCGGGGTGCGCGGCGGGGACGCGCGGCGGACGCCGCGCTGGAAGGGAGCCTCCGATGAAGATCGCGATGGTGTCCGAGCACGCGAGTCCGCTCGCGGTGCTCGGCGGAGTCGACGCCGGTGGACAGAACGTCCACGTCGCCGAGCTCTCCGGAGCCCTGGCGGACCGCGGCCACCAGGTCACCGTGTACACGCGGCGCGACGACGCCGACCAGCCCGTCCGGGTGCTGCTGCGCCCCGGGGTCGAGGTCGTGCACGTCGACGCCGGTCCTGCGCGGCACGTACCGAAGGACGACCTGTTCCCGTTCATGGGGACGTTCGCCTCGGTGCTCGCGGCCGAGTGGTTCGTCGACCGTCCCGACGTGGTGCACGGGCACTTCTGGATGTCCGGGCACGCCGCGCTCGAGGCGGTCAAGCAGGTGCACGCCCGCACCGGCGGCGTCCGGATCCCGGTCGTGCAGACCTTCCACGCGCTGGGCGTCGTGAAGCGCCGCCACCAGGGCACCGCCGACACGAGCCCCGCCGAGCGCGAGTGGATCGAACCCGCGGTGGGCCGGAGCGTCGACCAGGTCGTCGCGACGTGCTCCGACGAGGCGTTCGAGCTCAAGGCGCTCGGCGTCCCGCTGCACGCCATCTCGGTCGTGCCCTGCGGGGTGGACACGGACCTGTTCCGCCCGGACGGCCCGGTCGAGGAACGCGGCCGCCCCTTCCGCGTCCTGACCGCGTCCCGACTGGTGCGCCGGAAGGGCGTCGGCACGACCATCGCGGCACTCGCGAGGCTGCTCGACGAGGGTCGCGAGGCCGAGCTCGTCGTCGTCGGCGGTGCCGGCACCGCCGGGGCCGACCTCGCCGACGACCCGGAGTACCAGCGCCTCGACGCCCTGGCCCGGTCGCTCGGGGTCCGCGAGCACGTGACCTTCCGCGGTCAGCTCGGGCAGCACGACATGCCCGCCGTGTACCGCAGCGCCGACGTCGTCGTGTGCGCGCCCTGGTACGAGCCCTTCGGCATCGTGCCGCTCGAGGCCATGGCCTGCGGTCGTCCGGTCGTCGCGTCGAGCGTCGGCGGACTGATCGACACCGTCGTGGAGGACGCCACCGGCCTGCACGTCCCGCCCCGTGACGAGGACGCCGTGGCCGCCGCCGTCGGTGCGATCCTCGACGATCCCGAGCGCCGCGAGGCCTACGGACGCGCCGGACGCGAGCGCGCCAAGGCCCGGTACACCTGGCACAAGGTCGCCGCCGAGAGCGAGCGCGTCTACGAGCGGCTCGTCGCCGGTGCCGCGAACGCCCTCGCCGCCCCCGCGGCGGCGGCCACCGGGACCGACACGGCACCCGTGTCGAACGACCCGGTCACCATCACCCCCGCCACCACCATCCCGGGCGCCCGTCCCGGACGCGCCGGACGGACCGCCCGCCCGACGCCCGCGGCGCTGCCGCACCAGACGGAGAGGACCGCACGATGACCATCGAGCAGCAGACCGGCACCCGCGAGCCGGAGACCGGGAGCGCCAGCGTCCGGACCGTCGTCGACCACATCGCCGCCTCGGTCCCCGTGATCGCGTCGCTCGTCGACCACAAGGACCACATCGCCGCCTGGGCGGACGACATCGCCGCGCGCCTCGTCGCCGGTCGCCGTCTGCTCGCCGCGGGCAACGGCGGGTCGGCAGCGGAGGCGCAGCACCTGACCTCTGAGCTGACCGGCCGCTTCGACGGGGACCGCCCGGCGTACTCGGCGATCTCCCTGCACGCCGAGAGCTCCGCCGTCACCGCGATCGGCAACGACTACGGCTACGACCAGGTCTTCGCCCGCCAGGTCACGGCGCACGCGCGCGCAGGGGACGTCGTGGTGCTGCTCAGCACGAGCGGCAAGAGCCCGAACCTGCTGCGCGCCGCCGAGGCCGCGCGGGCCGTCGGCGCCCGCTCGATCGCGATGACCGGCCCCGGCCCGAACCCGCTCGCCGACGCGGTCGACGACGCGATCCGCATCGAGGGGCCGTCGGCCAACGTGCAGGAGGCGCAGCTCGTCCTCGTGCACGCCCTCTGCCGCGCGATGGAACCCGCCCTGCGCCGCGGCGGACGCCGGTGACCGCGCACGACGGCACCGCCGCACGGCGCGCCGACGAGACAGCAACCGCGCAGCACACCGCCGCCCGCGCGCAGGCTGACGGCACCCGGCGCCGCATCGTCGTCGTCGGCGACACCCTGCTCGACGTCGACGTCTCGGGCACGAGCGAGCGCCTGAGCCCGGACGCCCCCGTGCCCGTCGTCGACGTCCGCACCGACGACCGCCGCGCCGGTGGCGCCGGTCTGGTCGCCTCGATGCTCGTGCGCGACGGCCACGACGTCACGCTCGTCACCGTCCTGAGCGACGACGACCGCGCCGAGGAGATCCGCGCCCTGCTGCCCGACGTCCGGGTGGTCGCCGGTCCCTCCGGCGCACCGACCCCGGTGAAGACCCGCGTCCGCGTCGTCGACCACGCACTCGTCCGCATCGACGAGGGCTGCGCCACGCCGCCCGTGCCCGGCACCACGGCCGAGATGACCGCGGCGCTCGAGGGCGCCGACGCGATCGTCGTCGCCGACTACGGCCGCGGTGTCGCCGCGTCCGAGGGCCTCCGCAGCGCCCTGGCCGCCGCGGCGCGCACCACACCGGTGGTCTGGGACCCGCACCCCAAGGGCGCCGCCCCCGTCGCCGGCACTGCCGTCGTCACGCCGAACACCAGCGAGGCCCGCCGCTTCACCAACCTGTCCGGCGAGGGCGTCCCCTTCGCCACCGACGCCGCCGCCGAGCTGGTCCGCGCCTGGGACGTCGACGCGGTCGCCGTCACCATGGGCGACCGCGGTGCGCTCGTCGCATCGCGGCGCCGCGGCGACGGCACCGGGCCGGGAGCGCTCGACAGCCGCTTCGTCCCGGCCCCGTCCGTGACCGCCGGCGACCCCTGCGGCGCCGGTGACCGCCTGGCGGCGGGCGTCGCGATCGCCCTGGCCGAAGGGACGGACGTGGCCGAGGCCGTCGCCGCGGGCGTGCTCGCGGCGTCGGAGTACCTGGCGGCCGGCGGTGTGACCGCGCTCTTCGCCGACGACGGTCCGGCCCCGGTGCCCGTCCCCGGTGTCGACCGCGACGCACTGCGGGTCGTGCACGAGGTCCGCAGCGCCGGCGGGACGGTCGTCGCGACCGGCGGCTGCTTCGACCTGCTGCACGCCGGGCACGCCCGCACGCTCTCCGCCGCCCGGGCGCTCGGCGACTGCCTGGTGGTCTGCCTCAACTCGGACGACTCGGTCCGCGCCCTGAAGGGCCCGGAGCGACCGATCATGACGCAGGACGACCGGGTCGAGCTGCTGCTCGCACTCGACTGCGTCGACGCGGTGGTCGTCTTCGACGAGCACACCCCGGACGAGGCGCTCCGTCGCTTCCGGCCGGACGTCTGGGCGAAGGGCGGCGACTACGCGGCCAGCGAGCTCCCCGAGGCGGCCACGCTCGCCGAGTGGGGCGGCCGGGTCGTCACCGTCCCGTTCCACCCCGGTCGGTCCACCACCCGGCTCGCCGCCGCCCTCGCCGCGGTCGGCTGACCCCGACAGACCCGACCACGTGCCGGACGGGAGGCGCGGCGCACCGCCGCCACGAGCCTCCCGTCCGGCACCGGTCACCACACACGTCCCGTCGGCACCGCCGACGGACCGGCACCACGCCACTCCCGGAAGGAAGTCCATGCCCGTCCCCACCACACCCATCGGCCGCGTCCTCGTCACCGGCGGCGCCTCGGGTCTCGGCGCCGCGGTCGTCGCCGCGGTCGCCGAGGCCGGCGGCACCCCGATCGTCCTCGACCTGCGCGTCGACGGCGTGCCGGAGGGCACCGACGCCGTCGCCGTGGACGTCACGGACACCGAGGCGACCGAGCGCGCCGTCCGCGAGGCCGCCGAGCGCCACGGCGGCCTCGACGCCGTCGTGACCGCCGCGGGCATCGACAAGCCCGCCCCGATCGGCGGGATCTCGTCGGGCGACTGGGAGCGCATCGTCGGCGTGAACCTGCTCGGCACCGCCGCCGTCGTGCGTGCCGCGCTCCCCGCCCTCGAGGCGACGCACGGCCGCGTCGTGACGATCTCGTCGTCGCTCGCGCTGAAGGGCGTCGGCGACGGCACCGCCTACTCGGCGTCGAAGTTCGGCGTGCGCGGGTTCTCGCAGGCGCTGGCCGCCGAGACCGCCGGCCGCATCGGCGTGACGAACATCATCCCCGCGGGCATGCGCACCGCGTTCTTCGAGGGCCGGACCGAGCAGTACAAGCCGGGCCCGGACGCACAGCTCATCGAGCCGGAGTACGTGGCGAACTCGATCCTGTTCGCGCTGTCGCAGCCGGCCGGGTGCGAGATCCGCGAGCTGTCGATCATGCCGGCGACCGAGCCCAGCTGGCCGTAGCCGTTCGTAGACGCCCGACGGGAGGCGCGGTGCCGGACGGCGCCGCGCCTCCCGTCCGTGCATGCTGGCCGGGCGGCCGGACCCGCTCGGGTCGCACGACGTGCCGCTCACCTTCCAGCCGAACGGCACGTCGCTCGACTTCCGGTCGCACGACATGCCGCTCGACTTCCGGCCGGACGGCATGTCGTGCGACCGGAACGACCGCGGGCGGCATGTCGTGCGACCTGAAGGAGCGCTGGCGCCGGGTCAGGCGACCGGCTCGACCGCGCGCCCCCGGGGCCGCACCGTGGCGAGCAGGTCCTCGACGTCGGCGAGCACGGCCTCCGGCTGCACCTCGTCGACGTAGGACGGGTCGTGCTCGCAACGCTCCGCGGTCCACCCGACCTGTGTGACGTCGATGCCGCACACCGGACACCGGGTGACGAAGGACAGGTGCACCCGGTGCCGGCCGCGGTCCACCGGCCCCGCGTTCACCACGTTGCCGAACCAGAAGACGCCGACGGTGGGGGTCCCGACGGCGACGGCGAGGTGCCGCGGGCCGGAGTCGTCGCCGACCACGACGTCGGCCGCCGCGAGGACGGCGGGGAGCTCGGCGAGCGGCAGGGCGTCGGTCAGGTCGTGGAGCCGGTCGTGCAGCGCGGTCGGCACCGCCCCGCGGATCGCCTGCGCTGCGGGGACGTCGGTGGCGTCACCGACGAGCACGACGTCGTCGCCCGCGTCGAGTCGCGCGGTGACGACGGCGGCGAACCGCTCGGGGCTCCAGCGCCGGCGGGGGTCGGTGGCGCCGGGGTGCACCGCGACCAGGTGTCCGCGCACGCCGAGCCGGTCGCGCACGGCCTGCCGCTCCTCGGGCGTCACGTGCACGCGCGGATCGAGGGTGACCGGTGCGGCACCGGCCAGCGACACGACCTCGAGCCCGCGGAGCACCTCGTGCTGGTAGTAGACGTAGCGGACCCACCGTTCGAGGACCTCGGCGTCCTCGGTGGCGGTCCCCACGGTGTGCGGCGCGGCGAGGCGCAGCAGGAACGGGTTCGAGTTCCGACCGCCGCCGTGCAGCTGGACGGCGAGGTCGAACCGCCCACGCAGTCGTGACTCGAAGTCCTCGAGCGTGGGGGCTCCGCTGCCGCCGTCGCGCACGCCGGGGACGACCGGGAGCTCCTCGAACGCGTGCACGGCGTCGGTGCGTCCACGCAGGACCGCCGGTGCCAGCGGGCTGCCGAGCAGCGTGATGCGGGCGTCCGGGTACGCGGCGTGGAGCGCCTCGATCGCGGGGACCGCGAACAGCAGGTCCCCCAGGCCACCGCCGCGGAGCACCGCGATCTCCCGGACGTCGTCGAAGCGGTCTCCACCGTTGCCGATCAGTTGCACCAGACCCGTCTACCCGGGACCAGCCGTGAGGACTGCCGGGACCGACCCGGCGAGACCCCGGCAGCGCGTTCCGCGGACCTCGCGCGCGGAACCGTGACCCCGCACAGGTACGTGCGGGCAGCGTGGAACGGTAAGCACGTCTCCGGAAGGACACCATGAGCATCGCCACCCCGTCAGCGACCGCGACCGACACCGACCACCTGGTCGTCACCGACCCCGTCGACGGGTCGATCGCCACGACGACCCCGCGCTCCACGAGCGAGGACGTCGCGAACGCTGTCGCGCGCGCTCGAGCGGCCGCCCCCGGTTGGGCGCGCACGGCCCCGGCGGAGCGGGGCGCCCTGCTCCACGCCGCAGCCGCGCACCTCCGTGACCACGCGCAGGAGCTCGCCGACCTGAACACCCGCGAGACGGGCAAGGTCCCCGGCGACGCGATGGGCGGGGTCCAGGCCGGCATCGGGACTCTCGTGCAGTACGCCGAGCTCGGTCCGGTCCACCGTGGCGAGGCCCTCCGCGGGCAGTTCGGCGCCGCGGACTGGTCGGTCCCCCACCCCCGTGGCGTCGTGCTCGCCCTGACCCCGTGGAACGACCCGGTGGCCGTCGCCCTCGGCATCCTCGGTGCGGCGATCGTCACCGGCAACACCGTCGTGCACAAGGGCAGCGAGCGGTGCCCGGGCACGATCACGCGCCTGAACGCGCTGCTCGCCGAGGTTCTGCCCGAGGGCGTCCTGGTGGGCGTCGACGGCGATGCCGCGACCGGCGAGGCCCTGCTCGAGCAGGACGGCATCGACGTCTACGCCCACGTGGGCTCCACCGCGACCGGCGACCGCCTGACCGAGGTCGCCGCCCGGACCCACGCACACGTCATCCGCGAGAACGGCGGCAACGACGCGGTCGTCGTGGACGCCGACGTCGACCCGACCTGGGCCGCGGCACAGGTGGCACTCGGCGCGTTCGCGAACACGGGCCAGATCTGCACGAGCGTCGAGCGCGTCTACGTGCACCGCGACGTCGCCGAGGAGTTCACCGCGGCGCTCGTCGCCGAGGCCGAGCGTCGGACGGCGTCGCCCGCCGCGGAGTTCGGTCCGCTCGTCGACGACCGGCTCCGCGCCACGGTGCAGTCGCACGTCGACGACGCCGTGCAGCGCGGCGCCGAGGTGCGCACGGGCGGCACGACGCCCGGTGGCGTCGGCACGTTCTACCCGGCGACCGTCCTGGCGGACTGCACCGACGACATGGTCGTGATGACCGAGGAGACCTTCGGCCCGATCGCTCCGGTCCGGGTCGTCGAGTCGTTCGACGAGGGGCTGCGCCTCGCAGCGGCCGACCGGTACGGCCTGGCCGCGACGGTGCTCACCGGCGACACCGGCCATGCGCTCCGCGCGGCGGCCGAGCTGCCCGTCGGGACCGTCAAGGTGAACGCCGTGTTCGGCGGCGCACCGGGAGGCAGCGCCCAGCCCCGTGGCGCGTCGGGTGCCGGCTTCGGCTACGGCCCGCACCTGCTCGACGAGATGACGACGACCACCGTCGTGCACCTCGAACCCGCTCCCGCCCGCACCACCTCCGGAGGAACCCGATGACCGCCGACGTCCGTCTCGTCCGCGACCTGGTCGCCTCGGTCGACGACCGCGAACCCCTCGTCGTCGTCATCGGCGACTGCATCCTCGACCGGTGGACCGTCGGCGAGGCCGAACGGGTCTCGCGCGAGGCACCGGCTCCCGTCGTGCGCGTCACCGAGACGGTGGCCGTGCCGGGCGGCGCCGCGAACACCGCGGTGAACGCCCGCGCCCTCGGCGCCCGCGTCCGCATGGTCGGCCTGATCGGCGACGACGAGTCCGGCCGCGTGCTCCGCGAGCGGCTCGAAACCGCGGGCGTCGACACGACGTACCTGGTCGAGGTCGCGGGTGCGCGCACGACGACGAAGTCGCGGGTGGTCGGCGGCGACCGCGTGGTCGTCCGGGTCGACGAGATCGCCGCGACCCCCGACGCGCACGCGGGAGCCCGCCTGGCGGAGGCCGTCGCCCGCGCCGTCCGCTGCGCCGACGCCGCCGTGGTGTGCGACTACGGCCTCGGCGTGCAGCCCGAGGACGTCGTGCCCGTGCTCGACCGAGACCGCCCCGGTGCCGTCGTGGTCGACGCCCACGACCTCACGCGCTGGGCCGATCTCCACCCGGACCTCGTCACCCCGAACGCCGGCGAGACCGCCGGGCTGCTCGGACGCGACCTCGGGGCCGGGTCCGCCCGGGTCCCCGTCGTCGTGGACGCCCGCCACGAGGTCCTCGCCCGCAGCGGCGCCCGTGCGGCGGTCGTCACCCTCGACCGCGACGGCACCGTCCTGCTCGAGCCCGGCACCGACCAGGCCTTCCGCACCCGCGCCACCCCCGCGTCCGAGCAGCAGGCGTCCGGTGCCGGCGACACCTTCTGCGCCGCGGCCACGGTCGCCCTCGCCGTCCGGGCCCCGCTCCGCGACGCGATCGCCGTCGCCCAGGCAGCCGCCGACGTGGTCGTCCGCGAGGCCGGCACCTCGGTCTGCACCGCCGCTGCCCTGATCGACTCCGTGACGGCCCCCGCCGCCACGGTCGTCGACCACGAGGACCTCGTGCTTGCCGTCGAGGCTGCGCGCGCCGCCGGACGGCGCGTGGTGTTCACGAACGGCTGCTTCGACGTCGTGCACCGCGGGCACACCACCTACCTGCGGCAGGCCCGCGAGCTCGGTGACCTGCTCGTCGTCGCCCTGAACGACGACGACTCGGTCCGCCGGCTGAAGGGTCCGGAGCGCCCGATCAACACCGCGGAGGACCGCGCCGGCGTCCTCGCCGCTCTGGCCTGCGTCGACCTGGTCACCGTGTTCGCGACCGACACCCCGATCCCGCTCATCGAGCGCCTGCGTCCCGAGGTCTACGTCAAGGGCGGGGACTACTCCCCCGAGATGCTCGAGGAGACCGGCGTCGTGCGGGCCTACGGCGGCGAGGTCGTGATGGTCGACTACGTGCCGGAGCACTCGACGACCGCGGTCGTGCGCCGCATCCGCGAGGCCACCGCAGCGGCGGCCGCCGCAGCGACCGGTCCGGCGCCGGCCGACACCACGGACGCTGTGGCGCCCGCCGTCGAGCCCGACCCGGCACCGTGACCGCCGCCCGCTGGTCGGGCGCCTGGGCGCGCCCCCTGACGGACGACCGCGGTCCGGCCGAGGTCGACGTCCTGGTGCCGACCGTCGGGCGGCCCGCCGAGCTCGCCACGACGCTCGCCGGGCTCGCCGCCCAGACCGACGTCGCCCTCCGCCTGGTCCTCAGCGACCAGTCCGCGGGTCAGGACGCCGCCTCCGAGCCGGCGGTCGCCGCGATGCTGCGCGTCCTGGAGGCGCAGGGCCGGCCCGTCACGCTCCTCGCCCACCCGGAACGGCGTGGTCTGGCAGAGCACCGCCAGTACCTCCTGGACCACGCCACCGCCCCCGCGGTGCTCTACCTCGACGACGACGTCTGGCTCGAGCCGGGCACCGTCCGCCGGATGCTCGACGCGCTCCGCGACCTCGGCTGCGGGTTCGTCGGCAGTGCCGTGCAGGGGCTGTCGTACCTGCAGGACCGCCGTCCGCACGAGACGGCCGTGTTCGAGCCGTGGGACGGTCCGGTCGTACCCGAGGTCGTGCGCCGCGGCACCCCCGGCTTCGACCGACTGTCACTGCACAACGCCGCCAACCCGGCCCACGTCGCTGCCGACCTCGACGTCCCGACGGGCGGATGGGTCCCCTACCGGGTCGCCTGGGTCGGCGCGTGCGTCGTGTACGACCGCGCAGCGCTCGAGCAGGTGGGGGCCTTCCGGTTCTGGGACGCCCTGCCCCCGCAGCACTCGGGCGAGGACGTCGTCGCGCAGTGGCAGGTCATGGAGCGCTTCGGCGGCGCGGGCATCCTGCCGTCGGGCGCCGTGCACCTGGAGAGCCCGACCACCGTGACCGACCGTCGGGTCGACGCACCCGACGTGCTCTTCGACGACCACGAGACGGCCCCGCACCGCCGCTGAGCGGCGTCCCACCACGCCGGGACCGGCCCCGCGGCGGACCAGCGCCGTCCCGAGGAGGCGCGACGAGCCTCCCGGCCGGTCCTCGTGACGCGGCGCGCACCGGACGCGCGCTGGGCCGTGGACCGATCCACGGGGCAGGATGGCCACACCACCAGTGAGCAGGAGGACCACGATGGCGACGTTCACCCGCGGATTCGGCGGCCGACGCGACGACCGCGACGACCCGCGCATCCCACCCGGCCAGACCCTGGTGCGCGACTGGCCCGTGCTCTCCGCCGGGGCGACCCCGGACATCGCGCCCGAGGACTGGAGCTTCTCGATCCGCACCGAGTCGGGTCTGCACACCTGGTCGTGGGACGAGGTGCACGCGCTCGGGGTCGAGGACGTCACCGTCGACATCCACTGCGTCACCCACTGGACGAAGCTCGACATGCCCTGGCGCGGCGTCCCCCTCGACCGGCTCTTCGCCGACGTCGAGACGTCGCTCGACTTCTGCACGGTGCACAGCTTCGGCGGCTACACGACGAACGTGCCGCTCGACGAGCTCCTGGACGGGCAGTCCTGGATCGCCTTCGAGGCGGACGGCGAGCCCCTCACCCCCGAGCACGGCGGTCCGGCCCGGCTGCTCGTCCCGCACCTGTACTTCTGGAAGAGCGCGAAGTGGGTGCGCGGCATCGTGATGCAGGCCGAGGACGAGCCCGGCTTCTGGGAGAACGCCGGCTACAACATGCACGGCGACCCCTGGAAGGAGGAGCGGTACTGGTGAGCACGCCCCCCGTCGACGGCCTGGAGGCGCGGATCACCCCGCGCGGGGCCGCTCCCGTCCGCAGGCGGCCGGCCTGGCACCCCGCCACCGTCGCCGCCGTCGCGCCCGAGACCCCGGCCGCGCGCCGCATCGTCCTCGACGTGCCGACCTGGCCCGGCAACGACCCCGGTCAGCACCTCGACCTGCGGCTCACCGCCGAGGACGGCTACCAGGCGTCCCGCTCCTACTCGATCGCCTCGTCCGGTGAGGGCACCCGGGTGACGCTGGCCGTCGACCGGGTCGAGGGCGGCGAGGTCTCGCCGTTCCTCGTCGACGCGATCGAGGTCGGCGACGGGCTCGACGTGCACGGTCCCCTCGGTGGGTGGTTCGTCTGGCGTCCGGACGAGTCGGACCGGCCCGTGCAGCTGATCGCCGGCGGGTCGGGCATCGTCCCCCTGCTCCCGATGGTCACCGCGCACGCCGAGGCGGACGACCCGGTGCCGTTCCGGCTGCTGTACGCCACCCGCACGCCGGAGGACGTCTTCTTCCGCGAGGAGCTCGACGCTGCCCTCCGCGCGACCGCTCCGCTCGAGGTGACGCACGTGTACAGCCGCCGGGCGCCGTCGGGATCGGGCGAGGCCGTGGGCCGGCTCACCCGGGAGCGTCTCGGCGCATCGGTGCTGGAGCCCGACGCCGGCGCGCTCGTGTACGTCTGCGGGTCGACCCCGTTCGTCGAGCAGGTGCTGCGGTGGCTCGGCGAGCTCGGCCACGACCTGTCCGACGTCCGGGCCGAGCGCTTCGGCGGCGCGTGACGGCGAGGACCGGCTGCTGCACGACGAAGGCCCTGGTCGGTGACCAGGGCCTTCGTGTTCCGAGCGGATGACGAGATTCGAACTCGCGACCCTCACCTTGGCAAGGTGATGCGCTACCGCTGCGCCACATCCGCGTACAGGAACACTCTACCCCGGATCAGTCCCGTGCCCGTGATCTGCGGGGCCGCCGGGCGCGTCGTCCGGGTTCGCCGCGGGCCTGGTGTTGCGGGATTGCGGGAAACCGCAAGGTGATCATGCCGACCAATCCGAGTCTCCGTCGTGTCCGGATGACTCCTCGGTGCCCGGACCTGCCCGACCGGCGCACCGGGGCCACCCACCCCTCGTCCGGCCGTTCGCGGCGACCCGAACCCTGCGAGCGGCCGGGCGGTCCCGGGTTCCCAGCGCCGACCGGGTTGACTCGGAGCATGAGCTACGTGCACGACAACCCCGGCGGTACCGAGGCACACGGTGTCGACCTGATCGACGGCGATGCGCCCGCGATCCGCATCCTGGTGCACGGCGACCTGCCGACGACGATCGAGCACGAGGGCCGCACCTGGCTCGCGACGGGCGACGCGCACGACGACGGCGACCCGTCCGCTCCCCCGATCGCGATCTACCGGCCGGTCTGACGCGGGTCGTCCCCGCCCCTCGTCGGGCCGCCGTGTCCTGTCCGACGGCCGTCTCCCGTCAGCCCGGCGCTGTCGCCGCTGCCTGGCTCAGCAGGGAGACGATCGTCAGGTACAGCCCGGAGGAGAGGACCGCTCCGGGCAGCAGGGCGAACACGGCCGCGGGGATCGCCCACAGCTGGTGCTTCCCGGGACGGTCGTCGGGCGGCGTGCTCGCCATGGCGGCGAACGAGGACGCGGACACGAGCACCGCGAACGCCGCCGTCATGCAGATGACCGGCCACGACTGGTAGCCGACGCAGAACATCGGCACGAGGAGCGGCAGGAAGAACATCGCCGGAGCAGCGACGAAGCCGATGCGGGAGACGATCCGATAGGTCCGTCGGTCCCGGTCCGTCACCCGGTCGGTGCGCCGGTCGTCGGTCATCCCTTGCCCGCTCCCCGCAGGTCGTCGACGCTCCCGTCGAAGCACGTCGACTCCCCGGTCACGCTGTACCGCTGCGGGAAGGCGTTGAACCCGATCGACGTCACCGGTCCCCCGCTCCCGCGGACGCCGAGCAGCGGGTCCGCCGCTCCACTCTCGAAGTGCTCGACGGCGATGCCCTGCTCCTCCCACGCTTGCTCGACCCGTTCGACGTCCGCGGCCGGGTCGACTCCCGCCGGTGCCACGCGTTCGACGATGTAGCTCCACCGGGCTCCGGGCGCAGCGCCTGCACGATCGCAGCTCTCCGCCGCAGGACCGCTGTACACGCTCCACTCTCCGCCGATCGACTGCGTCGTGTGCTCGACCACGTCCACGATCGACCGCTTCGCCTCGAACGCGTCCACACGGGCTCCGCCCGGGTCGGCGCTGCACGCCGACAGGACCGTTGCGGCCACGAGCAGCACGGCGATGCACGTGTTCGATCGGCGACCCATCGCTCCTCCTCGTCCTGACAGCGCGCGGCACCACAGGTCTCGCGACCGACGACCGCCCCGAGTCCGAGCAACGACCGCACGTGCCGGCGATCGGTCACGCTCTGGTTCATCCCTGAGCGGGGTCGTCTGCGCTCCCAGCTGCGCACGCGGAGACGCCGGCAAGGCTGAAGCGCGCGGGGTGGGCGTCGAACCCGATGGACGTGGTGGGACCGCCCTTGCCCCGGACACCCCGGAGTGGTTCGTCCCCGCCGGTCTCCGTGTCGAAGACCTCGATGCCGTCCTGCTCCCAGACCTCCGTGACGGCACGGATGTCCCGTTCAGCGCTCTCGGGGGAACCGTCGCGCTCCAGGACGTAGACGTACCGCACGCGGTCCTCGACGCCCTCGCCGCATGCTTCCACCGACGGCCCGAGTGACACGCGCCACTCCCCGCCGATCGCCTCCGAGGAGCGCTCGACGAGGTCGACGATCGACTTCTCGGCTTCGAACGCTTGCACGGTGGGTCCCTCCCGCTCCACGCTGCTGTCCGCACAGCTGGTGAGGACGAGCAAGAGGCCGATGGCTGCTGTGAGTGCGAGCCAGGTGCTCGACCGGTGTCGAGGTGCGATCGTCGTCATGGCGCCTGCATCATCTGTCCGAGGAGTGGATCCGCTCAGCCTTGGTCCGAGAACTCCTCGTCGCGGAGCTCCGACGCGTTCCCGGGCGCGCAGACGCTGACTCCGGACATGCTGTACCGATCCGGCTTCGCGTCGAACCCGATCGAGGTCACGGGGTCACCGGTTCCGCGGATGCCGGCGCGAGTGGCCCCTCCGGGCGTGGCCGTGTCGACCACGTCCATACCCGCGTCCTTCCAGACGGCACGGACCGCATCGACATCGCGCTGCAGCCCGGTGGCCGACCCCTCTCGCTCCACGATGTAGACGTACCGGACGCGATCCTCCACGTCCTGTCCGCACGGCTCGACCGCAGGGCCGCGGTAGACCTTCCAGTCGCCCCCGACGGCAGCCGTCGACCGTTCGACGAGATCGACGATGGACTTCTTCGCGGTCGACGGATCCATGTCGGAGCCTCTCGGTGTCGTGGTTGTGCTCCCGCAGGCGGTGAGCATGAGCAGGACGAGTGCCGTGATCGAACCGAGCAGGGCGGTACGACGTGTTCTCGTCGAGGATCGCTTCATCATCACGGTGCTCTCATCATCTGTTCGAGCAGGTCGCGCTCGAAGTCCGTCGGTCCCTTGGCCACGTAGTCGGTCATCTCTTCCGGCTGACCGGTCGTCGCGTACCCGATGTTCGAGAGGGACTCGGTGTTCACGTCGAGGTAGCCCTCGCCGTCGGGGGTGCTGACGCCGTGGTCCTTGACGCCGCGCAGCTTCTCCCCGTCCTTCTCCACGCCGTCGGCGCCGAACGCGGACGCACCGAAGCTCGGCGACGTGGGGTCGATCCCGTGCACGGGGCTGAGCCGACCGGTGCCCGCCCACTGGTCGCCCTTCTCGTCGCCCGGGAGCGCCCACACGTTCCGGGCCTGACCGGCGTAGACGTCATCAGCGTGGATGTCGTCTGCTCGTGGGATCGAGTTCGGTATGCCCGCTGAACCGATCGTCGTGAACGAGTCGACGTGGACGGCCGCCTGGGTCAGACCGAACGCTGCCGTCGTCGATCCGTAGGAGTGGGCAACGACGTTCGTCCGGGGCAGGTCCCCTCCACGCACGGCATCCAGCCCCTTGATCGAGGCTGCGAGCGCGTCGCCGCCCGGCTCTGCGTACCCGTTGAACAGCACCCCCGGGTCCGGACTGCCCGAGATGACGGGGATGGGCGGGGCCTTGTACCCCATCCACGCGATGACGGCGTGCTGCTGCAGAGGGCTGTCGTCGTCGACACTGTCGCGCTGCTGGTCGTAGATGTTCTGCGCCGAGGACGCCCATGCGTTCATGCCGGTGGTCGACGACCCCATGCCGGGAACCGCCCAGGTCACGTTGCGAGCGGTGTCCAGGTCGCCGATCGCGACGGCAGCGAGTGGTGGCACGTCGTCGGTCAGCGACACGACGTACCGGTCGCCCGACTGCGACCCGGGAACGAACTGCGCACCGGTGCGGATGTCCCGCAACGCCGTGAGGTTCTCCGACGCTCGGCTCCAGGCGGTCCCGTTGTCGTACGCGATCGTGGACTGCAGCGCCTCCACCTCCTGCTCAGCCTCGGTGATCCGGGCGTCGAGCACGGTGCGGTTCGCCGCGTCGCGGGCCCAGTAAGCGACTCCCTCGAGGTTGCCGAGGCGAGCGAGCACCGGCAGGGGCAGCGCTCGGACGTCCTGCCTGCGGGATGACGACCATCCGAGCTGTGCCCAGAGTGCCGCGACCTCGGCCGCGGTCAGGTCCGGATCGAGCATCTGGTGCAGCGCCGGAGGCAGGTCGGCCGGTGCTGCGATGTCGAGTGTGGCGTTCGAGAGATCGCCGGAACCACCGGCCCGGTCGAAGGCGTCGGCGATCCGCTCGAGCCACGCGGCGTCCTCGCGGTTCTCATCGAGCAGCCGATCCGCACCGGCCAGGAAGGACGCGTTCGCAACGCGCACCCAGCCGCAGCTCCCGGTGAAGCCGTGCCAGGCGGACCGCAGCGTCGTCAGGTTCTCCTCCGCGGCGCGATCTGCGGCGCGGCTGTCGCTCGCGAAGGACCGGAGCGAACCGGGATCCGCTGAGCTGGTCCCTTCTGCCGTCCCGCCACCGGTGCGCGTCCGACCCCGCGCCGAGAACGCCACGGTGATGGTCGGCGGAGCGATCGGGACCTCCGACGGCTTGAAGTCGAAGACACCGAGCGACGGACTCCCGTGCAGCCCGAGCGGATCGGCCGCGACCTGGCGGTCCCGCTCGTCTTGCCGGAGCTGCCACGCCGCGAGCTGCTCGAGGCGTTGCCGTTCCTGCTCCGCTGCAGCGGTGGCCTCGGTCACCTGGTCGACGAGGTCGTTGAGCGCGGACGTGAGCTTCGGCCGGTCGCCAGCTTCGATCTGCACCGACTCCTCGAAGCGCTTCGCGTACGCGCCGCGGAAGTCGTCCAGAGCTGATTCGGCGGCGCGCCGACGCGCTGCCCCCTGCCCGCGCAGGCGATCGGCGGCCGCCCCGGCTGCCCTGACGAGGGCATCGGCCGCCGCCTCGTCGTACTGGATGTCCCCCATGTGCTCCCCCCTTGCACTTCCACTGTACGCAGATCGATCGAAGATGTGCGGACAGGGCCGCCGAGCGTCGATCAGGTCTTCGGCCCGCCGAGCGCCACCGTGCTACCCACGATCGCGGCCGGTCGTCGATCCTTGTCCATCCCCGTGCCCGGAGCTCAGGAGCGCACGCTTGCCGATCGGCCGTCAGACCCTCGGAGTGTCCACCTGCCGCGAGGCCTGCGCCTCCTCGAGGGTCACCCGATGAGCTCGGCGAAGGAGGTCGTCCAGATCACGAGTCAAGGCAGCTGTGCGTGACGATCCGAGCCGTGCAGTCAAGGACTCGGAGAACAAGCGCCACCAGACGGCCTCCACCTCCTGCGCGGTGATGTTCCCGTACTCGAGCAGGATCCGGGCCAGGGCGACGGCCTCCGGTACGTACTCGTCGCTCGGGGTTCCGTCCACCGTCCCCGGCCTCAGGCCGTACGGGTCGACAGCGGTCAACAACCGGAGAGCGCCGGACACGATGCGCTCGCACTCGTCGCCTCGGCCCGTCACCCTGCCAGACTGCAGCACTGTGTCCCGGGCGGTCGGCCGATGGTCCGGACAGCAATCGGCAGGGGAGGCCGACCGGCACGGCAACGTTGATCCCTTGACCAGCTCGCTGCTAGCGTTCGACGATCGAGTCCGACGACGGGGAGGGTGGCAACGATGCCGTTCACGGCCCCTCGTGGACTGTTCCCCGCGAAGCCTGCGCCCGAGCTCGTCGGACCGCGGCCGATCCCTCCCGGAGTCATGGCAACGCAGCACTGAGCTGACCCTCCCGGTCAGCCCCTCCTCGCCGCGAGCGTTCTGCTCGCGAGCTTCTGCATGCCCGTGCCCCCACTCAGCGGCGGCACGACGACTTCACGGGATCACATCCATGCTCTTCACCCCTGCCCGGTTCCGGGCGTCCCTCGCGAGCCTGCGCGAGCACCGCTTCGTCACGTTCGCGGTCCTGACCGACACCATCGGCGCCGGCCTCACGCTGCCGCTGACGATCGTCTACTTCACCATCACCACCGACGTGCCCCTCGCAGTGATCGGTGTCCTCTCCACCGTCGCGTCACTGGTCGCCCTACCGATCGGACTCGTCGGCGGGGTCCTCACCGACCGGTTCGGCGCGAAGGCGTCGATGATCCTGAACAACCTCCTCTCCGCGGCGGGCTTCACGCTTTACCTCTTCCCTCACGACCCCGCCATGATCTTCGCGGCGATCTTCCTCGCCCACGCGTCCGAGCGGCTCTACTGGACGTCCTGGACTGCGTACGTCCACGACCTCTCGGAAGGCCGCCCGTACGAACGCTGGTTCGCGTTCCTGGAAGCGACGAAGGCCGCCGCGCTCGGCGCCGGCGCGATCATCGCCGCGCTAACCCTCGCGAACGGCCACCAGGACGGCCTGCGGTGGTTGGTCCTCGCCAATGTCATCACCAGCGTCGCAGCGGCCATCGTGTTCGCAACACAACGCACCGGCCACCGATCGACCCCGTCTGCGTTCGCCGAGGCAGAGGAGGGCGATCCGCTCGGGTCGCTTCGTTCCTTCGTCACTGACCGGTCGATGCAACTCATCACGCTCGGACAGTTCCTGATCGGTCCCGCCATGGTGCTGCCGAACGTCGCGTTCAGTGTCCTGTTCGTCGAGCGCTGGGGCATGTCCCCGGCGGTCGCACCCGTGCAGTTCGCGATCTCGACCGGCCTGTGCGCACTGTTCCAGACGTCCGTCACGCGCTGGGTGGCCGGGCGACAGCGCGGAACGCTCATCGCGCTCGGCGCGGTCCTGACCGCTGCGACGTCAGCGCCGCTGATCGTTCTTCCTCCGCTGCACGGGCTGTCCGCATGGTCGTACGTCGTCGTCGTCGCGATCTTGCTGGCCGCAGCGGACATGATCTGCCTGCCAGCGGCGAACGCGGTCATGGCGGAAGCCCCACACCCGCGCATCCGCGGTCGAGCGATCGGGGTGTTCCAGACCGCGAGTTCGATCGGCATGGCACTCTTCCCGCTCACCCTCGGGCTGTTGGACTCACGCGCGCCGTGGCTGCTGTGGTTCATCGCCACTGGCGTGTTCCTCGCTGCCGCATGGGCCTGGCGCGGAGCAGTACGAGGCCTGCCGCATCGGGTGCGGCTTGCGGAACTGACCGACATCGACGCGTGAGCAGTGCGTGGCCGGGCCCGACCGTGCCCGACCACGCACCGTCCCGGTGAACGGTCGACCCTCGACGTGGTGCGGTGGACAGCGCTCTCCCCCAAGCGTGCCACCACCGTGGTACACATTGTACGGAGGGGGTTCGCATGCTCATGGTGATGATCAGCTCGAGCGAGGCGCCAGTGGTGATCGCACTCGGTCTGGTGGTCGGGGTCGTCCTTTCGCACATCGACCGGCGCGGTGGCGGTGGCGGAGTGCCGAGCAGGGTCCGCTCGGCAGCGGCAGCGGCAACGGTCGGCGTGGTCGGATGGGTGCTGCCCCTGGCGCTGTCGTTCTCGATGGTCGGACAATTCCGGTGGTGGCCTGAGGTGCTGCCGATCGCGGCGGGTGTCATCGCGGTCCTCGTCGTGGGGTCCGGTGCGACCGAGCCGATGACTGCCGACGGATTCGTGCCTGACCTGCGGCGCCGTGGTCCGCTGACGTTCTCACGGGGTGCGGAGGTCGCGGCGGCCGCCGCCGTCGCGGGCGTCCTGGCGCTGACCGTTCTCGGCGCCGGGCTGATCTCGTCCCAGGACGAAGAAGGCCGCTACGCGTCCATCATGATTCCGATCGGGAACGCGACGGCCAGCACAGAGTTCTTCGGCTGGTACTACGGCGTTCCTGTCATGGCAGCGACTGTGGTGCTTGCCGTCGTCACGCTGTCGCGACTGCACCGTGTTGCGCGTGCCCCGCGGACCGACACGGACCGGGCCGGCGACGACCTCCGTCGCCGTGACCGATCGTCCGCTGTGCTCCGGAGCGCCACGGCCGCGCTGCTCCTCACACTCGGGTCCGCATGGCAGCTCGTCGCACAGGGTTCGTCACTGCGAACGTCCATCCCGCTCACGGAAGCCGGGACCATCGAGTTCGGGACGTCCCTCGCCGCTCTGGGTCCGGTCCTCGGGTTCTCGTCCCATTGTGTCGTCGGTCTCGGTCTCGCGCTCGTCATCGCTCAGCTCCTGGGCCGTGGTCGGTCCGGTGCCTCTGCGGGCGTCGGTACCGACCCCCGACCGGTCCGCGCGTGACAGTTCCCGGTGCACCCCCCGGAGCTGATGCCGTGGCAGAACTCATCCGCGGACAGATCGCCGTCGGGCTGCTCGTGCCAGGTGCCCGGCTGCCGTCGGTACGGCAGCTCGCTCGAGACATGTCGATCGCCCCGGGTACCGTCGCGAAGGCGTTCCGGCGTCTGGTTGCCGAGGGGTTCGTGGTGACCCGACTGGGCTCGGGCACGCGAGTAGCAGAACACAGCGGATTGCTGCCCAGTGCGGTTCTCGCCGCGCTGCGGCGCAGCATCGAGGACGCGGACCGACACGCTGTCAGCATTGAGCAGCTCCACGCGGCTCTCGACGCCATGTGGACAGCCGAGCACCCGACACCACCGGACCGAGCCGCTACCGCGTCATGGTCCGGGTGAACCTTCTCCAGGGGAACGCCGGTCGGAATCCGTCGCCGCTCGTCAACCGGTCAAGGTCTGAGATCGGCGTCGTGGATCGCGGCGAAAGCATCGCGGGCCTGGGGGTTCGTCGCGGCTGACGGGCACCGGGAAGGTGCGCGATCCCGCGCGGCCCCCTGGGTCGATGACAGCGACAGAGAACGGCGCACCGAGTTCCCTCGCGAGAGCCTGCACGAGACGCTCCCCCTCGCGTTCGAAGTCATGCCGGACGCCCGCGCCGACCGCATACTGCTCGAGTGGGTCTTCCGCGTTGCGGTACCAGTCGTCGAACGCGTGGAGGTCGTGCTCGAGCTCGGGCGACAGGTGCATCTCGTCGTCGTCGCGGGGACCGCCAAACCAGACCGCGGTCTCGCGAACGGACCGGCTGCCGGCTCGGACGATGCGTGTCCTCGTGACCCTCTCCCCTTGCACGGCACACCCCTGCACCGACAGCGAGTGGCCGTTCACCGCTTCGGGGTGGTGACTTCCGGGAGCGTGGCGGCGAGGCGGTCTCGGTCCCAGACGCGTGTGGCGGCGGCGACGAGGCCGAGGCGCGCGCGTTCGGTCAGCGTCGGCTCCCGCAGAGCGCCTTCTGCGTTGAGCCATCGCCAGACCTGACCGGCGAAGTCGTCGTACATGCCCTTGTAGGTGTCGTTGTACCAGCGGACGAACCTGGTGCGCGTCTCGGTGCTGATCTGCTCGCTTCCTATGAGGTGTCGAAGTCGGTCGATGGTGTCGTCGAGGAGCCAGCCGCGCTCGGGTGCTCCGGCGTTCGTCTCCGGGCGGGACGCCCACGAGATGATGCGGTCCCGGACGTCCGCGGGCAGCGGCCGGAAGTACCTGTCGAAGCGGCCCATCGTTCCCTCGAAGAGATCCACGTCCGTCACCTCCCACAGGCGGTGCTCCGACAGCGGCTCCGGAAGCTCGGTCCCGTGGTGCACAGCCCAGCGGACGTCTGCTCGCTCAAGGGCGCCGATGGCAGACGAGCGCAGTCTGGTGATAGCTCCCAGGTCGAGGAGCGCCTGCCGAATGACGGTGAGCGCCTGACCGGGATTGCCGCCGTGCCACGTGTCGATCGACTTGTACCCGACATGGAACTCGTCAGCGTACGGCGGGACACTCCCTCGGACATCGAGGAGAGGGTGGATCGGTGAGTTGTCCGCGGCCGACGCGCGCAGCTGCGCCACCCACTCGTCGGCCACGACGTAGAGCACGTCAGCGGCGGGCGGGTCGTACCGGGTCACGTCGGTCATGTTGCCAGAGGATGCGGCACCGGTCGCCGCATCGCCAACGATGATGACGAGCCTGGCGACGAACGGCGAAGCGTTGGTCCGCGATGGTGCACGTGGACGAAAGTGGCCTCTGCGACGACGCTGCCCGTACCTACCGGAGCCCAGTGTCTCGGCCGGTCAAGCCGCTCCGGTTCCGGTCGGGTGGAACAGCTCGGCGAGCGAGCCGTTCACCGCCCAGTCCGGATCGTGCTGATCGTCGGACGGGACAAATCGCCCCCGACTCGATGCACGACCAGCAGCGGAAGCGGCGGGTGTCCGCGGAGCTTCGTCAGGCGCCGGTCGAGCTCGACGACCTCGTCGGCCACGACGCGGAGGCTCGCGCGGCGCAACAGCGCGGCAGAGCTTTCGCAGATCGTGCCGGAAGGGTGCCACGGCACGTGATCCGAACCCCGGGCAACGCTCGGGAAACACGAAAGCCCCCGGACTTCCGGGGGCTTCGTCGTGGTGGGCGATACTGGGATCGAACCAGTGACCTCTTCCGTGTCAGGGAAGCGCGCTACCGCTGCGCCAATCGCCCAGAGATCTGCTGACCGGGGTCGTGCAGGATCTTGGAGGGGTGTTGCTGGAGGTGGGGACGGGATTCGAACCCGCGTGGACGGCTTTGCAGGCCGCTGCCTAGCCTCTCGGCCACCCCACCATCGAGGTTCACGTCTCCGTGAGTACCCGAACGGTGGGATACCCTCTGGTGAGTCGTGGTCGTCCTGGGACTTCCACACTCGAGCGGATGACGAGATTCGAACTCGCGACCCTCACCTTGGCAAGGTGATGCGCTACCGCTGCGCCACATCCGCATTTCGGCGACCCGAGGGCCGCTTCTGTCTCTCCGCTGTCGCGGCGACGAGAAGAACTCTATACGAACCGGGCGGCATCCGCCAAAATCCTCCTCGTTCACCGGGCGTGTCCCCCGCCTTCATGCGGATCGAGGGGCCCTGCGCACACCCGTTCCTTCCCACGACAGGCGCGACACCTGGCTCTTCCGGGCGTACCTGGCTGATCAGGAGCACCAGGTGTGCCGGGTTCCACCAGGGACGCTCGCTTCCACCAGACACCGAACCCCAGCACCAAGCCCCAACGCACCCAGCAGCACCACGCCACACCCGGGAGACGCGCCGTGTTCGGTGCGAGCCCGAACGTCCGCTACTATCGACTGGCACGCAAGTGCAGGGGGCGATTGGCGCAGTTGGTAGCGCGCTTCGTTCACACCGAAGAGGTCATCAGTTCGAGTCTGGTATCGCCCACGTGCCCATTCAGGGCCTGAAGAACACCCGAGTAGAGCCCGGCGCACACGCGTCGGGCTCTTCTCGTTCCTCGGCCCGGACCGTCACGACACACCCACGAGCAAGGACCCATGACCGACGTCGACCTCGAGTTCTCCCGCGTGCGCGCGGTGCTCGACCGCCCGACCCTCCGGCTGATGTCCCGCCCGACGAGCGCCGCCGTCATCGCGGTGTTCCGCACGGTGTTCGACCGCGACGTGCAGTACGTCCCCGCCGACCGCATGCACCTGCAGGTCGAGGAACACGTCGCACGCCTGCAGTCCACCGGCGCCCGCGTCCCCGCGAGCGAGCACGCCGAGAGCGAGTCGGACGCCCGCCCGAACGGCCGCGCCCTCTGCCGCGACTGGGTGGCGGCACAGTGGCTCGTCCGCTCGAACTCCCCCGACGGCGACGAGCAGTACTCCCTGACGAGCCACGCCCTCGAGGCCCTCAACCTCGTCGACGCCCTGAGCGCCGACCGCGCGCTGATCAGCGAGAGCCGCCTCGCGATGATCGTCGACGCCGTCCACCGGTGGGCCGCCAGCGCCGAGCCGGACCCGGACGTGCAGGTCCGCCGCATCGACGCGCAGATCGCCGAACTGCAGGCCGAACGCGAGCGCATCGCCCGCGGCGAGGTCACCGAGGTCGACGACGCCCGCATGCACGATGGCTACACGAACGTCGCCGACCTGATCCGGCAGCTCCCGAGCGACTTCAAGCGCGTCGAGGAGGCGGTCGCCACCATGCACCGCTCGATCGTCGAGGACTTCCGGCAGGAGGTCCGCCCGATCGGCGAGATCCTCGACGACTACCTCGCCCGGACCGACGACCTCATGCAGGCGACGCCGGAGGGCCGTGCCTTCGAGGGTGCCTTCGAGCTGCTGCGCGACGACGCCCTGCTGCTCCGGCTCCGTGACGACATCGCCACGATCCTCGCGCACCCGTTCGCCCAGTCCCTCGGAGCGGGCGAGCGCCGGGCGTTCCGCAACACCGTGAGCATCCTGCGCCAGGGCATCGAGGACGTGCTCGCCCAGCGACGCCAGCTCACCGCGACCCTGCGCGACCAGATCGTCGCGCACGACGTCGTCCGCGACCGCGAGCTCGACGCCGTGCTCCGGTCGGTCAACCGCGGGCTCGCGGCGTGGATCGACGAGGGGAGCGCCCGCGACCGGATCCCGCTCGGCCTGCTCCCCGCCACCGCCGAGGTCGGCACCCTGCGCGAGCGCTTCTACGACCCCGACAACGAGGCCGTGCCCCCGCCCATCGAGGAACCCGACGACGACGTCTTCGAGGAACTCGACGTCGCGTCGCTGCGCCGCCACGGCGGGCCCCTGCTCGCCGAGCTCCGTGCCGTGCTCCGCAGCGCCCCGGACAGCGTCTCGGCCTTCCACGCGCTGCCGCCGGAGCAGCGCCGCCCGGTCGAGCTCTTCGGCCTCGCGCACCTGCTCACCGGCAACGACGACTTCGAGACCGCCACGCACGTGGTCGCGCACCGCACGGTGCGTCCCGACGGCGAGACGGTCACCTTCCACATGCCCTCGGCGTCCCTGACCGGCGCGCGGGCGGACGACCAGCACGACGACGACAACGGCCTGGAGGCACGGTGACCGACACCACGACGGCTCCCGTCGACGAGACGGACCCCGAGGGCACCAACCCGTTCGAGCAGGACCGGCCCGACGACCGCGACGAGCGCGAGGACCGCGACGACTCGAGCTTCGCCCTCTTCGAGGGCGACGAGGGCCGACTCGACGAGCCGCAGCGCCGCGCCCTGGTCGCGCTGCTCCGTCACACCTACGTGAGCGCACGCACCCACGCCGACGAGTGGCGTGCGATCACCGACGGCGAGCACCAGCTCCGGTCGCGGCTCAACGACCTGTTCCTCGAACTGCACGTCGACCGCGACCGCGAGGTCGCCTGGAAGCGCCAGGCACGCTCGGAGAGCCAGCGCCGGACCTTCCCGACGCTGCTCCGCGACGTCCCGTACACGCGCGAGGAGACGATCGTCCTCGTCTACCTGCGCATGCGCCTGCGGGCGGACACCCGGCCGGGACTCGACCAGGTCGTGGTGGACCGCTCCGAGATCCTCGGGCACGTGTCCGGGTTCCTCCCGGCGACGACCGACCGCACCCGCGACGAGTCCCGTGTCGCGAAGGCCGTCGAGCGACTCGTGACCGCGCGCATCCTGATCCGGACGACCGACCCGGACCGCTTCCGCGTCGCGAGCGTCGTCGAGGTCCTGCTCCCCCTCGAGCAGCTCCGTGAGCTCGACCGGTGGCTGCGGTCGGCTGCCGGCAGCACGGGCGGCGCGACCGGTGACGACGAGGGAGGCGTGACCGGCGGGGCGGACGCGGCCCACGCCGTGACGGCGACCACCCTGGACGGCGCGGTGCTCGCCGGGGCCGCACCGGGCCTCCCGGCCGAGCCCACCGACACCGACGACGAAGGCGAGGCGGACGCATGACCGACACCCTGATCGACGCCGGCGGGATGCCGGCGCTCTTCGACACCGTCGCGCAGTGGCGGGCGGAGTCGATGCAGGTCGTGAACTGGGGCGGCTTCCACGGGCACCGTCAGGTCGAGCTGTCCGGGACGGCGACGCTCATCTCCGGGGCCTCCGGCACCGGCAAGTCCACCCTGATGGACGCGTACCTCGCGGTCATGATGCCGTCCGACGTGCCGTTCAACGGCGCCTCGAACGACGCGACCACCGGCCGTGCACGGAGCGCCGACCAGCGGAACCTGCTCACGTACCTCCGCGGCAAGGTGGACACCCGACGCGACCCGGAGACGGGCGCGCTGCGCGACGTCAACCTGCGCGGCGACGACCAGACCACGTGGGGCGCGGTCGCGGTGACCTTCCGGAACGACGACGAGCGGCGCTTCACGGTGCTGCGCGCATACCTCGTGCCGAAGCGCGCTCGGGGCGTCGGCGACATCCAGATGACCATGGCGACGGTCGACGACACGTTCGATCTGCGCCGGCTCGAGGAGTTCGTGCCGTCGCGCTTCCACCACCTCGAGCTGACCGGCCGGGTGCCGGGCCTCGTCGTGCGGGACACGTACCAGGAACTCGCGTACACGCTGCAGACCCGGCTCGGGATCGGCGACTCCGGCGGCGGCAACCGGGCGATGCGGCTCCTCGCGCGGATCCAGGCCGGGCAGCACCTGCCGACGGTCGACGCGCTGTACAAGTCGCTCGTGCTCGAGACCCCGGGCACGTACGAGGCGGCCGACCGCGCCCTCGCGCACTTCTCCGCGCTCGACGAGGCGTACGAGGCGATGGACACCGAGGAGCGCAAGGTCCGCATCCTCTCCCCCATCGTCGAGCTGCACGACGAGATCGCCCGGTCGAGGGCCGCGGCCGATGCGCTGGACAAGATCGCCACCGGCGCCGAGGTGTCCCCGTTCGCGCACTGGACGGCCTCGCGGAAGCGGGCGCTGCTCGACGCCGAGGTCGAACGGAACGGACGCGAGCGCACCGCCGCGCGCGCGGACGTCGCCGCCACCGAGGCCCGGCACGCCGCCGTCGAGATCGAGCTGCGCGAGGCCGAGGGGCGCCTCCGCGACCAGGGCGGGAACGCCCTCGCCCAGCTCGAGGACCGCATCGACCGTCGGACCCGCGAGCGCGACGCGGTCGGCCGGGCCCGTGCGACCTTCGACGAGCGCACGACCGCGCTCGGGCTGACGCTGTCGTCGGAACGCGCGTTCACCGACGCGCAGGCCGCGTCGCACGGGTTCCTCGGGTCGTACGCCGTCGCCCGCGCCGCCCTCGACGACCGGCGCGACGCCCTGACGCGCGAGGAGTACCCGCTCCTCGACCGCGAGCGGACCCTGCGCCAGGAGCGCCGGTCGCTCGAGCACCGGCAGGGCGCGATGCCGCTGCCGATGCACGAGGCACGACTCGCGATGGCCCGGGCCGCCGGCATCTCCCCCGACGCGCTGCCCTTCGTCGCGGAGCTGCTCGACGTGCTCCCGGCCGAGGAGCACTGGCGCACGGCGATCGAGTCCGTGCTGGCGCCCGTCGCCCGCACGCTGCTCGTCGACGAGGACCAGCTGTCGGCGTTCAGCGAGGCGATCGACTCGCTCCAGCTGCCGGTCCGCGTGCAGTTCGAGGGCGTCCCGACGGGCCCGCACCTCGACCTCGACGGCGACCCGGCGATGGTCTCGGGCAAGCTCGCCATCAAGGAGTCCCCGTTCAGCACCTGGGTGCGGGAGCGCATCGAGTCCGACCGGATCGACGCGCGGTGCGTCGACTCCGCCGCGGAGCTCGGTGGCGGCGGACGTCGCGTGACCCCCTCCGGGCAGCTCCGCGACGGCCGGCGTGGTGCCCACGGTGATCGTCGGCAGTCGAACGTCATCGGCTTCACGAACGAAGCGCGGATGGCGTCGGTGGAGCAGGAGCTCGCCGCGATCGCCCAGGACCTGACGACGCTCGAGGCCCGGCGCACCGACGTCGCGCAGGACCTCGCCACGCTCGACGCCCTGCGCGCAGCGCACCAGCACGTCGTCGACACGACCTGGGACGGCATCGACGTCGGCGGGCTCGACGAGTCGCTGGCCCGCCTCGACGCCGAGCACCAGGCGCTGCTCGCCGCCGACGACGGCCTGCGGACCCTGCGCGAGTCGGTCGCACGGCTCCGTCGCTCGCTCGACGAGGCGGCCGACCGCCGAGCCGCCGCACGGCTCTCGGTCACCCGGCTCGAGGAGCGGCACGCGGTGCTCGTGGACGGCCAGGACGCCGCGGCCGAGATCCTCGCTCGGTTCGAGGACACCCCGGAGTCGCTCCCGGACGACGAGCAGTCCCGACTGCTCGCCGAGACGTTCGAGGAGGTCGGCGCCCCGGACGGCATCGACGGCTTCGACGACGCCGCACGCCGGCTGCGACGCCGACTCGAGGAACGGCTCGCTCAAGCGCTCGACGGCGCCGCCGCCGCGTCGACCGCGCTCACGCTCACCTTCCAGCGGTACCAGGACGCGTGGCCCGACCCGAACCTCGGCACCGGGGTCGCGTCCTACCCGGACTACCACGCGATCCTCGACCAGATCCTCGCGACCGGGCTGCACGCGCGCCGGAGCGAGTGGCGTCGTCGCCTGTCGCAGTGGAGCGGCGAGGACCTCGTCCCGCTCGCCGGCGCCTTCGACCGCGCGGTCGTCGAGATCGAGGAGCGGCTGGAGCCCGTCAACGAGATCCTCCGCGAGCTGCCCTTCGGCGCGAACCGGGACCGCCTGAAGATCCAGATCCGCCGGGTCACCCGCGAGGACGTCACCGCTTTCCGCCGGGAGCTCCGCGCGCTGTCCGCGTCGGTGGACACCGAGCTCACCGACGACGTGCTCGAGACCCGCTTCCGACGGCTCCGTCGGTTCATGGCGGTCATCCGTCCCGACCCCGCCGCACCGCGGGGCCGGACGACACAGCGCGACGCCGTGCTGGACGTCCGACGGCACATGGAGATCACCGCCGTGCGGTACGACACCGAGGGCAACGACCTCGGCGTGTACTCGTCGCTCGGGGACAAGTCCGGCGGCGAGACGCAGGAACTCGTGGCGTTCATCGTCGGGGCGGCGCTCCGGTACCAGCTCGGCGACGAGACCCGGCCACGGCCCCGGTTCGCACCGGTCTTCCTCGACGAGGCGTTCATCAAGGCGGACTCGGAGTTCGCGGGGCGTGCCGTGACGGCGTGGCTCCGGCTCGGGTTCCAGCTCGTGGTGAGTGCGCCGCTCGACAAGGTCACCGCGCTCGAGCCGTCGATGGAACGTCTGCTGTCGATGCGGAAGCACCCGGAGACGGGCCACTCGTCCATCACGGAGATCGCCCGCGCCTGACGGCGGCCGGGGCCGGGCGGCCGTCCTGGCCGGCTCTGGTCGCACGACTTGCCGCTCGACTTCCCGCGCGGCGGCACGTCGTGCGACGAGAGCGAACACGGACGGCACGTCGTGCGACGAGGGCGGGCCGCGACGGGCCGCGACAGGCGGCGACCGGCCGGGCCGAGGGCCGCGCGGGAGGGCGCGGTACGGTGGGCTCGTGTTCGGACGACGTGCTCGCAGCCCCCGCAACGACGACGGCGCCCGCCCCGGTGAGTCCGGCGGGCTCGGGCTCGGGATCGGCGCCCTCGTGCAGGTGGTCGACACGGACCGCGGCGGCGAGCAGTGGGCCGACGAGCCGATCGGCGTGATCGTCGCTCCCGGCGGCGTGCAGCTCGGCGGGACGCAGCGCACCTGGACCGTGGCCTTCGACGAGCCGGCGTACACGAAGGACGGCCGCGGCCCCTTCGAGCGCGCGACCGTCCTGGGTCGTCAGTTGGTGCCGGTCGGACCGGCAGCCGCGGACGAGGTCTAGTACTCCTCGTTGCCGCTCTTGAGCATGGCGGCGACGGCCATGCACAGCCCCACGCCACCGAGCACGCCGATGCCGATGATGACGCCTGCGATGAGTTCGAGCATTGGTGACTCCTTGGGTTGCGGGGCCGGTGTGGCAGTGGCCGTCCTGGCCACGACCAGGCTACCGGATGCGCCTCGGGCCTAGCGGATGCCGCGCATGAGCCGCAGCACCGGCTTCGCGCAGAGGAGCAGCACGACACCGACCGCGACGGCGACCAGGCCGAGGACGGTGAAGTACGGGACTTCGTTCGTCGGCGAGTAGTACTGCGAGAGCACACCGGTCGCCGCGGTGCCGAGGGACACCGAGAGGAAGAAGAGCGCGACCATCTGCGTCTGGAACCGCGCCGGCGCGAGCTTCGTCGCGACGGACTGTCCGACCGGGGACAGCAGGAGCTCGGCGATGGTGAAGACGAGCAGGATGCCGACGAGCGCGATCAGCGGCGTGCCGTTCTCCCCCGTGCCCGAGAACGGCAGGAAGAGCAGGAACGCGATGCCCATGATGCCGGTGCCGAGCGCGAACTTCGTGGGCGTCGAGGGCTGACGGTCCCCGAGCTTCGTCCAGATCGCGGCGGCGACACCGGACAGCACGATGATGAAGACCGGATTGATCGACTGCACCCACGAGACCGGCATCTCCCAGTCGCCGAGCGAGCGGTCGAGCCGCTGGTCCGAGTACTGGGTCACGACGGTGAACTGCTGCTGGTACAGCGACCAGAAGACGGCGCTGGCGATGAAGAGCGGGATGAAGCCGAGCACGCGGGAGCGCTCCTCGGCGGTGATGCCGCTGGACAGGATCACCACGAAGTAGGCGACGGTGGCCACGATGACGATCGCGACGACGACCGTCGGCAGGTTCGACACCGTGAGCAGTCCGGTGAGCACGGACACGACCACGACCACGAGGGCGACGACGACGAGCGCGGCGACGAGCGGCAGCCGACGACGGTCGACCGGGTTCGTGACGTGGCGGACCGACTCGGGGAGCTTCCGCCGGCGGATGCCGTACTGCACGAGGCCCGCGGCCATGCCGACCGCGGCGAGCCCGAAGCCGTAGTGGAACCCGAGCGAGGACTGCAGCAGCCCCGTCAGCAGCGGGCCGAAGAACGCGCCGAGGTTCACGCCGAGGTAGTACAGCGAGAACCCGGCGTCGCGACGCGGGTCGTCGCGGCTGTACAGCCCGCCGACGATCGTCGTCGCGGTCGCCTTGAGCCCGCCGGAACCGAGTGCGATGAGCACGAGTCCGACACCGACGCCGGCGACGCCCGGGATCAGGGCGAGCCCGATGTGGCCGAGCATGACGACGACCGCGCTGGTGAACAGCGTCCGGTCGGCACCGATCAGCCGGTCCGCCACCCACGCACCGATGATGGTGAAGAGGTACACGGCACCGCCGTACGCGCCCATGATCCCGTTGGCGATGCCCTCGTCGATGCCGAGGCCACCCCGCGTGACGGTGTAGTACATGTAGATCAGGACGATGCCCTGCATGCCGTAGAACGAGAACCGCTCCCAGAGCTCCACCGCGAAGGGCGTCGACAGCTCGAAGGGCTGCCCGAAGAACGTGCGTTGCTGCGCCGGAGCGCTGGGTGGGGTGGTGCGAGACATCCGTCCACTGTGCCCCGACCCACCCCGCCCGTCCGAATCGAAGCGGGGCGCGTACAAACTTCCGCGGTGCGGTCTTGGAGGATTCCCACCACCGCGTTCCCGCTCCGTCCGCCCCGGTTGTGCGCCCGCACGGCGTTCGCGCAACACTCGGGCGAGGTGCCTAGCGTGTGGAGTGCAACACGGACAGAGCAGTTCAGGAAGGCTCCCCCATGGTCGACACCGCACCCGCACGCCCCACCTCGACGACCGAGGCCCCGAACGCCGACGCCACGGGCGACCCGGCAGCGGGCACCCCGACCGGCGGCACGGACACCGACGTCCGGATCGACACGACGCTGCTCGGGGAGCTCCTGCTCGGATGCTGGGCCGAGGACCGCCGGATCTCGCGTCGTCTGTCGCTCGACCCCGGACTGCACAAGATCGAGGGACAGCCGGTCGCGGAGCACCGTGCCCGTGTGTTCGAGCAGCTGCGGGTGCTCGTCGACGCCGGCGCGATCCAGCGGCCGTACCCGACCGAGTTCGGCGGCCAGGAGAACCACGGCGGCAACCTCGCGGCGTTCGAGGAGCTGACCACGGCGGACCCGTCGCTGCAGATCAAGGCGGGTGTCCAGTGGGGACTCTTCGGCTCCGCCGTGCACCACCTCGGCACCGAGCGCAACCACCGCGAGTTCCTGCCGGGCATCATCCGCTTCGACGTCCCCGGCTGCTTCGCGATGACCGAGACCGGGCACGGCTCCGACGTGCAGAGCATCGCGACGACGGCCACGTACGACCCGGACACGCACGAGTTCGTCGTGCACACGCCGTTCCGCGGTGCCTGGAAGGACTACATCGGCAACGCGGCCCTGCACGGCCGCGCGGCGGTGGTCTTCGCGAAGCTCGTGACGCGGGGTGTCGACCACGGCGTGCACGCGTTCTACGTGCCGCTCCGCGACGAGGACGGTGCGTTCCTGCCGGGCGTCGGTGGCGAGGACGACGGCGTCAAGGGCGGCCTGAACGGCATCGACAACGGTCGCCTCTGGTTCGACCACGTCCGGGTGCCGCGCACGAACCTGCTGAACCGGTACGGCGACGTGGCCGAGGACGGCACCTACACGTCCCCGATCGCCTCGCCCGGTCGCCGGTTCTTCACGATGCTCGGCACGCTCGTGCAGGGCCGGGTGTCGCTCGACGGTGCCGCCGTGGTCGCGCAGAAGATCGGCCTGCAGATCGCGCTCACCTACGCTGCGGAGCGTCGGCAGTTCCCGACGGGCGGCGGCGACGAGGGCGTGCTCCTCGACTACGGCCGCCACCAGCGCCGCCTGATCCCCCGGCTCGCGACCGTGTTCGCGCAGTCGTTCGCGCACGAGAAGCTCCTGCAGACCTTCGACGACGTGTTCAGCGGGCGCGAGGACACCCCGCAGCGCCGAGAGGACCTGGAGACGCAGGCGGCCGCCTTCAAGGCGATGTCCACCTGGTCGGCGCTCGACACGCTCCAGGAGTGCCGCGAGGCCTGCGGCGGCGCCGGGTTCCTCGCCGAGAACCGGCTCACGAGCCTCCGCGCCGACCTCGACGTCTACGTCACGTTCGAGGGCGACAACACGATCCTGCTGCAGCTCGTGGGCAAGCGCCTGCTCACCGACTTCCGGGCGAAGGCACCGCGGGACGCGGCCTCGACCGCCCGATTCGTCGCCGCCCAGGCCGCGACGAAGCTCGCCGACGCGTCGGGCATCCGGCGGCTCGGGCAGACCGTCGCCGACCGCGGGTCCCTGGCGGCGAGCGTCACCGACCTGCAGGACCCGCGCACGCAGCGCGCGCTGCTGGCGGGCCGGGTCGACACGATGGTCTCCGAGATCGGGGTGCGCCTCGCCTCGGCCGGCAAGGACCGCGCCCGGGCCGCGAAGCTGCTCAACCGCTCGCAACACGAGCTGATCGAGGCGGCGAAGGCCCACGCCGAGCTCATGCAGTGGGAGGCCTTCACGGACGCCATCGAGGCGGTTGCCCCCGGCGACACCCGGCGGGTGCTCGTCTGGCTGCGCGACCTCTTCGCCCTCGGGCTCCTCGAGCAGCACCTCGACTGGCACCTGCTGCACGGCCGACTGTCGACGCAGCGTGCCCGTGCGGTGTCGGCGTACGTCGACCGGCTGGTCGCCCGGCTCCGCCCGGTGGTGCCGCAGCTCGTCGAGTCGTTCGGCTACGCTCCCGAGCACGTCCGCGCGCCGATCGCCCTCGGCGAGGAGCGGGCCCGCCAGCAGGAAGCGGCGGCGTGGTTCGCCGCCGAGGCTGCTGCGGGCCGCCTGCCGGAACAAGAGAAGAAGCCTCGCCCGTGATCAACCTCGGAGGGTTGATATCGCCAGAATCAACCTTGTAGGGTTGATGGCGGAGGTGCGATGTTCGCAGTGACCGTGGACCAGGTGGGCAGCCGCTCGGACGACGACCGGGTCGAGCAGGCGATCGACGTCGTCAGGACCACGGCTGACGGGCGACTGGTGCTGCCGCCGGAGCGGACCGCCGGCGACGAGTTCCAGTTCCTGCTCGACGACGCGGGCACCCTGCTCGACGTCGTCTTCGCCCTCGTGCGCTCGGACGGGTGGAGCATCGGGATCGGTGTCGGGGACGTCGAGGAACCGGTACCGGACTCGACGCGGGCTGCTCGCGGTGACGCCTTCGTCACCGCTCGTGCAGCCGTCGACCGGGCGAAGGACGTCCCCGAGCACCTGGCACTCGAGGTGGCTCCGGGGCGCCGACTCGGTACCGCCGACGTCGAACCCCTCGTGACGCAGACCGTCCGGGCCCGGCAGCGGCGATCCCGGGAGGGCTGGGAGCTCGCCGACCTGCTGCGCGCCGGGCACTCCCGGACGGAGGCCGCCGAGCTCCTCGGGGTCACCCCGCAGGCGGTCGCCAAGCGCTGGTCGGCCGCGGACCTGCGCTCCGACGAGGCCGTGCACGCGGCACTCTCACGGCTCCTGGCCGAAGCAGACACACCGGCCGAAGCAGACACACCGGCCGGGGCAGACACACCGGCCGGAGCAGACACGCCGGCCGTGACGGACACACTCGCATGACGCTCTGGCTCGTCGGAGCGCTCGTGCTGCTCGCCGTCGCCGCGCTCAGCGCCGTGCACCGCATCCCACCGCTCGCCCGCGCCGTCCCGGCGGTCGTGGTGGTGGCCGTCGTGCTGGCCGCCGAACTCCTCGGCCTCGTGCCCACAGCACCGTCGACTCCCCTCCGCGTGCTCGGGACGACCGCGGTGGTCGCGATCGGCGTGCTCGCGGGCAGCGCCGTCACGGGCGCGGTGCTCGGCGTCGCGATGCGCGAGGGCGTCGAACGGGGGCAGCACGGCGGGATCCTCGTGACGCGAGCCGACGAACCCGTCGTCGAGCGGCGCCGTCCCGAGGTGCTCCGGGGCGGAGCGGCGATCGGCTTCCTCGAGCGCTTCGCGGTGATCGGCGCGGTGCTGGTGGGTCGGCTCGAGATCGTCGCGGCGGTCGTCGCGGTGAAGGGGCTCGGCCGCTTCTCGGAGCTCGACTCCGCCGAGGCGCGCGAGCGGTTCATCGTCGGGACGCTCACGAGCACCTGCTGGGCGGGGCTCGCCGCGTGGACCGCGATCGGCCTGCCCCACTGACCCGGTGCACGCGCGCGGGCGACTGGACGAAGACGCTACGCGACGCAGCGCGACGACCCGCGACGCCCCTCGTGCTCAGCCCTGGTCCGCGGCCCGGCCCCGATCGCCGAGCGCCGCGCGGAGGCGCGCCTCGGCGTCGTCGCTGCCCTCCGTCGCGGGAGCCGCGGCCGCAGCAGCAGCCTCGGCGTTCGCCTCGATCACCGCGCGCACGACCTCCTCGCGCTGGATCTTGACCCCGCGCGGTGCGTCGATGCCGATCCGGACGCCGTCGCCGCGGCTGTCGAGGACCGTGATGACGACGTCGTCACCGATGAGGATCCGCTCCCCGACCTTCCGCGTGAGTACCAGCACCCCGTCAGCCTAGCGACACCACCGGCAGGCCCAGCTGGTGCACGGACTCCGGCGTGGCGGTCTCCCGCGCACCGATCGCGACCACACCGGCGACGGTCACCCGACCGGCGACCGCGAGCACGACGGCCCGCGAGTCCTCGGTCTTCCGACCGACGTCCACCACGACCCACACCTGGTCGGCGGCGAGCCCCTCGATGGTCGCCGCGTCGTCCCAGGCGGACACCCCGAGCAGCGCGTGCCCGTTCCTGACCCCCTCGGCGCGTGCGAGGATCCCGGCCCGACGGTCGGCTGCGTCGGTCGGCCGCAGCCCGTACCGTCCGGCGAACACGCCGGCCGCCGCGTCGACGTCACCGGGGCGTCCGACGAGCAGCACGAGGTCCCCGTCGGCCGACCGCACGGCCGGCACGGGCAGCACCGGCGCGACCGCGTGCACCGGCGCGACCAGCAGGTCGACGGCACGCGGTCCCGGGACGGGGTGCGTGCCTCCCGTCCGGTCCGGGTCGTCACCCGGGACCGTCGCGACGGGTGCGGATCCGTCCTGGAGGCGCGCCCCGGCTTCGTCGCCGGGGCCCGGGTCGGTTCCGTGGCCGCTCGGGCGCGGCGCGCCGGCCGTGGTGGCGGCCGTGCCGATCCCGTCCGCCGCGAAGCCGTCGAGGACGGAGGCGAACGCGTCCGCCCGCGTCGAGGCCGTGCCGTCACCGGCGGCGATGCGAGCCTCGGCCGCCTCGGCGTCGGCGAGGAGCGCGGCGATGCCGATCCGCGTGACCGGGCCGTCGGCGATCGCGACCCGCGCGGTCGGTGGGTCGAGCGGGTCCGGCACCTCGACGACGGCCTCGACGTGGGTGCGGCGGAACAGCCCGCCGATCCCCGGCGTGGACACGCGCTCCGCCGAGACGATCCGGGCGCCGGCGCCGAACTCGGCGCGCAGGGCGTCGCGGACCGCCTCGAGCGTGGGGCCGCTACGCAGCGATCGGGTCGGCGGCACGGACGACTCCCACGGTCTCGATGGTGGAGCCCGCGGCGGTGGCCTCCTGGTACGACAGGACGGGCAGCCCGTTCGCCTGCGCGGACACCATGCGGTGCACTGCCGGCCGGAGCTGTGGCGCGCAGACGAGCACGGCCGACAGGCCCTGCTCCTCGACGCTGCGCACGGCGTCGCGCAGGGAGCCGAGGACCTGCTCGATGCGGTGCGCGTCGAGCACGATCTGGGTGCCCTGTTCGGACGGCCGCAGCCCCTCGAGCATCGACTGCTCGAGCAGCGGGTCGATCATGATGACCCGGAGCGTCCCGGCCTCCGCGTGCCGGGCGGGCAGCGCCGGGCCGAGGGCGGCGCGGGCGGCCTCGACGAGCCCCTCGGGGTCGGTGGACACCTTCGCGCGGAGGGTCAGCGCCTCGCAGATCCGCCCGAGGTCGTTGATCGGGACCCGTTCGACGAGCAGCCCCTGGAGCACCCGCTGGACCTCGGCGAGGGACAGCATGCCGGGGACGAGTTCCTCGACCGCGGCGGGGTTGACCTGCTTGACGCCGTCGGTGAGCACCTTGACGTCCTCGCGGGTGAGGAGCCGCGCGGCGTTGTCGCCGATCACGGCCTGCAGGTGCGTGACGAGCACGGACACCCGGTCGATGACGGTCGCGCCGGTCATCTCGGCGGCGTGCCGGAGCTCGGCGGGCACCCACTTGCCGGCGAGGCCGAACACCGGCTCCACCGTGGCGGCCCCGGGCAGCCCGTCGAGCTGGTCACCGAGCGCGAGCACGCTGCGGGACGGCGCGGTGCCCCGTCCGGCCTCGACGCCGGCGATCCGGATCGCGTACGTCGACGGCGGCAGCTCGATGCTGTCCCGGGTCCGGACGGGCGGCACGACGATCCCCATGTCGACCGCGATCTTCCGGCGGAGCGCGCGCACCCGGCCGAGCAGGTCGTCGGAGGAACCGGACACCATGTCGACCAGGTCCGGCGCGAGCAGGATCTCGAGCGCGTGGACGCGCATCTGCTCGAGCAGGTCCTCGGGGCTGTCCGCCGACGGTGCCGCGGCCTCGAGCGCCTGCTGCTGCTCGGCCGCCGCCGCCTGCTGCGCCGCCTGCCGCGAGAGCCGCCACCCGGCGAACAGCAGCCCCGCGCCGATGAGCAGGAACGGGACGATGGGCATGCCGGGGATGAAGCCCATCGCGATCGCGGCGACACCGGCGATCACCAGCGCGTTCCGGGACTGCGTCAGCTGCGTGGTGGCCGAGGCGCCGATCTCGGTCTCCGCGCCGGACCGGGTGACGATCATGCCCGTGGACACCGCCATGAGCAGCGCGGGGATCTGCGAGACCAGGCCGTCACCGATGGTCAGGATGCCGTACTTCGACAGCGCGTCGGTGACCGAGAGCCCGTTCTGCAGCATGCCGATCGCAACCCCGCCGAGCATGTTGATGACGAGGATCAGGATGCCCGCGATCGCGTCGCCCTTGACGAACTTCGACGCGCCGTCCATCGCGCCGTAGAAGTCGGCCTCGGCGGACACGGCCGCGCGACGCTCCTTCGCCTCGGCGTCGGTGATGAGCCCGGCGTTCAGGTCGGCGTCGATCGCCATCTGCTTGCCGGGCATGGCGTCGAGGGTGAAGCGCGCCCCGACCTCGGCGACCCGCTCGGCGCCCTTCGTCACGACGACGAACTGGATGACGACCAGGATGAGGAAGACGACCGCGCCGATGATGATCGAGCCGGACACCGCGACGTGGCCGAACGCCTGGATGACGTCGCCGGCGAACCCCTCGCCGAGCACCAGGCGCGTCGACGCCACGTTGAGCCCCAGCCGGAAGAGCGTCGCGACGAGGAGCAGCGACGGGAACACCGAGAAGTCGAGCGGCTTCTTCACGAACAGCGTCGTGAGCAGGATCACCAGCGCCAGCAGGATGTTCAGGATGATGAGCACGTCGAGCAGGAACGACGGCACGGGCAGGATCAGCAGCAGGACGATGCCGACGATGAAGACCGGGACGGCGAGCTTGGGCAGGTCCTTGCGGTTCATGCGGGTGCCCCTTCGGTGGTGGACGGACGGGTGCGGAGGCGCCGAGGTCGGGCGTCGCCGGTGAGCGTGGTGGGGTCGAGGACGGTCGCGACCTCGTCGGCGGTGGTCGGTGTCGGCGCCGCGTGCGTGCCGGCGGCGGCACCGCGGGCCCGGAGTGCCATGACGAACGAGAGCACCCGCGCGACCGGCGTGTAGAGGTCGACCGGGACCTCCTGCCCGAGCTCGCAGGCCGCGTGCAGCGCCCGGGTGAGCGGGACGTCACGGACGATCGGCACGCGGGACGCCTCGGCGGTGGACCGGATGACGTCTGCCACGGGCCCGGCGCCCTTCGCGACCACCCGGGGCGCGGACTTCCCGGGCTCGTAGCGGAGCGCGACCGCGTAGTGCGTCGGGTTGGTCATGACGACGTCGGCGTCCCCGACCGCCGCGATCATCCGGTTCCGGCTCATCGCGAGCTGGCGGGACCGGCGCTGCCCCTTGACGAGCGGGTCGCCGTCGGTGCGCTTCGCCTCGTCCTTGACCTCCTGCTTGGTCATCATCGTGCGCTTCCGGTTGCGGCGCACGACCACCAGGACGTCGACCGCGGCGAGCACGAGCCCGGCGGCGACGGCGGCACGGAGCAGGGTGCCGGTGCCCTCGCGCGCCGCGTCGAGCACGGAGGACAGCGGCAGCGAGCCGCTCGTCATCAGGACGGGCACGAGCGACTGCACGGCGAACCAGAGGACGAGGCCGACGACGGCGGTCTTGAGGAGCGCCTTCACGCCGTTCCACAGCGCCTGCACGCCGAAGACCCGCTTGAACCCGGCGACCGGGTCGAAGTGGTCGGGCTGCGGGGTCATCCGTCGGAAGTGCACGCCGCCCTGCGCGACCGACACGGCGGCGACGGCGACCGCGACGACGGCGAGCATCGGGCCCACGGTCGCGGCGACGGACCCGAGGGCATCGGACAGTGCCTGCCGGACCGCGGGGATCGTCGGGTCGGCGATGACGTGCTGCACGACGCGGAGCTGCTGCTCTCCCGCACCCGCGGCGTTGCCGATCGCGGCGGGCATGACGAGTGCCGCCATCGCGATGCCGATCCAGGCGCCGAGGTCCTGCGACCGGCCGAGCTGCCCCTTGCGGTGCACCTCCTGCATCCGCTTCTGGGTGGCCTTCTCGGAGCGTTCCCCGCTCCCTCCGTCGGACACGTCGCCTCACCCCCGCCCGGTGATCGCGGCGACCGCGTCGCCGGTCAGGGACGACACGACGGCCGGCAGGGCCATGAAGAGCGCGCCTGCGAAGACGACCGTGAGCCCGATCTTGATCGGGAAGCCCAGCTGGAACGCGTTGAGCGCCGGCGCGACGCGGGTGAGGAGCCCGAGGCCGACGTCGGCGAGGAAGAGCACGACGACGAGCGGCCCGGCGATCTGCAGCGCCGCGAGGAACATCTGCGACGCGGCGTGCACCAGGACCGATGCGAAGCCGCCCATCGCGAGGGTTCCGGGCGACCCGTCCGCGGCGACGAGCGGCACCGCGTCGAAGGACCGGACGAGCCCGGCGACGATGAGCTGGTACCCACCGCTGGCGAAGAGCAGTGCCAGCGACGCCATCTGGAACAGCCGGGTGAACTGGGCGCCGTTCACCTGGGACTGCGGGTCGTACGCCTGCGCCAGGGTGAAGCCGCCGAACAGGTCGATCAGCCCACCGGCCGACTGCACGGCGGCGAACACCAGGTAGACGAGGAAGCCGAGGCCCAACCCGACGAGCAGCTGGGTGAGCAGGGCGAGCAGGAACCCGCCGGTGTCGAGCGCGGTGTACCCGAGACCGACCCGCGGTGCGACGCCGATCGCCAGGCCGAGCCCGAGGATCACCTTCACCGTGCCGGGGAACGCCCTGTACGCGAACGGTGGCGCGATCACGAAGAAGGCGACGAGTCGGACCCCGGCGAGCATGGTGGCTTCGAGCTGGTCGGCGTCGATGGCGAGGTCCACGGCTAGGTCCCGAGGAGCTTCGGGATCATGTCGAACGCGGCGTGGGTGAACGCGATCATCTCGGCGATCATCCAGTTGCCGCAGACGACCAGTGCGATCGCCACGGCGACGGCCTTCGGCACGAACGAGAGCGTCACCTCCTGGATCTGCGTCACCGACTGGAACAGCGAGATCGCGAAGCCGACGACGAGGGACGTCACGAGCACCGGTGCGGCGAGCTTGCCCGCGACCACGAGCGCCTGGAGGGTCAGGTCGATGACCGCCTGCTGGTTCATCAGTGCACCACCTGGTAGCTCTCGATGAGGGACGTGATGATGAGCCCCCACCCGTCGACGAGGACGAACAGCAGGATCTTGAACGGCAGCGAGATCATGACCGGCGGCAGCATCATCATGCCCATCGACATGAGCGCGGCGGACACGACGAGGTCGATGACCAGGAACGGGATGAAGATGACGAACCCGATGATGAAGGCGCTCCGGAGCTCGGAGATCACGAACGCCGGGATGACGGTCGTCATGGGCACGGCGTCGAGGTCCTTCGGGTTCGCCTGCCCGGCGGCGCGCGTGATGAGCGCGACGTCCTCCTCGCGCGTCTGGTGCAGCATGAACGTCCGCAGCGGCTTCGTGCCGACCTCGACCGCCTTCGCGAAGTCGATGTGCCCGGCCAGGTAGGGCTGCAGCGCGTCGTCGTTGATGTGCCCGAGCACCGGGGCCATCACGAAGAGCGACAGGAACAGTGCGAGTCCGGCGATGACCTGGTTCGGCGGGATGCCCTGGAGCCCGAGGGCGTTCCGGGTCATCGCGAGCACCACGAAGATCTTCGTGAACGACGTCATCATGAGCAGCAGCGCCGGTGCGACGCTGAGCAGGGTGATGCCGAGGAGCGTGACGATCGCCGAGGACGGCGTGCCGTCGGGACCGTTCACGCTGACGCTGAAGTCGCCGCTGGCGGGTGCGGTCGGGGTCGCCGGGGCGGTCGGCTCCGTCACGCCGACGGCGTGCGCGCCGGTGGCGGTGAGGAACACGAGGCCGGCGACCGTCGCCAGGCCGAGGACGACGAGGGTGGCGGTGCGGCCGGTCCGGAGCGCGGCCGTCACCCGGCCCGCCGGCCCCGGAGCGCGGCCGCGGCCTGCCGCCACGTGTCGGCGGACAGGACGGAGCCCTGCAGCTGCTGCGCGGTCGGCACGACGGTGCGTGCGGGCCGCCGGGCGCTGCCACGGGGCCGCATCGGGAGCGGCGTCACGGTCGTGCCCGTCGCGGCAGTGCCCGTCGCGGTGTCCGTCGCGGTGCCGGTCGCGCTCGCGGTGGGCGTGCCGGCCGGGAGGCCCGTGGTCGCGTGCCCCTGCCGCTCCAGCTCCGCGCGGAACCGGTCCGCGGTCGTGGCCGGCGCCGGCGTGCGCGGCTCGGTCGGCAGGACCACGGGTCCGGTCACGATGGCCAGCTCGGGCGCGGGCGTCGGGGCGCTCCGGAGCAGCGACACGCTCTGCTCGGACACACCGAGCACGAGACGCTCGCCCTCGACGTCCACGACGACGACGCTCGCCTTGCCGCCGATCCCCTGGCGGCCGACGACCTCTATCGCGGCGGAGCGGCGTCCGCGGGCCTTCGCGGCTCCGAGTCCGCCCTTCGTCGCACGGCGGTGCAGCACCCACATCAGGGCGAGCACGACGCCGAGCGACACGGCGACCCGGAGGGTCATCCAGAGGGTGTCCACCGGTCAGACCGCCTCGGCGACGTCGAGGATCCTGGTGATGCGGACCGCGTAGTCCTGGTCGACGACGACCACCTCGCCGTGGGCGATCAGCCGACCGTTGAGCAGCACGTCGGCGGGGGCGCCGGCACTGCGGTCGAGCTCGACCACCGCACCGGGCTCCATGCCGAGCACGTCGCGCACCGACATCCGGGTGCGGCCGATCTCGACGGTCAGGGTCATCTCGACGTTGTTGATGCGGCCGAGGTTGCCGGCGGGGACCGCGCCGGCGACGAGCGGTGCAGAGACCGTGCCGTTCTCGCGGACGCGCAGGCCGAACCAGCCGCCGGGGACCCCGCCGGCGGTGAGCTCGAAGACGACCGTCTCCGGGTCGGCGAAGAGGGACGCAGCGGACTCGCGGCGCGCGTCGCCGAGCACGCCGACGCCGAGCACGGTGGCCGCCGCCTCGAGCGACGGACGGAGCACGTCGGTGACGTCGACCAGACCGGCGTCGGCGCCCCCCGCCGCGACGACGGCGCCGAGGTCGGTGAGGACCAGCGCGAGATCCGCGGAGAGCCCGCCGACGAAGGACGCGACCACGCCGTCGACCGCGGCCTCGAGGACGACCGGGGTCGCGCCTCCCGGCAGGGGCACGGCGGTCAGGGGTGCGGCCGTCGGGAGCTGCGCGGCGAGCTGGTCGGCAGCGGTGGCGTGGAGGGTGGTGGTGGCGCTCATGCGTGCTGCTCCGGATCGGTGGTGGTGACGACGATGCCGGCCAGGCGCGACCCGTTCGCGCCGACGGCCGCGGTGCCGACGGGTTCGCCGTCGACCGCGATGGTGAGGGGGCGGTGCTGCGGGTGCGGCAGCGGCAGGACGTCGCCGACGGCCAACCGGAGCACCTGCGTGGGCAGCACGGCGGCGGGGGCGAAGTGCAGGCTGACGCCGACCGGGACGTTCGCGAGCTGGGCGTCGAGCAGGGCGCGGGCGTCGGCGGCGGAGACGCTGGAGGTGTCCTCGCCGAGCTGCGGCAGCACCGCCTCGGCGGGCAGCGCGAGCGTGCCGGGGGCGACCCGGTCACCGACCCGGATCGAGAACGCGGCGACGATCATCAGGTCGCCCTTCTGCGCGGCCTGGGCGAACTGGCTGTTGAACTGGAAGCCGCCGGTCGTGACCTCGTGCGCGAGGAGCCCGCCGAACGAGTAGCGGAGGTCGTCGAGGGCGTCCTCGACGATCTTCCGCACGAGCGCCTGCTCGATGGGCGTGAAGGTGCGCTCCGGGGTCGGCAGCGGCTTCGAGGCACCGAGGGCGTGCGACACCCACGTCAGCGCGGCGTCGAGCGGGACCTGGAGCACGCCCTTCGGTGCGGTGTCGGCGATCGGCAGCAGGACCATGCCGGTCAGGGCGGGCAGGGACGCGGCGTACTCGTCGTACGTCGTCATCGAGACCTGCTCGCAGGTGACCTGGCTGACAGCGCGCACCTTCGCGGTGAGCTGCGTGCCCCACTGCCGCGCGAACGTCTCGAAGGCGAGCTCGAGGACCCGTGCGTGCTCGCGGGCGAGCGTCGACGGGCGCGCGAAGTCGTACACCTCGGGCGCGGGCAGGGTCTCGGTCACGGGTGCGTCTGTCGGCCGACGACGGGCGGGCGTCAGCGCTGTGCCCCGTTCTGGGGCGCTGGGGGTCTAGCCCTGGCGTGCTCCGTCCTGCGCGGTCGCGAGGGCGGGCATCAGCTTGCTGACGTCCTGGTCCTCGTTCGACAGCACCACGATGTCGACCCGTCGGTTCAGCGTGTTGTCCGCATCGCTGGCACCCTTGGCGAGCGGGCGGCTCGAGCCGAACCCGACGCTCTGCACGTGGTCCGCCGGCATCCCGCCGCGCTCGACCAGGTCGCGGAGCACCCCGGTGGCACGGGCGGCACTGAGCTCCCAGTTCGTCGCGTACGGGGCGGTGGAGTTCCGCTGGTCGGCGTGGCCCTCGACGCTGACGTCGTGTCCGCTGGTCTTCAGGACCGGGGCGATGGCGTCCATGATCCGGCGGGCCTGGTCGGACAGGTCGGCGCTGTTCGTCGCGAAGTAGGTCTCGCTGCCGACGAGCCGGACGGTCAGACCGCGGTCGTCGACGGCGAACTGCACCTTGGACGACTCTCCCGCCTGGTCGAGGTTCCCCTGGATCGCCGCCTCGATGGCCTTGAGATCGTCGAGCTCGCGCTGCGCCGCGGCCAGGTCGGCCTTCGAGGCCACCGGGGGCACCGCGGTCGACGCCGGGTCGACGTTCGTGTCGTCGGCGCCGGACGCGGCGGTCGAGTGGTCGGCGTCGGACTTGTCCGTCGCGTACCCCTTGCCGTCCTTCGTCACCTGGGACTTCGACACGATCGTGCCCGAGGCGGTGTCGACCTTCTCGGACTTGACCTCGCCGAACCCCGTCGCGAGCGAGTTCTTCAGCGCGATGTACTTCTCCTGGTCCACCGACGACATCGCGAAGAGCACCAGGAACATGCACATGAGCACCGTGATCATGTCCATGTACGACGCCATCCAGCGCTCGTCGGGGTGCTCGGCCTCGTCGTGGCCGCCCTTCTTCCGGCCGCGCCCGCGCCCGCGAGGGTTCGCGCTCACGGTCAGGCCGCCAGCTGCTGGTCGTCGGCGGTGGCCTTCGCGGCCTTCCCGCCCTTGCCACCGGCACCGCGCGCGGCGGGCGGCACCATCGCGGTCAGGCGCTCACCGAGCAGTCGGGGCTGGCTGCCGGCCTGCACCGCGAGCAGTCCCTCCATGAGCAGGGTCTGCCGGTCGGCCTCGAGCTGCGCGAGCTTGCGGAGCTTGCCGCCGAACGGCAGCCAGAGGAAGTTCGCGGTGAGCAGGCCCCAGAGCGTCGCGACGAACGCGCTCGCGATGAGCGGGCCGAGCTCGTCGGGCTTGCCGAGGTTCGCCAGCACGTGGGTCAGCGAGACCACCGTGCCGATGATGCCGACCGTCGGGGCGAAGCCGCCGAGGCCCATGAAGAACGCGCTCGCGCTCCGCATCGGCGCCGCGTTCGACTCGATCTCGTCCTCGAGCAGGATCCGGAGCTCGTCACCGTCGGTGCCGTCGGCGATGTTCTGCAGGGCCTTCTTCATGAACGGGTCGTCGTGCTTGTCGGCCTCCTGCTCGAGCGCCAGCAGGCCGTTGGCCCGAGCGGTCTCTGCGAGCCCGACGACGTCGTCGATCACGGTCTGCGGCGGGGTCACCTTGCCGGTGAACGCCTTCGGGACGGTCCTGAAGGCGGCGAGGGCGTCCTTCATGGTCGTGCTCGCGACGCCGCACCCGATGGTGGCGACGAAGACGAGGAGCATCGGCGCGGGCAGGAAGAGGCCCGCCATCTCGACGTGCTCCATCTGCGCCATGCCGAACAGGGCGCCGAAGGCGAGGAGGATGCCGACGATCGTTGCGATGTCCACGTCAGCGACCCCCGTCCCTGCGTCCGGCGGCGAGCGGCGCGACCGGGGCGAGCGTGGGCTGCGGTCCGGTCGCGGTCGTCGCGGTGTCGGTGCCGTAGGCCATGCCGACGATCCGGGCGCGGTAGGCGGCGACGAGGCCGATGACCTCGGCCATGGACTCGCGGACGATGTACTTGGCGCCGTCGACCATGATGAGCGTCGTGTCCGGCGTCTCCTGGATGCGCTCCACGAGGTCGGGGTTGACAGCGAATGCGCTGCCGTTGAGTCGTGTGACGACGATCATGGCCCGTCCTGGTTCTCGATCGTCCCGCCGCCGTCCGTGGGGCGGGATGCAGACCCGTCCGTGGGTGTGCAGCGGTGCCTATCGGCGGCGAGCAGTGCCCCGTTAGCCTGGCGCGGTGACCATCGTCGAGGACCTGCTGGTCGGACCGCGTGGTCGGCGCTTCTGCTGGGAGGTCGTGCTCGCCACGGTCCGGGAGGAGCCGGACGACGACACGCTCTTCTGGGCGTCGTACTGGATCTCCGTCCGACGTGGTGAGCGCGTGTCGCTCTTCGGGCCCGGGTCGTCGGTCCCGCGCCCGGCGCCCTCGGACGACCGCATCGTGGCCGCGGTCGAGGCCCTGTTCGGCGCCGCCGACCCCTCGTCGGCCACGCTCGACCAGGCGCTCGTGGCACTCGGCCGCGTGGCGGAGTCGGCGAGGTGGTGGCAGGGGCCGGACGCCGAGGACGTCCTGCTCGCGACGGTCGTCCCCCGGTCGCTGCTCGAGCGGATCGCTGCGACGGTCGCGGCGGCTCCCGGCGTGCAGGCGCTGTCCGGTCCCGTCCCGTCCGTGCGGCAGTGGTCCGTCACACCGGACACGCCCGGATTCGACGCTCCCGCACGCCCGGCTGGGCAGGTGCTCACCGAGTGGCGGGACGAACTGCTGGGTGAGCGCTCGCACGGGCTCGACGACCCGGTGGACGCCCCGATCAGCGGCACCTGGTGGACGACGCCGCCCAGCGGCCTCCTCGACACCACCACCGAGCGGGACGGCCGCGGTCCGCTCGGCCTCTGGGCGGTCGAGGACCACACCGGCTGGGAGCGCGCCGAGGTCGCTCCCGCCCTCGTTGATGCGTCCACGCGGACCGCGGTCGTCGACGACGCCGAGGACTGGTCCGCCCTGTGCCGCGCGGCATCGATCGACGTGACGGCCACGACCCGGCGACACGACTGGTACCAGGCGACCGGGCGCGACGGCGCCTGGGTGGTGCCGGACTGGGCCGCACTCGCCGAGCGCTTCGACGCGGTCCACCTGACGCTGCGGGGGTGGCTCCGCGCCTCCGGCACCGCGGTACCGATCGACGACACGACGGCGAGCGTGATCGCGGGATGGACGCCGGACACGACCGTCTGGCTCCGCGACCCTCGACCGGCGCTCGGCGCCTCGACCACGTGGGAGTGGGACAACGGGCAGAACGGCTGGTTCCGTGCCTGAGTTCTCATGAACGAGTTATTCCCGATCCGATCCTGCGAATCGGCCGCATGAAGTCCCCTGTTTTATCTCATGAGCGTGTTACCGTGACGTCCATGTCCGACACCACCACCGTCGTCACGCCCGCCGAACCGGCCAGCTCCTCGCCCGCCGCTCCGCTGCGCGAGGTCGGCGCCCTGATCCGGGGCGCCCGCAAGGGTCGCAGCATGACCCAGTCCCAGCTCGCCGAACGTGTCGGGACGAGCCAGAGCGCGATCAACCGCATCGAGCAGGGCGGCCAGAACCTGTCGCTCGAGATGCTCACGCGCATCAGCGACGCCCTCGACCAGCAGATCGTGTCCATCGGCGGCGCCCCGCAGCGCGCGCACCTGCGTGTGCAGGGCGGTCGGAAGCTCAGCGGTTCGATCGCGGTGAACTCGAGCAAGAACGCCGCGGTCGCGCTGCTCTGCGCGTCCCTGCTCAACCGCGGGGTCACCCGCCTGCACAAGGTCGCCCGCATCGTCGAGGTCGACCGCATCATCGACGTGCTCCGCTCCCTCGGCGCGACCGTCACGTGGTCCGAGGACGGCGAGGTGCTCGAGATCGTCGCGCCGTCCGACCTGCACCTCGACGCGATCGACGCCGACGCGGCGCGCCGCACGCGCAGTGTGCTCATGTTCCTCGGTCCGCTCAGCGGCCGCTACGGCTCGTTCCGCCTGCCCTACGCCGGCGGCTGCGACCTCGGCACCCGCACGGTCGAGCCGCACCTCATCGCACTCCGCCCGTTCGGCGTCGACGTCGAGGCAACCTCCGGCTGGTACGAGGTCGACGTCGCGAACACCGAGGTGCCGACGAAGTCCGTCGTGCTGACCGAGCGCGGCGACACCGTCACCGAGAACGCGATCCTCGCCGCGGCCGCTCGCGACGGCGTCACGACGATCCGCAACGCCAGCCCCAACTACATGGTGCAGGACCTCTGCTTCTTCCTCGAGCTCCTCGGGGTGCAGATCGAGGGCATCGGCTCAACGACGCTCCGCATCACCGGCAAGAGCCGGATCGACGAGGTCGTCGACTACTGGCCGAGCGAGGACCCGGTCGAGGCGATGAGCCTGCTGACCGCGGGCATCGTCACCGAGTCGACCCTCACGGTGACCCGTGCGCCGATCGAGTTCCTCGAGATCGAGCTGGCGACCCTGGCCGAGATGGGCCTGCGCTTCGACGTCAGCGACGAGTACGCCGCCGCGAACGGTCGCACCCGGCTGGTCGACGTCACGGTGCACCCGTCCGAGCTGCACGCGCCGATCGACAAGATCCACGCGATGCCGTTCCCGGGCCTCAACATCGACAACCTGCCGTTCTTCGTCGTCATCGCGGCGATGGCCGAGGGCACCACGCTCGTGCACGACTGGGTGTACGAGGGTCGGGCGATCCACCTGCTCGACCTCACCCGCCTCGGCGCGAGCGTGACCCTGCGCGACCCGCACCGCCTCGACGTCACCGGCCCGACGCACTTCTCGGGTGCCGAGGTCAGCTGCCCGCCGGCACTGCGTCCCGCCGTCGTCATCCTGCTGGCGATGCTCGCGGCGAAGGGCGAGAGCGTCCTGCGGAACGTCGGCATCATCGCCCGCGGCTACGAGCAGCTGCAGGAGCGTCTCAACTCGCTCGGCGCGTCGATCGAGACGTTCCACGACTGAGGTCACGGCCGCGGCGGCGACCCAGCGATCACCGGACCCGACGGCCCGTCCCCGCAAGTGGGGACGGGCCGTCACCCGTCCCGACCAACGCACCGGTGCCTCCAGGGCGTCTGCCAGTCGGGACGGACGCGCGATCCAGACGACCGGTGCTGCATGGGGACATGGCCACGAGATCGCTCCTGACCGTCCCGCTCCTCCTCACCGCGGCTGCCGCTGCTGTCGCGTGGATCGCGTTCGGCCCGGCAGCCGCCCTGGCGTTCGCAGCGCTCGCCGTCCTCGAGATCGCGATGGCCGCCGACTCGTCGGTGCCGATGGCCGGCATCGCGGGTCGCTTGCACTCCCCCGCCCGGCGGCTCTTCCTCTCCCTCGGCATCGTCGCCGGCGTGCTCGCCATGCGCCTGCTCCTGCCGCCGGCGGCCGTCGCCGTCGGCGGGGCGACGGACCCCGCGACCGCCGTCGACGAGGCGGTGTTCGCCCCAGGCTCGTTCTCCGCGCACCTCGCGGAGGTCCGGCCCGCACTGGCCGCCTTCGGCGCGGCCTTCATCTGGCTGGTCTTCGCCGAGTACCTGTTCAACACCGACCGTCTGACACGACGGTCATGGCTGGGCGGTCTGGAGGCGCGACTCGCCCGCGTCGCCCGGCCACGCGTCTGGTCCGTGGTCACCGCGGCGACCGGCGTGCTCGTGACCACCGTCCTCGTCGGGCAGCAGGACGCCTGGGCGCCCGGCACGGTGCTGCCGGTCGCCCTCGGTGGTGCGGCCGGTGTCACGGCGTACCTGACGTCGAAGCGCATCGCGCGCTGGGCGCTCCGGGGCGTCGACGGCACGGGGACCGGAGCGGTCGGGACGCGCGGTTCGTGGCGGATCCACGTGTACGCGTCGACGGTCGTGTTCGAGCGTGGGCTCGTGGTCTTCATGCTGTTCGAGATCCTCGACGGCGTGTACAGCCTGTCGGGGTCGGGACTGCTCGGCGCCGACGGGCTCGGTGCGCTCGAGCAGGCAGCGCTCGCGGTCGCTGCCATCGCCGTCGGCGCAGTGTTCCTCGCCCGGACGACCTCGCGCCTGGACCAAGCGGCGACGCTCAAGCGCCTCCGGTACCTGAAGGCCGGGGCCGCGTACGTCCTCGGCGTCCTCGCCGTGCTGCTCTGGACCAGCCTGCTCGTGCCCGTCCCGGGGGCGGTCGTTGCGTGGTTCGGCACCGTCGTGATCGGGCTCGCGCTGGCGACCTCGCTGCCGTGGCGGGCGTGGGCGCGGCGGCTGCGGAGGCGGACGGTGGCCGGCTGACCGACCCGCCTCGGACCGCGACGGTCGTCGGTGCGTCGTCGCTCGACGGTGCCCTGCGTGCACGCTCAGCGCCGGTACGCGGTGTCCGGGCGCCCTGACGGTTCCGGTCAGCATGCTGAGCAGCATGAGCACACCCGTGGACCCGCGCATCGGCCGGTCCCCTCGCTACCGTCACCGTCTCGTGTCGATGGTCTCAGTGGGGCTGGTCGTCGCCGTCGTCACGGCCCTGACCGTGGGCCCCCGCTGGGCGGCCTCCGTCGGCTGGGCCGCGGCCTGTGCCGTGTACGTCGTGACGGCGTTCCCGCTGCTCCGTGCCGACGCGGACCGCACGGCCCGGTGGGCTGCTCGCGAGGACCCGCAGCGGACGGCGTCCGACCTGTTGCTCGTGGGCGCGTCCGCGGCGAGCGTCGTCGCGATCCTCGTCGTGCTGAGCACCGCGCGGGGGCTGCACGGGACGGCGCAGGACCTGGCGGCCGCGCTCGGTGTCGTGAGCGTCCTGCTGTCCTGGCTGCTCGTGCAGACACTCTTCACGCTGCGGTACGCCGAGCTCTACTACAGCGGGACGCCCGGCGGGGTGGACTTCAACCAGCCGGAACCACCGCGCTACACGGACTTCGCGTACTTTGCCATCACGGTCGGCATGACCTACCAGGTGTCGGACACCACGATCACGTCGAGCACCATCCGGGCGACGACCCTGCGACACGCGCTCCTGTCGTTCTTCTTCGGCACGGTGGTGATCGCCAGCGTGATCAACCTGGTCGCCGGACTCGGCAGCTGAGCGCAGGCTCGCGGCCCAGCCGTCGCCGCTGCGTGCCTCAGGGGATGGGCACCGGCGCCCACGACACGAAGAACTGCATCCGGAACGTCGGCGTCGTGTCCGACGGACGGAACCGCGAGCTCAGCGACGCGGACATCCCGTCCGGCACCGGTACGTCGGTGCTCGCTCCCAGCCGCCCGCTCGTCTCCGTCGGATCGATCGAGGGGACCGAGTCCACCTTGTCCTGCAACTCGTCCGCGCCGCTGGTCGGCAGGTCTGCCGCGTCGAGTGCCTGGCGGTACGCCTCGACCCCTGCCGCTGCTCCGGACGTCGACGGTCCCTCGACCTGCAGGACGAACGACCGACCGGGTGCTGTGATGACCTGCCCGGTGGAGTCCGTCAGCCCGTCCGGGAAGTCGTCGACGGTCACGATCACCTCGCCGACCGGCAGGTCGACGACCCGGTCCCCCGGCAGGAGGAAGCGAGCTGGTCGATCGGTCGTGGAACTGTAGGCAGCGACCGCGTTCCGGACCGGTGACCCACCGTCGGTGTCGACGCCGAACGTCTCGACGCTCGGTGTGCCGGTGAGGTCCCAGACCTCGACGCCGTCCTCGAGGTGCATCGCGGTCGGCTCGGGCCCGTCGTGCTGCACGTCGGCGCGACCCGGGGCCGGAGACCCGACGACGTCGCCTGCGGTGCCGGGTGGCTGACCGACACAGCCCGACAGCAGCACGACGGCAGCAGTGACGACGAGCGCGACAGCGGACAGACGACGAGGCCTCAGCACCACCGTCCTCCGCGGAGCTGCGACCCCTGACCGATCCTCCACACGAGAGCACGCTAGCCGCTCTGGTCGGTGAGCGCTCGAGCGGGGAGCAGGCTGGTCACAGGTAGCGCCGCGCGTCCGATGCGAACCGTGGTACCCCGGCGCGACGGAGATCTTCGAGCACGTCGTCGATCGTGAGCGGTGGGTCGATGTAGTCCTCCGTCAGTTCTCGCAGAACCCTCGTCACGACGCCGGGGAACAGGTCGAGTTGATCGAGGAGGAAGTCGTCCGGGTGCACGACCTCGACGTCGAACGGCTCGAGGGACGCACCGGGGAAGTCCCTGAGGTTGAACGTCACGAGGACGTCGGCCTTCGACCGGACCGCGGCGGCCAGGACGTGTCGGTCCTTCGGATCGCAGGTCATCGCCGCCGTGAGCGCTTCGTACCCGGTCACCGTCGCGTCGGGGAAGTACGTCTGCATGGCATCGATCCGAGCGTCGATACCGGACGGGTCGACGCCAGCGCCGACGACGTTCCTGCGCACCTCGTCGAGGACCTCGTCCGACCAGAGCGGTCGGAACGCTCCCGCATCCGCGAGCCGGAGGATCAGGTCCGTGAGCCGGATCCCGTACAGCGTGCAGGCGTCGAAGAAGGCGGGGAACGCCATCGTTCAGGCTCCTGCCGAGGCCGCCTGCTGTCGCTCCAGCGCTTGCGTCCCGCGAGCCATCTCCCTGAGTGCCGCTCGTCGGCTGACGCGGAACTCCTCCTGGAACGCGACGACATCGCGGAGGAGGACCCGGCGATGACGACCACGCTTGTCGAAGGGGATCGTGCCGTCCTCGAGGTACTTGATCAAGGTCGGCCGCGAGACGCCGAGGAAGTCGGCAGCCTGTTGCGTGGTCATCTGCATGTCGTTCGGCGCGACCGTGACGCCGCTCCCGTTGGCGAGTGCGTCCGCAACCTGCTCGAGGATCGCGTAGAGCTCCTCCGGGATGGGGCGCTCCGACCCGTCGGGTGCGCGGAGTGCCGCACCCGCGTGCGGCGCGACCGAGCTCTCGTGGAGGAGCCTCGCGAAGTCGACGAGGTCGTCCCTGGTGTCGTCGGTCGGGAAGTACGTGCGGGCGGCGGCGTCCCGGGCACGTGGAGGAGTCGAGGTCGCCATGGACGAATCCTATCCGCAGTATTCGAAAGCGCGCCGGATCTCGCGCTGGCTCGTGGAAGCGGGCGAGCTCGTCGCAGTGCGCGGAACGGGAAGGGCGCGCAGCCCGTCCGGCGTTGACTGACGCGTCCGACGAACCGCGAGGAGACACGTGCTCGGTCCAGAACTGGTGGTGGCCCTCGGGCTCGCCATCGCCGTGACGGCTGCCGTCGCCGACCGGATCAGGATCGCACCACCCGTGCTCCTGCTCGTCATCGGCGCGCTGCTCGCCTTCGTCCCCACGTTCGGCCGGGTCGAGCTACCGGCGGACGCCGTCCTGCTGCTGTTCCTCCCCGCGCTGCTCTACTGGGAGAGCCTGACCACCTCGCTCCGCGAGATCCGGAAGAACCTGCGCGGGATCGTCCTCATGGGCACGGTCCTCGTCGTCGCGACCGCCGGCGTCGTCGCCACGCTGCTGCACCTGCTCGGGATGCCGTGGGGGCCGGCGTGGGTGCTCGGCGCAGCGGTCGCCCCGACCGATGCCACCGCCGTCGGCGTGCTCACGAGGATGCTGCCCCGCCGCAACGTCACCGTGCTCCGTGCGGAGAGCCTGGTCAACGACGGCACGACCCTGGTCGTCTACGGCATCGCGGTCGCCGTCACCGTCGGTACCCAGGAGCTCACCTTCTGGAGCGTGTCCGGCATGCTCGTCCTGTCGTACGTCGGCGGGGTCGCGGCCGGGCTCCTCGCCGCCTGGCTCGGCTCCCTCGTGCTGCGGCGGGTCGACACGGTCGTCCTCGAGAACCTCGTCACGCTGCTCGTCCCCTTCGCAGCCTTCCTCGGTGCCGAGGCGATCGGTGCGTCCGGGGTGCTCGCCGTCGTCGCCGCGGGCATCGTCGTCAGTCAGGTTGCGCCGAAGCTCGACCGGGCGGAGACCCGCCAGCAGGTCCGCGCGTTCTGGTCCTTCCTGACCTACCTGCTGAACGGTGCGCTGTTCGTGCTCGTCGGCATCGAGGCGATGGTCGCTGCCCGCGCGCTCGACGCCCGTGAACTCTGGACCGGGGTCGGCCTCGTGCTCGCGGTGTCCGTGGTGCTCGTCCTCGTCCGCTTCGCCTTCGAGGGCACGATCGGCGGGACGGTCTGGCTCGTCACTCGACGCTTCGGCGGCGAGCCCCGCGAAGGCCGCCGCGACCGGCTCGTGAGCGGCTTCGCCGGGTTCCGCGGTGCCGTCTCCCTGGCGATGGCCGTCGCCGTCCCGCGCACGCTCGAGTCGGGCGGGGCCTTCCCGGAACGGGACCTCATCGTCTTCGTGACCGCCGGCGTCGTCGTCGTGACCGTCGTCGGCCAGGCGCTCGTGCTGCCCGCCGTCCTGCGACGTGCAGCGCTCCCCGAGGACGAGTCCGTCGGCGAGGAACGCCGCTACGCGGAGCGCACCGCCGTCGAGGAGGCCCTCGACGCACTCCCCCGGCTGGCGCGGAAGGCCGGCGCCGACCGAGCGACGATCGACCGTGTCCGTCGCGACCTCGAGGCGCACCTCGACGTCATCCAGGCGCGGGAGGAGGACGACGAGGACCACCCGACCCTGCAACGCCACGACGCGACGGTCGCGCTCGAGCTCGCCCTGGTGCGGCACAAGGCCGCGACCCTGCTTCGCCTGCGGGACGACGACGAGATCGACGACGTGGTGCTCCGGCAGGTCCGCGCGGGCTACGACGCCGAGGAGGCGCGGCTCGAGGGGTCGACGCCGGCCTGAGTCCGCCCCGTCGCCGCGTCCTCCAGCGGTCCCACCTCCTGCGCTGCGCCTGCCGTCGGTCCCACCCAGTGCGCCGCACCGGGCGTCGCCCAGACCGTACCGTCCGCGCCGAAGGCGAGCACGTCGACGTCGCCGTCCGCGGTCAAGCGCCGGAGGTCGTCCTCGTCCCCCGCGACGGCCGCCGTCGCGAGGACGTCGGCCGTCACGATGTCGTCGGCCACCACCGTCGCCTGGACGAAGGTGGGGACGCTCCGCCGCCAGATGTGCTCGCCCCGCTCGGCCGTGCCCGAGGTCGCCACCGCGCGACGGCTGCCGTCGAGCCGAACCACGCCGACGACGGTGTCCCGCCGCGCCGGATCGACGACACCGACCGACCAGGGTTCGTCGGCACGGTGGGAACCGCGGACGAGCACGTCGCCGCCGGCGCTGAGCATCCAGTCGTTCGAGTCGGCGTCGAGGAGCTCGCCGGCGTCCCGGATCGCGAGTGCCTTGACGACGCCGGACAGATCGACGACCCCGTCCGGGCGGTGCGGCGTGAAGGCACCGCCGGTCCGGTCGCGCCACGACAGCGCGAGGGCGTAGACGTCGCGGACCTCCTCGGGGGCATCGGGGAGCCGCAACCACCCGGCCGCGATCCGGCTCAGCACCGACGCGGGGTCCCAGAGGCTGTAGCGGTGGTCGTACCCGGCGAAGACCGCCTGGACGGCGGACGCGGCCTCCGGGGCAGCCCCGCGGAGGCTCACGACCGTGCCCATGGTCTCGAAGGTCAGGACGCTCACAGGCCGGCCCGATCGATCGCGGACTGCAGCGACGTGGTGTAGCCCTCGCTCGTGAACGTCGCGCCGCTCACCGCCTGGATCTGTGCCGACTGGGCCTGCAGCGCCTCCTGCCGGAGGATCGGGGCGGCCTGCTGGCTGATCGCGACCGAGCGGCCGTCGTGGTCGGTCAGGTGCAGCGGCGTCACGTCGGTGATGGTGCCGTCCGCGACGGTGATCTGCACCTGGACCTCGCCGTAGCGCGTCTGCGCCGCCGCACCGGTGAAGGTCCCGGAGACGGACGCGCCGGTCGAGCGGGATGCCGACGAGCCGGAGCTGGAGCCCGACGAGCCGGAGCCGGACGAGCCCGACGAGCCCGCACTCCCGCTCGTGCCGGAGCCTCCGCTCGTGCCGGTGCTGCCCGACGACGAGCTCCCGGAGGTCGTGCCCTGCGCTGGAGTCGTCACGGCCGGCTGCCCGCCGAGCTGCCACCCGATGACGAGCACCGCCACCGACGACACGACGCCGCCGGCCACCACCCGGGCCCTCACGACGCGAACCGTTCCTGGTGGATCTGGTGCTCCGGGACGCCCGCGAGCCGGGCCTCCCGCACCACCAGGTCGGACCACTCGCGTGGGCCGCAGACGTAGAGGTCGGACTCGAGCAACCGCGGGAACACCGATCGGAGGGTGACGCCGCGACGCAGATCGTCCTCGGTCATCCAGCTCTCCTGCGACCGGGCGCGGTGACCCACCATCGCGAACAGGGCGCTCCCGGTCGCCGCGGCGAGCTCCGCGGTTTCCTGCCAGAGGTACTGCTGGTCGGCGTCGGTCCCGCGCAGGAGCACGGTGGCCTCACCCGGACGCAGGTCGGTGTCCTCGAGCAGTGCACGGACGGGCGTGATGCCGATGCCCGACGCGACGAGCGCGAGGTACGGGGCGGTGCGTGCGCGGCTGGTGAACAGTCCGTACGGGCCCTCGAGCGAGACGGCGGTGCCGGGTCGGATGCGGCCGAGGCGCGCGGAGCCCGCTCCGAGGTCGCGCACGGTGATCCGGGCGCGGTCCCGTCCGGGGACTGCCGAGAACGACACCGGGTGGGCGTGCCACCAGGTCCGTGCCGACCAGAACCGCCAGACCCCGTACTGGCCGCCACGTGCACCGAGCCGGTCGAGGTCGCGGCCGGCGAGGTGGATCGACACGACCCCGGGCGCGATCGGCTCGACCGCGACGACACGGATGCGGTGCCGCAGGCTCACGACCACCGGCAGCACGAAGCGGTGCACGACGACCAGGCCGAGCGCCACGACGTACGCGGCGATCCAGTACACCCGCTGCCAGGTACCCTGTCCGAGGACGCTGCCGACGCTGAGCATGTGCGGCAGCGCGACGAGGACGGCCGCGTAGCTGAGCAGGTGGACGACGTGCCATGCCTCGTACGGCAGTCGACGTCGAACCGCGACCAGGGACGACACCACGACGGCGACGAACAACCCGAGGGCCAGGTAGGCGAGCGGCATGTCCGGCGTGGAGAAGAGCTGGACGGTCTCCGCGATCGGGCCGGTACCCGAGGACGCTCCGTAGCCGAGCGTCAGCAGGACACCGTGCGCCAGGAGCAGGTAGAGCACGGGCTCACCGAGTGACCGGTGCACGGCGATCGCGTTGTCCTGCCCGAACACGCGGTCGATCAGGGGCACGCGTGCGGCGAGCACGAGCATCACGAGCACCAGGTCGGTCGCGACGAGTCCGGCGACGATTCCGGCGTCGGTGAGCACTCCGCCGATGCCCGACACCGAGTGCGAGCCCGGCGAGGCCAACCAGAGTGCGACGGCGAACGCGGCGGACGCCCAGGCGAGCACACCGAGCAGGTCGGTGACCGCGGCGCGGCGTCGGCCGGCCCGACGTCGACGTCGGGCGGCGACCTCGAGGGGCTCCGCGGGCGGTGTCGGGATCCGCCTCGGCGGTGCAGAAGCGGCGCGGGGGGTGGGGCGAGCGGTGTCGATCATCGTCTCGGTCCTCTCCAGCAGGTGATCGGGTGACGTTCAGCATCGACACCGGTCCCATGAAGCAGCCCGGAACCACCGCTGTGCTTCGTTCGAGACCTCGAACGAACGAGGAACGGCCCAGGACCTCAGCGCGCGGGGAGCCGCACGACCGCGACGGCCCCGCCCTCCGGCGCGTTCGCGAGGGTGGCGTCACCACCGGCTCGCTCGGCGATCCCGCGGACCAGTGCCAAGCCGAGACCGCTGCCGCCGAGGACGGCCCGGCGGGCGTCGTCGGCCCGGGTGAAGCGGTCGAAGGCGTGGGGCAGGAAGTCCTCCGGCACCCCGGGTCCGTCGTCGCGCACCACCAGGTCCAGCGCACGGTCCGCCCGCTGGGCGAGCTCGATGCGGACCTCGACCGCGGGAGCGCCCGCTGCGATCGAGTTCGCCACCAGGTTGTCGACGATCCTGCCGAACGCCGCCGGGGTGACCGCGTACCGTTCGTCGCCGTCCGGGACGTCCACGGTGAAGTCGACCCCGCCGGTACCGCCGAGGGCCCGTGCACGATCGACGCTGCCCATCAGCTCCGTCACGAGCGCGGCCGCCGGGGTCGAGGGTGTGGGCTGGGTCTCGTCGAGCCGGCTGAGCTCGAGCATCGTCTCGGCGAGCGCGGTCAGGCGGGCGGCGTCGGACTCGGCGGCCGCCAGCTCACGTTCGAGCGCGACGGCGTCACCGGACGACCGGTGCGCGAGCTCGAGTCGTGCCGTCAGTGCCGCGAGCGGTGTCCGGAGCTCGTGGCTGGCGTCGGACACCATCCGGCGCTCGCGTGCGGCGTTCTCGCGCTGCCGATCGATGAAGGCGTTGAGGGTCCGTGCGAGGTCGGCGAGCTCGTCCTCCGACGGTCCGACGGGCAGGTGACCGGTCGCCTCGCCGCCGCTGAGCGCCTCGGCGGTCCGACGCATCCGTGTGACCGGCCGGAGCGCGACGGTCGAGAGCGACCAGGCGGCGAGTCCTGATGCGACCAGGGCGAGGAGGGTCCCGACGACGAGCGAGCGGTCGACGCGTTCCACCGTCTCGTGCCCGGCACGACCGTCGTGGGCTGCCCAGACGACGAACCTGCCGTCGTCGTTCTCGACCGGGGTACCGACGACCGTCGCCTGGCGGTGCCCGTCACCGAGCCGCAGGGTCGTGGTCGCCGTGGGCACGCCGTCCGGGAGCGCCCGGCGGAGGTCCTCCGGCAGCGTGTCGACGATCCATGCACCGGTCGAGGAGCGGATCCCGACGAGGACGCCCTCGGCCGGTCGGTCCGGTTGTTCGTCGGGGTTCTGTCGGAGGTCGGAGACGAACGGTGCCGCGTCACCGGCGGCGAGGGACCGGTCGGTCTCCAGCGTGGCCTGTCGGACCTCGACGTGGAGCACGAGGGCGATCAGCGTGAGCACGACCGCACCCACGAGCACGCTCCCGATCGTGATGCGTGCCCGGACGGACAGCCGTCGCAGCCACCTCACGGCGCGGTCAGGACATCGAGCGCGTAGCCGACGCCTCGCACGGTCCGGATCACGACGTCGGCGCCGGATGCCTGCAGCTTCTTGCGGACGTAGCTCACGTACTGGTCGACGATGGTGGGGTCGAAGTGCTCGGCGCTCCCCCCAGACCTCCCGCAGCACCTCCGCTCGGGTCCGGGTCTCCGGTGACCCCTGTGCCAGGAACCGGAGGAGCGAGAACTCCTTCACGCTGAGGGGCAGGTCACGACCGGCGACGGTCGCCCGCACGGTCACCGTGTCGAGCCGGACGACGCCGATCTGCACGACGGTCACGGCACCGGCGGCCCGTCGTCGGAGCTGCGCCCGGATCCGGGCGTTCAGCTCGGCGATCGCGAACGGCTTGGTCAGGTAGTCGTCCGCGCCCGCGTCGAGCCCGAAGACCCGGTCGTCGACGGCGTCCCGTGCGGTCACGAGGATGACCGGGAAGTCCTGGCCAGTCTCGCGCAGCCGTCGACAGACCTCGAAGCCCGTCATCTCCGGGAGCATGACGTCGATCGCCGCCGCGTCGAACGACTTCGTGGCCGCCGTGACGAGCGCCGCGACACCGTCGGTCACCACCGTCACCGTGTGGCCCTCGCCGACGAGCCCGCGCTCCACGAGCGCACCCATCTCCGGGTCGTCCTCGACCACCAGGATCTCTGCCACGTGCACCTCCGTCCGACGATCATGCACGACGGGTGCCGTCAGGCGGTCGGGACCTGTCCGGCACGGAGCATCGCCCGCTCCAGGAGTTCGAGGTCGATCCCGACGTGCCGCCGTGCGAGCACCCCGGCGTCGACTGCACGGCCGTCACGGACGGCGTCGACGAGCCCCTCGTGCTCGCGGAGCGCGCGTTCCTCCATCTCGGTCATGCCGTCGGCGCTCCCCCAGAGGTGCGCGGGCGCCGCGATGGACACCTGCGACTCGAGGTCGGCGAGCGCCGCGGCCAGCACGGGGTTGCGTGCGGCGTCGATGATCGCACGGTGCAGCACCGCGTCCGCCTGCTGTTTCTCGAGCCCGGACGCTGCGGCGCGGAAGTCCTCGAGCCGCGTGCCCAGCGCCGTCCGTTCCTCGTCGGTGATCCGCTCCGCCGCTGCGGTGGCGAGCGCGCCGTGCAGCAGGGCGATCGCGTCCGTGGTGTCGCGGATGCCGGCCCACCGGGCGAGGAGCGTCCGGCCGACGGCGTCGGAGGACGAGTCCGGCCACTGCGAGCGCACGAAGGTCCCACCGCCACGACCTCGACGGGTCTCGAGCAAGCCCCGGTCGACCAATCGTGCGAGGGCCGCGCGCACCGTGACACGTCCGACCCCGAGGAGCACGGCGAGCTCCCGCTCGGGTGGCAGCCGCGACGCGGGCAGGTACTCGCCCACGGCCACGGCCGTGACGAGCCGGTCCTCGACCTCGTCGACCCGGGTCTCCGTCGCGCGATCTGGCACTCGGCCCCCTCCTTGCGTTTCGTCCACGTTAAAGGACGAGAAAAGGTATTGCAGGGGACCTTTCACGGGTCCATGCTGTGCGACATGTCCCGCATCACCGAAGGCACGATGCCGTTCCAGGACGGCGAGACCTGGTACCGCATCACCGAACCCGACGCCCCGACGCCAGGCACGCTCCCCCTCGTGGTCCTGCACGGGGGCCCGGGCATGGCGCACGACTACCTGCGGAACCTCGCGGTCCTCGCCGACGAGACCGGTCGTACGGTCGTGCACCACGACCAGTTCGGCTGCGGTCGCAGCTCCCACCGACCGGACGCCCCGGCGGAGTACTGGACCCCGCAGCTCTTCGTCGACGAGTACGCCGCCCTCGTGGCCCACCTCGGTCTCGGCGACCACCACGTCCTCGGTCAGTCGTGGGGCGGCATGCTCGGGTCCGAGATCGCCGTCACGCAGCCGGCGCACCTGCGGTCGCTCGCGATCTGCAACTCCCCCGCGTCGATGCAGCTCTGGGTCGACGGCGCCGCCGAACTCCGTGCGCAGCTGCCGGCGGACGTGCAGGACGCTCTGACCAAGCACGAGCAGGCCGGCACGGTCGACGACCCCGAGTACCTCGCCGCTACGCAGGTCTTCTACGAGCGCCACGTCTGCCGGGTCGTCCCGATGCCGGCGGACTTCGTCGACTCCGAGGCCCAGATGGAGCAGGAGCCGACGGTCTACCACACGATGAACGGGCCGAACGAGTTCCACGTCATCGGCACGATGCGCGACTGGACCGTGATCGACCGGCTCGACCGCGTGGCCGTCCCGACCCTCGTCGTCGCCGGTGAGCACGACGAGGCGACACCCGCCACCTGGCAGCCGTTCGTCGAGCACATCGCCGACGTCCGCCAGCACGTCTTCCCCGGGGCGAGCCACTGCTCGCACCTGGAGCAGCCCGAGGAGTTCCGCCGCGTGATCGCGGCGTTCCTCGCCGAGCACGACGACCAGCCCACCGGCTGACCACCCGTCGGTCGGGAGGCGCGTGCCCACCCCGCCACGCGCCTCCCGACCGTCGCCCCACCGGACCCGACGAGCGCCGCCCACCCGGCCACGCGCCTCCCGTCCGCCCTTCCCTTCCCACGCACCGTCCCTCCCCGAACGGAACCGACATGTCGCAGCAGCACAGCGAGCTCTCCGCGCAGCAGCAGCTCGAGGCCTACGGCTACAAGCAGGAGCTCAAGCGCTCCGTGTCCACCACCGACCTGCTCGTCTACGGGCTCGTCTTCATGGTGCCGATCGCCCCGTGGGCGATCTTCGGCACCGTCTACAACGCGTCGAGCGGCATGGTGCCGCTCGTCTACCTGGTCGGCCTCGTCGCGATGATCTTCACCGCACTCGCGTACGCGCAGATGGCGAAGTCCATCCCGCTCGCGGGCAGTGTGTTCTCGTACGTCGGCCGCGGCATCCACCCCACCGCCGGGTTCTTCGCCGGCTGGGCGATCCTGCTCGACTACCTGCTGGTCCCGACGCTGCTCTACGTGTTCGCGGCCGAGAGCATGGTCGGCATCTTCCCCGGCACGCCCCGCTGGCTCTGGGCGCTCGTCTTCGTCGCGATCAACACGGTCATCAACCTGCTCGGCGTCTCGTCGCTCAAGCTCGCGAACCGGGTCTTCCTGCTCATCGAGCTGGTGTTCGTGGCGATCTTCGTCGTCATCGCGATCGTCGCGCTGACCGGCGGGACCGTGCCCGGCGCGTCGTTCAGCACCGACCAGGTGTGGGACCCGTCGAAGGTCTCCGCGCCGCTGATCGCCTCGGCGCTGTCGATCGCCGTGCTGAGCTTCCTCGGGTTCGACGGCATCTCCACCCTGTCCGAGGAGTCCACCGGCCGCCGTGGTGGAGCCGGTACGGCGATGGTCCTCGCACTCGTCATCGTCGCGTTCCTGTTCGTGCTGCAGACCTGGCTCGCCTCGGCGCTGGCCGCCGGCCGCGACGCGTTCCCGGACGACGAGGTCGGCAACGCCTTCTTCTCGATCGTCCAGCAGGCGTCGTCGAGCGGCTGGGCGACCGCCTTCTTCGCCGTCAACGTCCTCGCCGTCGGCATCGCGAACGCCATGGCCGCGCAGGCCGCGACGAGCCGTCTGCTCTTCTCGATGAGCCGCGACCGGCAGCTGCCGGCCTTCCTCCACAAGCTCAACGGTCGGCAGGTCCCGCAGAACGCGATCATCGTCGTCTCGGTGCTCTCGGCGATCCTCGTGCTGTTCTTCGTCGGACAGATCGACACCATCTCGTCGCTCGTGAACTTCGGCGCCCTGTTCGGCTTCATGCTCCTGCACGTGTCGGTGTTCGTGCACCACGTCGTGAAGGGGAAGTCCCGCAACTGGCTGCTGCACCTCGTCGTGCCGCTCATCGGCTTCCTGATCATCGGCTACGTCCTGCTCAACGCCGCCGTCGAGGCGAAGGTCGGCGGCATCGTCTGGCTCGTCGTCGGCGCCGCGGTGTTCCTGTACTACCGCCGGACCGGCCGCTCGACCGAGGTCGGGTCGGAAGAACCGAGCACACTGGGCGAGGGGTCCGTCGACCCCGCCCCCACCACCGCGGAGGACCGCCGATGACCACACCCGACCACTTCCTGCCGAACACGCTCGGTCGCCCCGGGTTCTCCGCGGACCGGGACCCGGTGCTCCGCCTCACCCCGGGCACCGGCGAGACGATCGGCTTCGAGACCACCGACGCCGTCTACGCCGAGCTCGACGAGCACCACGACCTCGCGCAGCTGCAGGCACCGATCAACCCCGTCACCGGCCCGGTCTGGGTCGAGGGTGCCGAGCCCGGCGACACCCTGGCGGTGCACATCCACGACATCGAGCTCACCACCCACGGGTGGTCGGTGTCGCTGCCCGGGTCGGGGGCGCTCCAGCACGTCATGCCCGAGGGCGTCTTCGCCCGCCGCTGCCCCATCGAGGACGGCGTCGTGCACGTCACCGACCGGCACGCGTTCCCGGTCCGGCCGATGATCGGGTGCATCGGCGTGGCGCCGGCGTCGGGGACGAACTCGACGATCATGCCCGCGACCGCCGAGGGCGGGAACATGGACGTCACCGAGGCCCGACCCGGCTCGACCGTGTACCTGCCCGTGCGGGTCCCCGGTGCCCTGCTGTCGATCGGGGACGTCCACGCGATCATGGCCGAGGGTGAGTCGTCGTTCGTCGCGATCGAGGCGCAGGGTACCGCGATCGTGTCCGTCGACCTGGTGCGGGGCCGCCGACCGCTCCGTGCGCCGCGCATCGAGACCGACGACGCGTGGCTCTTCGTCGGGCTCGGCGACCCCGTGCAGGAGAGCGTGCGGCGCGGGTACGAGGACGCGTTCGCCTTCCTGGTCGAGGACCACGGTTTCACCGCCGAGGACGCCTACGCCGTGCTCAGTGCCGTCGGCGACTCGAAGCTCGGTGGGCCGACCGGGTCCGGTGACCCGGACCCGCTGCACCCCTTCGCGGCGGTCGGTGCGGTGACGCTGCACCGGGTGCCGAAGGCGGTCCTGTAGCGGTCGGCGGACGGGAGGCGCGTGGCGGGGCCGCCCCGTGCCTCCCGTCCGGCGGGCGGTAGACTGCCCGACAGTGACACATCTCCCTGTGCAGTGACGACGCGCTCTCCCAGCGTGTGCCGTCCGGCCCTCCGCCGTCCGGAGTTGATCGCCTGCGCCCACGGACGGGACTCCTCGACGGAGTCCCGACGGCCAGGCACACCCTCCCGATGCACAGGAAGACCTTCTGATGACCCACGCATGCCTCGACGTCGACCCGCGCGCCGACCTCCGCCCCGACTGCACCCGTTGCGCCGCGCTCTGTTGCACCCTCCTCGGTTTCACCCGATCGGCGGACTTCCCCGTCGACAAGCCCGCCGGGACACCCTGCGGTGAACTCAGCGTCGACTTCGCCTGCACCATCCACGACCGCCTCCGCCCTCGTGGCTTCCGAGGGTGCACCGTCTTCGAGTGCTCCGGCGCCGGTCAGCGCGTCACCCAGGAGGTCTTCGGCGGCGTCTCCTGGCGCGCGCGTCCGGACCTGGCACCGGCGATGTCCGCCGCTTTCGCGGTGGTCCGGGTGCTGCACGAACTCGCCTGGTACCTGACCGAGGTCGCCGACCGGAGCTGGGACCCCGACACCGCGGAGCACGCCGCTGCCATGGCTGCCGACTGCATCGCGCGGTCCGGGAGCGACCCGGCGACCCTCGCCGCACTCGACCTCAGCGCGCTCCGTGGCACTGTCCTCCCCCTGCTCGATGCCGTGCGCGACGAGGCCCGTGCGCGGTTCGCCGCGGCGGACGAAGACGTCGACGAACGACCCCTGCCCGAGGACCTCGCCGGCCGCGACCTGCGGCGAGCGGTCCGACGCGGTTCGAGCCTGCGGAACGCGGTGCTCATCGGATCGGACCTGCGTGGGACGGACCTCAGCGGAGTCGAGCTACTCGGCGCAGACCTGCGTGGCGCGCGGCTCGCCGGTGCCGACCTGTCCGGCGCCCTGCTCCTCACGCAGTCGCAGGTCAACGCGGCGGACGGGGACGAGCGGACGCTCCTGCCGACCTGGCTCGAGGTGCCGTCGCACTGGCTGCACGGATGAGCGCACCCGCCGCGGCGCACCGGCCGGTGGGGCCACGAAGCGACAGGCTGCGCGGCGTGCTGCCGCACAACGCGGGGCAGCTCGCGCGACGGATCTCAGTGGCGCGACCTGCTTCCGGTTGTGCGGACGATCCCGGGCGCACGGAACGAGCGGACGGGGACGACGGGAGCCGGTCGAGGTGGACGGTCGATGTCGGCGGACGGGAGGCGCGTGGCGGGGCCGCCGCGTGCCTCCCGTCCGATGGGCGGAGACAGGTGTCGCGTGGCCGGCACCGGGGTCCGCTAGCGTCGGGAGCATGACGACGGCGTACGGGACGACGGAACCGGACAGCAGGGGGCGGACCGGTCTCGACCGGGTCGGACGGAACCTCGACCGCAACCCGGACGTCGTCGTGCGGGACGTCGAGGTGACCTCCGACGGGTGGCACGTGCTCCGACGGACGACGTTCGACGTCCGCGGGACCGACGGCACCTGGACCACCCAGCAGCGCGAGACCTACGACCGCGGCAACGGCGCGGCCGTGCTGCCGGTCGACCGAGCGCGCGGCACCGTGCTGCTCACGCGGCAGTTCCGCTTCCCCGCCTACGTGAACGACCACCCCGACGGCATGCTGGTCGAGGTCGCGGCGGGACTGCTCGACGAGGACGACCCGGAGACCGCGATCCGGCGCGAGGCGCTCGAGGAGCTCGGGGTCCGACTGGGCGACCTGCGCGAGGTGACCGCCGCGTACATGAGCCCGGGGTCGGTGACCGAGCGGGTGCACTGCTACGTGGCCGAGTACTCCCCCGCTGACCGCATCGAGGTCGGGGGCGGCCTCGTGGGCGAGGGCGAGGACATCGAGGTGCTCGAACTGCCGGCCACCGAGGCGCTCGCGATGATCGACGACGGGCGGATCGTCGACGGCAAGACGATCCTGCTGCTGCAGTGGGCAGCGCTGCACGGCCTCGTGGTCGGGCAGCACACTCAGTCGTAGCCGAGGACCACCGACGGGTCGTCGCCGTCCGGGTCGGGACCGGACGCCGGTTCCGTGCGCGTTGCGGGCGCACGGCGTACCGCGGGTACCGCGGGCGCCGCGGGCGCCGCGGGCGCCGCGGGTGCGAGCGTTCCGCTCATCGGTGCGACCGACGGCGCGGCGTGACTTCGCGGGACCGCGACCGAGCGGCGGGACGGACCACCGGCTCTGGCATCGACCGCCACACCTGCCCCCAGACCTGCTCGTACTCGACGCGGGACACCTGCCCGCGGCGGACGGCGTCCTCGACCAGGCAGAGCAGGTCGAGCGAGGCCTCGAGGAGCCGGACGTCACCGTGCACCTCCGGCCGACCGTTGCCGTGGAACACCGTCACCGTCAGGGTCCGGATGCCTGGGCGGACCCGCCGGGTGGCCCGGACGAGCAGGACGAAACCGGCGGCGTAGACCAGGACCGCGACGACGACCCCGAGCGCGGGCACGCGGTGCAGTGCCACGACGAGTGCCACCGCCACGAGTGCGCCGGCAGCGCCCCAGACCTGGAGCGCCCGGAGCAGCAGGAGCTCACCGGCGGTGGTGCCGGGTGCGTGCACCTCGAGCGTCCGGCCGCTCCACAGCGCCCGGGTGACGGGCTGCACGGAGCACCGCCCCCATGGGTGCCAACCGGTGCGGCGGAGGGGGTGCGGGTGTCGGTCTCGGTACGTGTCCACGTCGTCCACACTGGGACCGACCGGGCGGCGGTGGGCCGGTCCTCACGGTCCCCTGACGCTGCGGACCGGTTCCCGTGCACCGACCTGACGCTGCACGTCCCCCGGTACCGTTGCCGGATGGACGACCACATCCTCGCCGCCGCCCTCGTGACCGACGCCGCGCGGCTCGCAGCCGACATGCGACGGGACGGGACCGACGCGGAGCGGAAGACCTCGGCCGCCGACCTCGTCACCGCCGCGGACCGCGCGGCCGAGGAGCTCGTCCGCCGGCTGCTGCTCGAGCACCGTCCGGACGACGGGGTGCTCGGCGAGGAGGGCGCCCGCGCGGAGGGCACCGGCGGACGCCGCTGGACCGTCGACCCGATCGACGGGACCTGGAACTACGTCGCCGGACTCCCCGCGTGGTGCAGCGCCGTGTCGCTCGAGGTCGACGGCGTGCTCCGGGTCGGTGCCGTGCGCCGCCCGACCGTCGACGAGACCTGGGTGGCGTCCGACGGCGCGACCACCCGCAACGGCGAGCACGTGCCGCCGCTGCCGGACGTGGCGCTCGCCGCGACGAGCGTGGCGACGTTCCTCAACAGCTCCCACCTGCGTGCTGCCGAGACGGGGCCGATGACCGGGCTCCTGGCCGCCGCCGCGACGGTGCGGATCAGCGGGTCGGGGTCGTGCGACATGGTGGACGTCGCCGCCGGGCGGATCGGGCTCTGGGTGCAGACGGACTGCGCCGACTGGGACTGGCTCCCGGGGCGTGCGCTGGTCGAGGGTGCCGGCGGTGTCGCGACCGTCTTCCGGGCGCACGGGCACGACTGGCACCTCGCCGGTGCCCCGACGGCGGTGCGGCAGGCGGCCGGGCTGCTCGGCGCCTGACCCACCCGGTGGAGCGGGGCGGCGACCATGCCCTGTGTGGAGGGGCGGCACTGCCCGAAGCCGCCCCTCCACACCGTCCGGTGTACCTCGTCGTGCACCGGACGCGTCCTCGGCGGTACCCCCACCGAGACGTCCTGCCGTCAGGCGGTGGCCTGCAGGCGGTCCTGGTCGTCGACGGCGATCTCCACGGTGCCCGACGCCGTGGGACGTCCCAGCGCGCGGAGCTCCCAGCCCGCCGCGCGGTAGGCGTCCGCGTCGAGCGCGTGCCGGCCGTCGACGATGCGTCGGTGGTGCACGAGGGCGCCGAGGTCGTGGGGGTCCACCGTGCGGAACTGCTCCCACTCGGTCAGGAGCACGACCACGTCGGCGTCGATGACGGCCGCGGTGAGCGACTCGGCGTACCGCAGGGTCGGGTACGAGCGTGCGGCGTTCGCCATCGCCTCGGGGTCGTACACGGTGACGACGGCACCCGCCTCGTCCAGCATCCTCGCGACGTCGAGGGCCGGCGCGTCGCGGATGTCGTCGGAGTTCGGCTTGAACGCCGCACCGAGCGCCGCGATCCGCTTGCCCGCCACCGATCCACCGGCCATCTCCGTCACCAGGTCCACGGTGCGCTGCCGGCGCCGCAGGTTGATCGCGTCCACCTCGTCGAGGAACCGGACCGCCTGGCCGACGCCGAGCTCCTGCGCCCGGGCGGAGAAGGCCCGGATGTCCTTCGGCAGGCACCCGCCGCCGAAGCCGAGACCCGGCTTGAGGAACCGGCCGCCGATGCGGGTGTCGTGGGACAGGGCGCTCGCCAGGACGCTGACGTCCGCCCCGGCCGCCTCGCAGACCTCGGCCATCGCGTTGATGAAGGAGATCTTCGTCGCGAGGAACGAGTTGGCAGCGACCTTGACGAGCTCCGCCGTGGGCAGGTCGGCCACGACGAGCGGGGTCCCCTCGTCGAGGATCGGTCGGAACGCTGCCCGCAGCTGGGCCTCCGCCCACGCCGACCGCACGCCGAACACCAGCCGGTCGGGGTGCAGCGTGTCCTGCACCGCGTAGCCCTCGCGGAGGAACTCCGGGTTCCAGGCGACCTCGACCTCGGCGCCGGCCGGCGCCACCTCCGCGACGAGCGCCGCGAGTCGCTCGGCGGTCCCGACGGGCACGGTCGACTTCCCCACGACGAGCGCACGCCGGTCGATGTGCGACGCGAGCTCGCGGAAGGCCGAGTCGACGTAGGCGAGGTCGGCGGCGTGCGACCCCCGCTGCTGGGGCGTCCCCACGCAGACGAAGTGCACGTCGCCGAACTCGGCGGCCTCGCGCAGCGACGAGGTGAACCGGAGCCGACCGGAGGCGAGGGCCTCGGCGAGCTGCTCGGGCAGGCCGGGTTCGTGGAAGGGCACCCGGCCGGCCACCAGGGCCTCGACCTTGGCGGGGTCGACGTCGACGCCGAGGACCTCGTAGCCGAGGACGGCCATCGAGACGGCGTGGGTGGCGCCGAGGTACCCGGTGCCGATGACGGTCAGGCGGGGGTGGTCGACGACGGGTGGCATCCCGGTGGCCGGGATCGGGGTGACGGAAGCAGACATGGGAAGGCTCGCTCTCGGGTCGCGAAGGGATGGGTGTGGACGGTGCGGACGGACCGCGGGGACCGTCGTGCGTCAGTCGGTGCAGCTCGTGGTGCTGAACTCGTTCGAGCCGACCACGGTGTTGTCGCAGGAGACGGTGTTGCCCTCGACGGGGCGGAAGGCGAACGCGACGCCGTCGGTGTTGCCGAGGTCGACGCGGTTGTCGGTGAAGGTGTTGTCGGTGCCCCAGCCGGAGAGCAGCTCGTGGGTCTGGAACCCGTCGAGCGGCGATCGGACGCCCCGGTTGCCGGTGATCGTCCAGCCGTTGCCCTTCACGTCGACCCAGGAGTCGGCGTGGTTCTCGCCCTGCATGCCGACACCGTCGAAGGAGTTGTCCGACAGCGTGCCGCCGGTGGTGCCCTCCTTGATGTCGACGTTCTCGGCGGCGGTGTCGGAGATCGTGTTCCCGGTGACGACGTTGCGGTCGCTCCGGTCCTCCTGGCAGTCCGAGACCTTGCACCAGTTGCTCTTCGAGGACCCGACGTAGATGCCCTCGCCGAACTGCGGCTTCCGGAGTCCGGTCCTCGTGACCGAGCTCCCGCTCACCGTGTTGTCACTGCTGCCGGCGCGGAGGTGGATGCCCTCGTCACCGATGTCCTGCACGGTGATCCCGTCGACGGTCGTGTGCTGGACGTCGTCGAACATGACGCCCTTCTGCCCGTTCTGCACCGTGAACCCGGCGAGCCGCCAGTGTGACGCCCCGTCGAGGTGCAGGACGTAGCCCTTGTCGGTGCTGCCTCCGTCGAGGACGGCGCCGGTCGGGCCGCACAGGGTGATCGGCTGCGCGGAGGTCCCCGCGGCGCTGCCGGTGAAGTTGCCCGTGTACGTTCCCGGTGCCATCGCGATGACCTGGCCGGCGGCCGCCTTCGACAGCGCCGCCTCGAGCGCCTTCGCGGTCGAGACCGTCGTCGTCGCATCGGCCGAGCAGGACAGGTCCGCCCGCTCGGCGTCCGGCGCCGTGGTCGGAGCCGTCGACGGTGCCGACCGGATGGGTGACGGCGTCGGAGCAGTGGCCCGCTCCGACGGGCGGGGTGTGTCGGCAGCCCGGGGCGCCCCGGGCGTGCTCGCCGCGACCCAGACCCCGCCGACCACGACCGCGCCGACGACCAGACCGACGGCACCCACGACCAGGTGGGACCGGAACCTCCGCAGGGGTGTCGTCATCGGTCAGCTCGCCGTCTGCGGCGTCGCGCCGCCCGGGTCGGCGGCGTGCGAACCGCGGGCCGTCGGCGCCGGGGGCAGACCGAGCGACACCGGGTCGACCGCGCCGCGGGTGAAGCTCGACAACGGCGCGAGCTTGGCGTACGGGTGCTCGCGTCGACCGGCCGAACGGCGCCGACGGATCCCGCCGATCGCCGCGATGAGCACGACGAGCAGGAGCACGGTCCAGAGCACGGTCAGCGGCTGGAAGATCGCGCGCAGGGTCACCAGGAAGGGCTTGGTCGAGTGCCACTCCACTGTCGTGTTGCCCTGCTGTGCGGCCCCGTCGGACCGGGCCAAGTCGATGGCGCTCGGCCCCGACCCGCGGACGGAGTTGTCCTCGATCTGCGTGCCGTCGACCGCGCCGACCGTCGTGACGCCGTGCATCCGCGCGTCGGTCACGGTGTTGTTCGTCACGGACGATCCGGTCGCGCCGCGCAGGTACACGCCGATGTCGGCGCCGCTGATCGAGTTCTCGGAGACCTCGGTCGCGCTCGGACCATCGACCACGGCGATGCCGTTCTGCGTCGAGTCCTTGACCACGTTGTTCCGGATCACCACGTCGTCGGCGTCGTGCCGCACGACGATGCCCATCTGGTTGCCGGTGGCGGTCGATCCGCTGATCCGGACGTTCTTCCCGCCGATCACCTCGACGCCGTAGCGGCCGTTGTCGGCGCTCGTGCTGTCGGTGAGGGCGTTGTTGCCGTACGTGGTGGTCGGCATGCCGGCGGAGTTCGGGCCGTCGGCGAGGCCGCTGCCGTTCAGGGTGATGCCGTTCCGCCCGTTGTCCGTGGCCTTCACCTGGCTGAACACGATGCCCGTGGACGCACGGGTCATCTTCACGCCGTCCATGGCGTTGTCGGTGGACTGCACCGACGTGAAGGTCGAGTTCGTCACGTAGCGGTGCAGCACCAGACCGTCGATCAGGGAGTGCTCGACGGTGGCGTTCGACATCGTCACGCCGTCCGCACTCGTCAGGAACAGCCCGTAGGCGTTGCCGTCGAACGTGACGTGCTGGACGAGCGCCGAGACGTAGCTGTAGGCGCCGGCACTGGCCGAGCTTCCGCCGGTGCTCGGCAGCGCCCCGGTCGGCAGGATCGCGTTGCCGAAGACGTCCTGCGTGGTCCGCTTCGTCTTGCCCTGCTGGTCGCCGGACGCCTGGTCGAGCGTGGTGAGGTCGGTACCGGTCAGCGAGACGCCCCCGGTCGTTCCGCTCCAGAACCCGAGGTGCGAGAACGACGCGTACTTCAGCGTCGCGGTGCCGCCCTGGACCCGGACGTACGCCCGCCCGTCGGACGTCTGCGTGTCGACGGCACCGGCCTGCGGGTCCCACGCGTCGATCGCGACCGGGGACTTCGCCGACCCGACGACCTGCAGGCCACCGGCCTGCGTCACGATCGAGACGAAGCCGTCGTGGTTGCTCTTCAGGTGGATGCGGAGGCCGTCCGGGCTCGCGAGCCGCAGGGTCGCGCCGTTCTCGACGACGATGTTCTCGCTGAGGAGCCACGAGCCGTCCGGCTGCTTCACGAAGGTGGACGGCGCGAGCTCCGTGAGGTCGTCGATCGTGTACGGGGCGCCACGCGCCACCAGCACCAGCGTGTACGACGACCCGGTCGCGAGCCGGTACGGCTGGGAGACCGCGAGCCCGCTCCAGCGAGCCGCCGATGCGAGTGCCCGCACGTTGTAGATCCGGTCGTTCTCCGCGGAGACGAGCCGCGCCTCCTTGTCCGGGTCCCCCTCGTAGGGACGCCCGACCGGGGTGGCCCCGCCGGGCGCCGTGGCCGTCGAGCCGGAACCACCGGTCGCCGCACTCGCCGCGGGCGCAGCGGCCACGCCCGTCAGGACGAGTCCCCCGCCGATCGCCAGCGCGGTCGCACCACGCAGGATCGTGGCGCGCAAGCCGCTCACGCTGCCACCGCCTGGTCGTCGGCAGCAGCGGAGGCCGCGACCGCGCCGGGCTGGACGACGACACCGTGCGCCGGACGCCGGGTCTCGACGACGGGCTCGGGCTGCAGCGTCCGGGCCTGCTGCCCGTCGCCCCCGACCTGGTCGGCGTGCCGGGTGAGCCAGCCCTGCTTGTTCATCGTGACGAACGAGTACACCTTGATCGGCAGGGCGACCGCGATCACCACGAGGGCGAGCAGCGGCAGCACGAACAGGTCCAGCGGGTGCCGCTTGAGGTTCGAGACGCCGCGGACCGCGCGACCGAAGAGCAGCCAACCGACGGTGAACAGGACGCCGACCGTGCTGAGCTCCAGGCGGCTGAAGAGCAGGTACCACATCGTGATGCCCATGGTGACCGGGGTCAGGATGATCTGCAGGACGGTGATCTTGGTCACGAACGGCACCCGCCACACCCATCCCTTCGCGATCGCCGTCAGGTACGTGCGGTACGAGTTGCGGCTCCAGCGGATGCGCTGCTTGAAGAACGCCTTGCCGCTCGCGGGGAACATCGACAGCGCCTTCGCCGACGACTGGTGCACGGTCTTGTAGCCGGACGCGATGACGAGCCACGTCAGGCGACCGTCGTCACCCGCGATGCACCGGCGGCCGAGGAAGAACTCGTTCTCGAGGTTGTCGAGCACGGGCAGGACCGCGGAGCGACGGTACGCGGCGGTGCGCCCGGACAGGATCGGCACGGCGCCGGCGGCGCCCATCGCGGGGACGTAGTTGAAGTACCGGAGGTTCACCAGCCAGTCCGCGATGATGCGCCAGATGCTGGAGTTCCGCTGGTACACGTTCTGCTGCGTGCCGACGCCACCGACGCGCTCGTCGACGAAGGGCATCTGCACGGCCTCGAGGAGACCGGGCTCCCAGGAGGTGTCCGAGTCGACGAGGACCAGGACGTCGTACTTCGCGCGACGGATGCCCTCGCCGAGCGCGCTGCGCTTGCCGACGTGGTGGAAGAGCACCGGCTTGACGGTGGGGTCGCCCACGGCGACGATCCGGCGGTACGCCTCGGTGTCCGCGACGTCGAGCACGATGATGATCTCGTCCGGGTGCTGCTCCCGCCAGGAGTCCAGGCAGCGGAGCAGGATGTCGGGGTCCTCGTGGAACGACGGCACGACCACCGAGGTCGTCGTGCGGAAGCCGTTCTCGACCGGACGGGCTCGTGCCGAGAGCACGACCCGGTAGAGCCAGAGCGCCCAGACGATGATGCCGGCGATGCCGATCGGGAAGTACTTGAGCGCTTCGTGGCCGAAGGCGGCGAGGTTGTCGAGCACGACCTGGGTCGAGGTCTGCGACGCGAAGAGGACGAGCGGGTGCATGAGGTCGGGTCCTTCGTGCGGTGTTCGGTTTCGGGTACGGAACACGACACTCGGCAGCACCGCACGACGACGCACCGCGCAGGGTGACGCGGAGAGAGGCCAGGGTCAGCGGTGCAGAGAGGGTCGGGACAGCGCCGGATCCCCCCGTCGCTGCAAGCCGCCAGGCCGGTCCAGGGAGCGTTGTCCCGCGTCCGACGCTGAGCGTTGGGCTGAACGTACTCTCGGGTGTGTCGCACCACAAGCACAGGAGACCGCAATGCGGGTTTGCGCGAATCCGTAGCACGGTGTTCCGCCACACTGGTGCGGTGACGACTGCGCTCCAGCCGCCCGCCCGCGGCCTCGCCCCGCTCTACCTCGCCGGCTTCACCACCGCCTTCGGCGCCCACGGTGTCGCGAGCGTGCTCGGCGCCGAGACCGACGACCTCGGGCTGTCGCTCGTCACCCTCGGTGCCGTGCTCGCCCTCCACGACGTCGCCGAGGTCGTGCTCAAGCCGCTCTTCGGCGCGCTCAGCGACCGCATCGGCGCCAAGCCCGTCATCGTCGGCGGCCTGGCCGGCTTCGCGCTCGCCTCACTGCTCGCCGTCGCGTTCCCCTCGGTCCTGGTCCTCGCGCTGGCCCGGCTCGGTCAGGGTGCCGCCGCGTCGGCGTTCTCCCCCGCGTCGTCCGCCGCCGTCGCACGGCTGGCCGGACGCCAGCGGCTCGGCCGGTACTTCGGCCGCTACGGCGCGTGGAAGAGCCTCGGCTACGTGCTCGGCCCGGTGCTCGGCATCGTGCTCGTCGAGGGCATCGGCCTGCGCGCGCTGTACGTGGCGCTGACGGTCCTGGCGATCGTCGCAGCTGCGTGGGTCGCGGTCGCGATGCCGGCCCTGCCCGTCCACCCGCGGCGGCGCACGACGCTCGCCGACCTGGTCCGGCAGACCACGGACCGGTCGTTCCTCGTCCCGACGCTCCTGCTCGCGACGACGACCGGCGTGCTCGGCGTCGTGGTCGGGTTCCTCCCGCTCGTGGCGGTCCGGCTCGACCTGCCCGCCCTCGTCGGCGCGGTCGCCATCGCCGTGGTCGCCCTCGTCTCCACCGTGCTGCAACCGCTCACGGGGCGGCTCCGCGACCAGGGTCGCCTCGACACCCGTGCCGGGTGCACGGGGGGACTTCTGCTCGCCGCCGCCGGACTCGCCGTCCTCGCAGCCCTGCCCGGCCCGGTCACGCTGTTCGTCGCGGCCGCGGCGGTCGGCGGCATGCTCGGCACGGTGACGCCGCTCGCGTTCGCGCACCTGGCCGCGTCCACCCCCGACGACCGGATGGGCCGGACGATGGGCAACGCGGAGCTCGGGCGTGAGGTCGGTGACGCCGGAGGGCCGCTGCTCGTCGGCGCCGTGGCGACGGCCTGGAGCCTACCTGCGGCCATCGCCGTCGCGGCGGTCGCGACCGCCGCGGTGGGCGCCACGTGTTGGCGGGCACTGCGCGCGGATGCCGACGGTGCCCCGGACACCACGGGGACCGACGCCGACGTTGCGGGGCCACCGACCGGCTCCTGACGCGACACGGCACCGGACGGGAGGCACGGTGCAGGCCGGCCACGCGCCTCCCGTCCGTCCCGGTCGGACCGGGCACCGTCGGGGTCAGGACGCGACGGCTCCGGACCAGAGCAGGACCGGGGCCAGGACGAGCAGGACCGCGCAGAGAACGGGACCGCGGGTCCACAACGCGGCGGGCTGCCCCTCACTTGATGCCGGTGGAGGCGATGCCCTGCACGAACTGCCGCTGGAAGGCGAGGAACACCACGAGCAGCGGCAGCACGGTGACGGTCGCGATCGCCATGACCGCACCCCACGGCGAGCTGAACGCCGGGTTGTTCGTCAGCGTGGACAGCGCCACCGGCACGGTCAGGTTCTCGTTCCCCTGCAGCACGACGAGCGGCCAGAGGAAGTCGTTCCACCGGGTCATGAACCCCAGGATCACGAGGACGCCGACGAGGGGCCCGCACGACGGCAGCACAACACGGAAGAACGTCTGGAACTCCCCCGCGCCGTCGAGCCGGGCAGCCTCCATCAGCGCGTCCGGGACGCCGAGCATGAACTGCCGGGCGATGAAGATCCCGACGACGTCGAACACCGTCGGCAGGATCACCGCCCACGGGGAGTCGACGAGTCCCATCTTCGCGACGACGAGGAAGCTCGGCACGATGGTCACCTGGATCGGGATCATGATCGTGACGAGGAACGCGGCGTAGAGCAGCCCGCGGCCCCGGAACCGGAACTTCGCGAGCGCGTACCCGGCCATGAGCGACACGACGACGCTGAGCGCGGTGCCGAGGCTCGTGATGAGCGCCGAGTTGCCGAGCCACCGCCACACCGGCTGGGTGCTGAACACCTGGGCGTAGTTGTCGAAGGACGGGTCCGCCGGGAACAGGTAGAACGAACCGCTCTGCGACTGCCCGCCCGGTGTGAGCGCCGACACCACCATCCAGTACAGCGGGAACACCATCACGACGGCCAGGGCACTCAGGACGGCGACGAGCAGCCACCGGCCGGGGCGAGGGCGGATGCGGGTACGCGGCGGTGCGGTGCGGGACAGGGCCGAGCGGCCGCGGGTCTCGGTGAGGGCCATCAGTGCATCTCCTCCGCCTTGCGGTTGGCCCGCTGCCGCAGCAGCGTGAACACGAGCAGGATCGCGACGAGGACCAGTCCGAGGGCCGCCGCGTAGCCCATCCGGGCGTCGATGAACGCCGACCGGAACACGTACTGGATGAGCACGGTGGTCGAGAAGCCGGGGCCACCACCGGTCATCACGTAGATGACGTCGAAGGCCTGCAGCGAGAAGACCACGTTGAGGATGAGCAGGATCGACGTCGTCGGTCGGAGGAGCGGCCAGGTGATCGTCCGGAACCGTGCCCAGCGGGACGCGCCGTCGATCGCGGCGGCCTCCTTGAGCTCGGTGGGCACGGACTGCAGCGCGCCGAGGTAGATCACCATGCAGAACCCGATGCGGGTCCACACCACCACGATCACGAGCGTCACCATCGCCCACCCGGGAGCGGTCAGCCACGGCAGCCGCCCGAGCCCGAGCGCTTCGAGCAGGTTGTTCACCACGCCGTAGTCGCCGTTGAAGATCCACGACATCACCACACCGACGACCACGCCGGCGGCGACCATCGGGACGAAGAACAGCGCCCGGAACACCCCACGGCCGGGCAGCGGACGGTTCAGTGCCACGGCGAGCGCCAGGCCGATCGCCATCGACGTCGGGACCGTCCCGACCGTGAAGACCAGGGTGTTCCCCAACGCGGTGAGGATCAGCGGGTCGGAGCCCATCGTCGCGAAGTTGCCAGCGCCGATCCAGTCGCCGTCGCCGACGGAGGTGCTGCTGTCCCGCAGGCTCAGCAGGACCGCGATGACGATCGGCACGAGCGAGAACGCCAGGAAGAGCAGTCCGGCGGGCCCGACGAAGACGTACGGGACGAAGCGGCCCCGTCGCGTCCCGGTGGTGCGGCCGGCGGGCAGGCCGCCGGTCGGTGGAGTGGTCGTCGCCGTGCGCACCGGCGCGGTCTCAGTTCGCAGTGACACTGCGCATCGCCCCCATCATCTGGTCTGCTGCGTCCTTCGGGCTGAGCTGCCCGAGGAGACACAGGTCGAGGTAGTCGGCGAAGACCGCGTTGAGCGACGCGAAGTACTGGCCGCTCTCGGCCTTCACCATCGACAGCGGGATCGTCGAGCCCTGGTCGATGAACTGCTGCATGGTGTCGGAGTGGGTCGCGTAGCCGATGTCGGCGGCGTCCAGGGACTTCCGCGCGGGGAGCCAGTTGCCGTCGTGGCAGAACCGTTCGACGTTCGCCCGGCTGGTGATCATGACGACGAGCTCGGCCGCGAGTTCGGGGTACCTGCTGGACTTGGTGACCGCGAGGGCGTTCCCGCCCAGGTCGCTCGCCTCACCGGTGTTGCGGACCATGGGTGCGGTCCCCCAGTGGTCGGGCATCTCCTGGTCGAGCTGCGCCATCGGTTCGGGGTTGTTGAGCATCATCCCGATCTGGCCGGTGGTGAACAGGTTCCGGGCGACGTCGCCGCCACCGGTCTTGCTGAGGTTGCCCGTCGTGGCGAGCCCCTCGGCGTACCACTTCCGCCCGAACTCCAGAGCGCCGATCGCCTCCGGGGTGTCCATGGACGGGGTCGCGCCGTCCTCGCCGAGGAACGCGCCGCCGTTCTGGTACACGAACGGCAGCCAGCGGTAGGCGGTCTCCGGTCCGCTCCACCCGTAGCCGAAGGCGTACTTGCCCGTGACCTGCTTGACCTCGCGGGCGACGTCGAGGAACTCGTCCCAGGTCCACGCATCCGCGAGTGCGGTCGGCGGCGTGACGCCGATCCGCTCCATCACCCGGCGGTCGTAGTAGGTGATGAAGTTGTCGGTGTGCTGGAACACCCCGTACACACCGTCGTTCCGGGCGCCGATGGCCCAGAACGGGTCGGTGTAGTCGGCTCGGTAGTCGGCGGGGATCTGCCCGCTGATGTCGACCAGGCTGCCGTTCGCGGCGTACCGACCGATCTGCTGCGGGGTGATCCGGATGATGTCGGGAGCGAGGTCGGCAGCCAGGCGGGTGATGAACCACTGGTGGAACTGCCCGGTCGTGACCTCGACGGCGACGCTCGTGCCCGGGTGCGTCGCGACGAACTCGTCGGCGATCGCCTGGTAGCTGGTGATGTCGGTCGGGATGTTCCACGTCGACAGGCGGATGTGCTTGGTTCCGCCGTGGGCGGACGTGCCCTGCCCCGCACAGGCGGCGAGGGCGCCGGCCATGGAGATGCCGGCGAGGGCGAGGAACCCCCGTCTGGCCAGCTGGGGGGATGGTCGGGTCGGCATGGTCCTCTCCTTCGAGGTCGTGGTGCCGGGTGCGTTCGGACGGGAGGCGCGACCCGCGTGGGCGCGTCGTCGCGCCCCGCGTGGACGGGTCGCGACCGGTGCGGTGGTCGCGCGACCCGACGGGTGGTCGCGCCGGTGCGGGGACGGTGACCCCGCACCGGGCGTGCTGTGTCAGACGAGCGCGGGACGGGCCTCCCGGTCGGTCACCGCGGTCGTACCGGACGCGTCAGCCGGACGGAGGGACTCGGGGAGCAGCGCCGCGTGCGCGTGGAGGAGCTCGTCGGTCATCTCGGCGATCCGGTCGAGGGTGAGGTGGGCGGCGGTCAGTGGGTCGAGCGCGACCGCGTGGTGCACGTGCGCCACGTCACCGGTCAGGGCCGCGCGCACGGCGAGCGTCTGCACGTTGGTGTTCGTGCGGTTGAGCGCGGCGAGCTGGGGCGGGAGCTCGCCGAACGACGTCGGCTGCACGCCCTTGCCGTCGACCAGGCACGCGACCTCCACGCAGGCGTCGGACGGCAGGTTCTGGATGACGCCCGTGCTGTTCGGGACGTTGCCGTACACGACCGCGGGGATGCCGGTGACGATCGCGTTCACGATGCTCGCGCCGTACTCGACGCTCGGGGACAGGTCGGCCTTGAGCTTCTCGAGCTGCGCGTCGACGTCGCCCTGTTCGTCGTGCGCGAGGCAGATCTCGTAGTAGTCCCAGCGTTCCGGGATGTACTCGCGCACGGTCTCGGGGTCCTTGCGGAAGTACGGGACGTACTCGCTCGCGTGGTGGCTCGACTCGGTCTCGAAGTACCCGAACGACCGCATGAGCTCGGTGCGGACCTGCTCGTTCCCGCCCTCGTAGTTGCTCGCGGCGACGGCGGCCTCGCTGTGGTCCCCGTCGTCGTCGTGCAGGTCGGACGCCGCGACGCCCCGTCGGTGCTTCGCGGACATGACCTCGCGGAGGCGCGGGTACAGGTCCTCGCCGCCCCGGCGCCGGAACTCGAGGATCCAGGCCTGGTGGTTGATCCCGGCGCTGACGAACTCGACCTCGTCGTAGGGCACGCCGAGCGTCCGGGCGAGCATCCGTGTGGTGCCCTGCACGCTGTGGCAGAGCCCGACGGTCCGGAGCCCCTTCGCGTTGAGGAACGCCGTCGCCATCGCCATCGGGTTCGCGTAGTTGATGAACTGGGCGTCCGGGCAGAGCTCGAGGGCGTCACGGGCGATGTCCTCGTAGGCGCGGACCGAGCGGAGGAACCGGAAGACCCCGCCGGGGCCGACGGTGTCACCGACCGCCTGGTCGATGCCGTACCGCCGCGGGATCTCGACGTCCCACCGGTACGACTCCACGCCGCCGACCTGGAACGTGATGATGACGACGTCGGCGCCGTCGAGGGCTTCTCGACGGTCGGTGGACTCGAGGACCTCGACGCCGAGGCCGTGGTGGGCGACGAGTTCGCGTGCGGCCGTCGCGGTGCGGGCGACCCTGCCCGCGTCGAGGTCCATGAGGTGCAGCGTCGCGTCCTGCAGGGCTGGGAAGCTGACGAGGTCGCCGATGAGCCGGAAGGGGAAGACGAAGCCGCCGGCGCCGATGATGGTGATCTTGGTCATGCCGTCACGCTAGGAAGCGGCGCTCCCCCGGGTCCTCCGGCTCCGGACGCCAGGGTTCCAAGATCCTCGGACGGGCCGAGTCGGAGGGGTGCGCCGGGGGTCGCCGGGGTGCGCCGGGGTGCGCCGGGGTGCGCCGGGGGTGAGCCGGAGTGCGCCGGGCGTGCGCCGGCCCTGCCGGCCGGACGAGGTGCTGCCGTAGGCTCGCGGTGTGCTCGACGTGGAGACGATGGAAGCGGCGTACTGGAGCCACCGCGGCCCGGCGCCCCTCATGGCGTCGTCGCACCGCCACGACGACCTCGAGATCAACCTCGTGCTCGAGGGGCGGCTCGACTACCGGTTCGGCGGCGCACCGGTGAGCGTCCACGCGGGCGAGATCGCACTGTTCTGGGGGTGGACGCCGCACCAGCTCGTCGGGGACGGCACCGGGACCGGGCAGTTCCGCTGGGTCCACATCCCCCTCGGCGAGGTCCTAGCCTGGGGCCTGCCCGACCACGACCTCGGCGCGATGCTCCTCAACCGACCCGTCGTCGTGCCCACGGCCGCCGCCGGACGGGACGTCGAGTCGATGCTGTCGTCGTGGCAGCGGGACTTCGCGGACGACGGTGCGGAGGTCATCGCCAACCTCGAGGCCCAGGCGCTGGTCCGACGGCTCCTGCGCCACCACCGCGACACCCTCGTCCTGCGTGACGACGACGGGCACGGGACTGCCGACGGGATGCACCGCGTGATCGACATGGTGCGCTTCGTCGTCGACCGCTTCCGGGACCCCATCGAGGTCGCCGACGTCGCCGCCGCGGCACACCTGCACCCGCACTACGCGATGACGGTGTTCCGGCAGGACGTCGGCGCCACCATCGTGGAGTACCTGACGCGGTGCCGTGTCGCCGAGTCGCAGCGGCTGCTCGCCACCACGTCGCTGACCATCGGGGAGATCGCGCACGCGGCGGGGTTCGGGTCGCAGTCGAGCTTCTACGCGCACTTCACACGGGCGTGCGGGACGGCGCCGGGGACGTACCGGGCGCAACTGCGCGAGGGTCGGACGCGGTAGCTCGTCATGGCATCGTCAGGAGCAGGCCCTTGCACGCGGTGACGGCGGTCCTCTTCGTGCTCGTCCTCTGCGGAGCGGTCACCGTCGGGCAGAGCAGCGGTCGCGGAGCGACCAGGAGACCGCCGATCGCAACACTCGCCGGTCTGGTCGTCGTCGGCGTCCCCACCGCCGTCCAGCTGCTCGCGGCCCCGTCGCTGCTCTCCGCGTGGGAACGTGACTGGCCGCGGATGCTCGACGGACAGTGGTGGCGACTCGTCACCTCGCTCACGGTGCAGGACGGCGGTCTGGCGGGGGCGCTGCTCAACCTGGCGAGCCTCGCGGTGGTCGGGTTCTTCGCGGAGCGGGTGTGGGGCCGACGCGCCGTCGTCGTCATCGCGCTCGTCTCCGGTGTCGGTGCGCAGTTCTGGGGAGCGGTCGTCCAACCGGTGGGAGCGGGGAACTCCGTCGCCGTGATGGGCCTCGCGGCGGCGCTCGCCGTCGCGACCGTGCCGGGTCGGTCCACCCGGGTGCGTGCCGTGTCGATCGGGACGTCGGTCGTCGGGGTGGTCCTCTTCGTCGTCGGCGACCTGCACGGTGGCGCGTTCGTCCTCGGCGCGATCTGCGCCGTGGTGATCGTGCTCAGGCGCCGTCTGCGGCGAGCCCGAGCTGCACGGCGAGCTCCATCGCCCGGAGGCGTGCCGGCGAGAGGTCGTGGGGCAGGCGCCTGATCACAGCCGCAGCCTTCGTGGCCTCGTCCCCGGCGGCTGCGGCGACGTCGACGTCCTCCGCGGGGTGCTGCGCGTCCCGGGCGTCGAAGACCCGCATCAGGGCGGTCTCGACGGCGTGTCGCTCGGCGGCGACCTGCGTCACCCTCGGGTCGTCGACGGCCACGGTGTCGTCGAGCACAGCGGACCTCTCGGGACGGGACAGGGCGTGCTCCGAGCAGACCACATGACGCAGCGGCAGGAGCAAGGTGGTCGGGACCGCGTGTCGGACAGGAGGCGCGGGGCGGGCCCGAACCGTGCCTCCCGTCCGGATGCTGGTCACCAGTACGGTTCGGCACTGACGATCCAGGGCGGCCAGCCGACCCCGCCGCGCCCTGCGAGACTCGTCCGATGGACCTCGACGAGCTCGGACGTCGCATCTGCATCCTCGGTCCGTCCAACAGTGGCAAGTCGACCCTCGCGGCCGCTGTCGGCCGGGCCCGCTCGCTGCCGGTCGTGCACCTCGACCAGTACCGGCATGTGCCAGGGACGGACTGGGTGGAACGGCCAGACCACGAGTTCGAGTACCTGCACGACGAAGCGACGCGCTCCGATCAGTGGGTCATCGAGGGCAACTACTCGCGGTGGTTGCCGACGCGGTTGCGGCGAGCGACCGGACTGGTACTGCTGGACGTCCCGACCAGCGTGAGCATCGTCCGCTACCTGCGCCGCACCGTGTTCGAGCCCGATCGAGCCGGGAGCCTCGACGGCACCCGTGACCGCGTCCGCGTCGAGATGCTCCGCTTCATGCTCGGACCGGCAAGGGAGAACCGGCGCCGGTACCGGCTCGCCTTCGACGAGTTCGACGGGCCGAAGGTGCTCCTGTCGGACCGCGCTGCCCGGTCGAGCTTCTACCGCATCAACGGGCTGAGCCGCCGGAGTCGATGACGCTGCCCGGGGCCGTCGGCCGCTCTCCGGACGTCGGCGGCCACGGCGGTGGTCACGCGGGCTGACCGCTCCACGGGCCCTGACAGCCCTACGCTCAGAAGATGCAGGAAACCAGCTCCGAGCGATGGTTCGCCGTCCGGTGTGTCTTCCGCTACCGCCGGGGCACCTTCGAGGAGCGGATCGTGACGGTCCTCGCCACGAGTGCCGAGGACGCGATCGCGAAGGCCGAGGACGACGCTGCCGAGTACGCGGCCACCATGCGGACGAAGTACCTGGGCCTCGCGCAGTCGTACGAGCTTCCCGACGGACCGGGCGACGGTGCCGAGGTGTTCTCGTTGTTGCGCGACTCCGACCTGCCCGACGACGCGTACCTCGACGCCTTCTTCGACACGGGAGGCGAGCGACAGCGCGACGTGGAGACGCCCGCGGCACCGCCGGATCGACCCGCCGGTCCGCCGACCGAGGAGACGAGCCCGGCCGACGAGACGGACCCTGTCCCACCGGGTGCCAGGTCGGTCGGAACGGTGGCACTGCCGACCTGGACGATCAACCACTTCTCGCAGAGCAATCCCACGGGCGAGGGACAGGGCGATGTCGCGGCACTCCTGCGTCGGGTGGCGCAGACGATCGACGACCTGGGCGACGTGTCCATCGAGGACATCACCTTCGCGAGCAGCGTGACCGCGGGCTAGGACGACCTCACCGTGACCGTGTACTTCCATCCGGAGCCGCGCCGACGCTGACTCGCGGATGGGGCAGCCGCTCACGCGGACCGCGTCACGACGGCACCGGTTCGTCACCCTCGGAAGCGCTGCACGCCTCCGCCACCGACCTGGTCGACACCGAGCGGACCCGGGCGCAGGGGTCGAAGGGACATCCTCGAGCGGCTCGTCGACGAGGCGCTCGAGGCGGTGGCACCGATGTGCAGCCCTCCCCGTCCGTGGTCTGGCAGCACGACCATCCGGTGGCCCGACCCGTCCAGGGTCACCGCGTCGGATCGGGCGGGGCAGCGCTGGCGCGCGCATCGGCTTCGGCGAGCAGGGCCCGCACGTGGTCGGCGTCGCCGGGCGGCCAGCCGCCGGAGCTCGCCAGTGGGAGTTCCGTCAGGTCGCGCCGTCGTGGTTCCAGGTGGTCCCGTACGATGCGGTCGCCGAGGACGATCCGTGGCATCCGGGTCCGGAACCTGTTCTTCCGCGCCGCCTCGGTCGCCACCCCGCTCATGCGGCTCCTCGACCTGCCCGCCAGGGGGATGGACCTCCGCCGCTGCCAGCAGGCTGTTGCCAGTCATCCGCTCTGACGGCCGTACGCCGCAGGCAGCAACGCTGCTCGCCACCAGAGCGGCTAGGCGAAGAAGACGAACGTGCCGACACCGATCCAGGCGAGGCCGATGGCGGCCAGCGCAGCAAGGCTGGTGACACCGGTCGCGATGACCGCCGACACTTGTTCCTTCCAGACGCGGAGGGAGCTCGCCGCGATGCAGAGGGCGAGCACGGTGACCGGGAAGGTCGTGACCATCGCGACAGCCTGCAGGGCCGCGGCGCCACGATCACCAGCTGTGGGCGGCGAGCTCCCGGCGTCGTAGTCGAACTGGGACGGCGGGGTCTGACGAGCGGGATCGAAGACTCCGGCCGCGACGAGCACGACACCCCACAGGACCACCAGTGCGATCGCGACGAACGCGCGGACGTTGACCTGCTGGGTCTGATCACGCCTGCGACGGACCATGCGACCTGCCTCCGATCAGGGCTTCGCCCCGTTCCCGAACGACCCGTGCAGCGTCGTCTGGGCGAACGCGGTCCCGTCGATCACGCCGCGGACCCGCGCGAGCGAGGCGTCGTCCGCCGGTGAGACCCCGATCGTGAGCGAGCCGTAGTCGACGCGCATCGTCTGCGGGATGCTCGCCTCGAGACCCGTGACGCCGGGCGTGGCGGCCAGCGTGGCCAGCCCGGATGCGACGCCGAGGGCGGTCTCGTCAGGGATCCGCTGATCGAACGTGCCCGAGTAGGTGACGGTGGAGAGGACGTGTCCCGGCCCGGCCGGCACCTGGAGCGTGAGGGTGACACCGGTCCAGGCGATCCGCTCCGCCATCGCCTCCGGGACCGCCGCCGCTTCCGCCGGGGACGCGTCCGGGTCCATCGTGACCACGAAGGCGCTCGAGAACGAGTGCGACTCGGTCGCACCGGCCGGGGGTGCGGGACGAGCCGAGGGCGTGGGCACCGGCGGGACTTCGGGATCGTCCGGGGAGACGGCGCCGATCGGCGGCGGTGCGGCCGGGCCGGCGTCGCGGTTGTTCCAGGCGTCGAGGCCGGGAGGCGTCACGTCCGTCCCGTCGGCGGCGGTGTACCGCTGGTGCAGCTCGACCCGGTTCGTCGCGCTCGCGACGCCGGGGCTGGACTGCACGGTGCGGAGTGCGTCGTCGAGCGAGGACGCGACCTGCGGGTCCAGCTGCGGGGCCGCCGGTGCCGTGGCGGAGGAGGCCGCGCCTCCCGGCCCGGCTGCGCACCCCGCGACCGAGACGAGCGTGAGGACGAGGGCGGCGGTGACGGCGGCGGTTCGATGGAGCACCTTCCGACCGTACGGCTGCGGACAGCGCCGGCGCATCGACCGTTCGACACAGATCGCCTCCGGCCGTGACCGCTGTTGGTGTCCCGGAACCCGACTGACCATCGAGACGCCGTGAACCACCCTGCCCAGCCGAACCGTGCCGTCAGTCACGGAACACGAAGTCGACCGCTCCGGAGATGGCGACGAGGACGGCCACCGCCATCGCGGCGAGTGACACCCCGAGCGCGACGGTCGCGGAAACGCGCTCTCGCCGAGATGCGAACGACGCCCCGGAGAGTGCTGTCGCGACGACGGCGACAGGGAGCGAGAGCATCTCCAGAGTTCCCCACGCCCCCTTGACGTGGTTCTGCAGGTCGGTCGGGGCGACATGGTCGAGGTCATGGTCGAAGCTGGCCGGTGGGTAGCCGACCGATCGGGCGTGGAGACCGGCGAACACCATCGCAACGGCCCAGCTGAGCAACGCGGTGAGCGTCGCGACGGCGAGCCAGTTCAGGCCCTTGCGCGGCGATCGCTCTCGGCCGCCGTGCCGACGCCTCGCCGTCGGGTCCCAGTCGTCCTCGCTCCCCCAGGCGTCCCAGTCCGTCACGGGGCGAGCCTACGAAGCAGCGCCTCCCAGCACATGACCCTCGGGATCGAGGTGTGCCCGCGGTGACAGCTGCGGTCGGAGTCCGCACTGACAGGTCGACCCCGCGCGTGGTGAGCTGGGGTCATGCGCATTCGATCTGCCGCAGTCGTCGTGCTCGACGAGCGGGTGCTCGTCATCAGGCGGGTCAAGGACGGTCGGAGCTACAGCGTCCTCCCCGGCGGCGGTGTCGAGGAGGGTGAGAACCTCCGCGAGGCGTGCCGCCGCGAACTGCTCGAGGAGACCGGACTCGTCGGCACCGTGGGTGATCTGCTCGACATCCCGCTGGCCCACGATGTGCCTGTTGTGTACTTCGTGGTGCGGGTGACCTCCACGGAGCTGTCGCTCGGCGGGCCCGAGTTGCACCGCGCCTCGGAGGACAACGAGTACGACCCGACCTGGATCGCCGCTTCGTCACTCGACGACGAACGTCTCGTCCCGGACGAAGCGCGGCGCGCAGTCCACCTCGCCCTGAGCGCAAGGCGGCCTCCACCAAGGCCGCCTCGGTAGCCGACGTACCGCCTCCCCGCGGGCACTTCGACCAGTCCGCCTTCCGGTACCCGTACTCCGGCGCTGAGAAAGCCCAGACTGGGCGACGTGAGCCACCACATCGGAGACACTGTCCGCATCACCGGCCGGGTGAGACCGGCAACGTGGGGACGGTCGTCTCGGTCGACGAAGAGCGAGGACGCTACCTCGTCCGGAACCACGACGTCGAGCAGCAGCCCGGCTTCGAGAGCTTCCAGCTCCTCCGCCCCACCGCAGGCGGCACCCGCTACTTCGTCGTCTCCACCTGGGCGGATGAGGACTCCTACCAGGCGTGGCGCACCGGACAGGCCGGCGCGCACCACGGCGACAGCAACCCGGTCGCGACCGGCGCGGAACTCCTCGAGTTCGAGACCGTCACTCTCTGACCAAGTCGACGGAGCGCCGCTGAGCCGAAGATGCTGGGCGGCGCTTCGTGCCGTTCTCAGTGATGGCCGTGGACGACAGCGTGGCCGAGGTCGCGGCTGATCATCCATCGGTTCACCGGGGTGGTGACCACGAACGCAAGCGCGAGGGACAGTGCCAGGGAGCCCCAGAACAGCCACTGGTCGAGCTGCGCGTCCATCGTGCCCGGGATCGCGACGACAACGGTGTTGTCGATGATCTCCATGACGGCGATTGAGACGGTGTCGGCTGCGAGGGCGACCTTGAACGCCGCCGCGAGCGTCAGGCCGGACTTGATGACGCCGCGCATGGTGAGGGCGTAGCCGAAGATGAACGCCAGCACGATCGACAGGACGACGGTGCCGGCGTTGGGGAAGCCGGCAGCGGTGCCGATCACCATCCCGAGTACTTCACCGATCGCGCAGCCGGTGAGGCAGTGCAGCGTCGCTTGCGCGGCCGTCGCCCACGACGTCGTCCCGTGCCCGGCACCGTGGCCGGTGTGCTCGTGTCCGCTCATCTGGTGATGCTCGTGCGTGCCCATGATGCTCCGATCTGACGCGGCCGACGCCGACAGTCCACGTGTACCCCCTGGGGGTATCATGCGCTGCAACGCGGAACCACGCGATGTGTTCCCGATCCGGACGTCTCCGCCGGGTTCGGTGTGGATCCGCCCTGCCGGTTGCCGCCGCCCGCAGGAGTACCGCACCATGGAAGCCCTCACCCGACCCTCCTGCTCGAAAGACCGATGCTCACCACCACCGCCTCCCCGCGTCGCCGGCTGCTGTTGCAAGCCACGGCGACGCTGGCGTTGCTGCTCCTGGTCGGGTTCACGGTCCTGATGCACACGATGGCCGGGCACACCGCCAGCCACGGGCACCCGATGAGTGCTCCCGCGGTTACCGCCAAGCACAGTCACGTCGCGGCCGTGGGCCATGACGAGCACGCAGCTCCGACGACTGCGGTGATGACAGTCCTCACCAACTCAGGCTGCGACGGTGGCCTGTGTGCGCTGATGTGCTCGCTGATGGGGATGGCGTGCGCGCTGACGATTGCCTTGTTCGCTTGGGAGCTGCTGCGCGCACGGACCGGCGGCGTCCTCGCGCTGCTGTCTCGGCTGCTCGCGCTGGCGGGCCAGCTGCCGCGCCGCATCGCGGCTCCGAGACCACCGTCACTGACGGCGTTGCAGATCATCCGCATCTGATCCGCCCCCTGCGGGACCACGCCTTCGTAGTGTGGCTCCCGCATGCCCAGATCCGGGAGGCACCCGCCTGCCCGGAACACCTGACGCATCACGGGAACGGAATACCATGCACACCACAACGACCACGCGCACCCTCGCGATCACTGCCGTGCTGACGCTCGGCCTCACCCTCGCCGGCTGCTCCACGAGCAACAACAGCTCCGACGTCAGTTCCTCCTCGTCGACGACCTCGGCTGCGTCGGCGCACAACCGCCAGGACGTGATGTTCGCGCAGATGATGCTGCCGCACCACGAGCAGGCCGTCGAGATGAGCGACATGCTCCTCGCGAAGGGCGACGGCGTCGACCCGGACGTCGCCGCCCTCGCGAAGCAGATCAAGGCCGAGCAGTCCCCGGAAATCAAGCAGCTCACCAGCTGGCTCAAGGCCTGGGGTGCACCCACCGAGTCGGAGCACTCCGGGACGGGGCACGTCATGTCCGGAATGATGTCGGACTCCGACATGAGCGACCTCAACCAGGCGTCCGCGAAGGACGCAGTAAAGCTCTACCTCGAGCAGATGATCAAGCACCACGAGGGCGCCGTCGACATGGCGAAGACCGAAGTCGATAAGGGAGGGAATACCGACGCCGTGCAGATGGCGAAGTCGATCGTGTCGAGTCAGACCGAGCAGATCACCCGGATGAAGGACCTGCTCGCGGCCGTGTGAGCCAGGCATAGGTCGACAGCTGCCCCGACCCGTGTCTTGGTCGTTCCTTGGAGCCGCCAGGGCAATCTGCACTACGACCTACCAGCGCTACGGCTGGGGTCCGCGGCGGCGCCGGAACACACTCCCCCTCGTGTTCCGGCGCCGCTGCGCCAAACCGGTGATCTTCCCGATCAGTACCGTCGGGACTCCCAACCGAAGGAGCAGCATCGTGCGTATCGGATCGAGCATTGCCCTGATCGTCATCGGCGCGATCATCGCGTTCGCCGTCGACTACCAGGTGGCCGGCATCAACTTGAACCTCGTCGGCTTCATCCTGATGATCGCCGGCGTGGTGCTGCTGATCATCAGCCTCGCCGTCGCGTTCGGCGGCCGCCGAACCACCACGACGACCCGATCGGGTATCGACCCCGCCTCGGGCGAGCAGATCACGCGGCAGGACCGCCGCGACGGCACCTACTGAAGCGGCTCGTCCGCGGCCGGTCTGCGGCGGCGCAGTGTCGTCCAGCTGACAACACTCGCCGCCGCGGTTCCTGCGGCCAGGATCCCGAGCGCCGCCGGCAAGGTCCAGGCGGCCGCAACTGCTCCCACCAGGAGTGGTCCGCCGGCGTCGCCGGCTTCCCGACCGAGTTCCGCATTGCCCATGGTGCGGCCCATGCGTTCTTCCGGGGTCGCCGCCGCGAGGTGGGCGAACGCGAGCGGAGTGACCAGCCCGATCATCACCCCGAACGCGAGCGCCGCAAAGAACAGCGTCACCACGTTCGGAGCCGCCGCGAGGAGGACCAGCGCGGCCGCGGCGATCGCGAGCCCGTTGCTGCTGCCGGCCCGAGTGCTGATCCGACCGGTGTCCCGCAGGCGGCCGGTCACTGGCTGAACGAGCGTCGACACCAGTGCAAGCACCGCGATGGCGACAGCACCGACGATCGGCGGCAGGTCGAGGCGGTTCGCGAGGAGCGGCAGGAACCCGATCGCGACGCCGAGCACCGCGGTCGTGGTTGCGAGGAGCATCGTCGGGATCAGGAACGACCGGTCGGCGGTCTGCCGGACAAGGTCGACGACCGTGTACCGCGGGCGTGGCTGAACGGGAAGCGCCGGCATCGCGACCGCGACCCAGACAGCAGCCGCGGCGGCGAGGAACCCGAGGGCGATGTAAAGCGCGCGGATGTCGAGCGTCTGGACGAGGACGATCCCGATGAGCGGTCCGGCGACGTAGCCGAGACTCTTCCACGCCCCGTACCGGCCGAAGTAGCGGCCGAGACGCTGCTTCCCGGCGATGCGAGCAACAGCCGCCGACGACGCCGGGCTGAACGCCGACGCCGCCGCACCCTGCCCGAGCCGAGCGATAGCGAGCACCACCACCGTCGGGTAGATGATCGCCAGCAGCGACGCGACGACGAAGCCGACAAGGCCACCCACGATCACGGGCTTCGCGCCGATCCGGTCACTGAGCGCACCGAACAGCGGCTTCAGGATCACCTCGGCGACGTCGTAGAGCGCCAGGACGATGCCGAGGCCGAGCAAGCTCAAGCCGATGTCGTCGATCTCGGCACCGAGGACGCTGCCGACGCCATGGGCGCCGAACGCGGTAGTGAAGCCAGCGAGGTAGAGCGGCGCAAGGCTGCGAACAGGCGGCGGCTGCTGAGTCGTCGTCACCGGCCCATCTTGCCGGAACTGTGATCCCGCTCAGGTCCCGCGTGGTGGTGCGGCGCGTCGGGGAGACGGGCGGTGAGGCGGGTGTCAATCGCGATCGTCAGGGCGGTGATCATCATCGACAGGCCGACGGAGGACAGCGTGTCCGTCAGCCAGTGGTAGCCGAGGTAGAGCCGGCTGATGATCTGCATGGCGATCGCGAACACAGCCAGCGCGAACAGGCCGACGGTGACCCATCGGCGGTGCGTGCGGGAGGCAATCAGGAACGCGCCGATGAGGAAGAAGTCGCTGGCACCGAGGACATGCCCGGACGGGAACGAAAAGGTGTGGTCGGGGCCGAGGAGCATCTCGCCAATCGGGGGTCGGGGATGCTGCACGATCGGCGCGAGGACCTGCGCTGTCGCGACACCGACGAGCATCCCGCACGCCAGGACGAGCGGCCGCCATGCATGCCGGGCGAGGATCGCCCACGTGACGGTGACGACCAGGACGACGATCGGCATGCCGACGGGGCCGAAGACCGTCGCGAGGACGGTCATCACGGTGGTCCGGCCAGGGTCGCGTTGCGCGTCGAACCAGTCGTCGACGGGCTGATCGAGGCGCTGAACGCTGGTGTGCCTGAGCACGCCCACCAGCATGATCGCGAACACGATCGCGCCGAGGACGGCGAGGACGAGTGCGCCGCGCAGCAGGACGGCACGCTCGCTCCTGCTGACGGTGCGCAGCTGCGGCGCGAACTTCCGACGCCACCAGCCCGGCTGGTCGGCGCTCACCGGGGAATCCGGGCAGTGCGCCGGCGACGTAGGAGCGCGCCGATGAGGAGGGGAAGCACCGACACGATCACGACGATGATCATGACGGCGTCGATGTGGTCCGCGATGAGGGGCACACCGCCGAGGAGGACTCCCGCGGCGACGAGGACGCCGACCCACGCGACGGCACCGATGACGTTCCACAGCATGAACCGTGCAACCGGCATCCGAGCGGTTCCGGCTGCGAGGGGCACGTAGGTGCGAACGACGGGCACGAAGCGGCCGAGGACGAGGGAGAGTCCACCCCATCGGGCGAAGAACCGCTCGGATTCGTGGAGGCGTGCCGGGGTGAGCAGACGCGCGGTCGGCCGGAACAGGCGCCGACCGAATCGTGCGCCGAGGCTGTACCCGATGACATCGCCGACGATGGCAGCGCTGGTCGCCACGACGGCGACCTGCCATGGGGTGATGCCGAGCGAGGCGCTGAGAATCGCGGCGGTGACGAGGAGTGAGTCCCCCGGCAGGAACGGGAACAGCACGCCGGACTCGACGATGACGAGGAGCGCGATTCCGGCGAGGACCCACGGTCCGAAGGCGTGCAGGACCGTTGCGGCGCTGAACGTGCCGGCGGCGAGGGCAACGCTCATGCGGCGTGCCTCGAGAGGTGCTTCGTGCGCGGCCGGGAAGGAGCGTTCGGGGTGCGGCCGAGCATGCTTCGGACTGCATCGCCGAGGCTGCGGTGGTGCCGCCATTCGCGGACGGTCAGCGCGACGATGGCGAGGTCGAACAGGGTCAGCAGCGCCAGCCCGACGCTGGGGTGCAGGACGAACTCGTATCCCTGCCAGATCACGAAAGCGCCGAGCGCGGCGATGGCCCAGGGGTAGAGCCGGCGGGAGCCGCGGAAGATCGCCGCGACGATGCCGAGCTTCACCAGGCCGTGAATGATCAGGTACGCGGCGGCGAATAGGGTTGCGTCGGCGCTGAGCGTTGCGACGCCGTGGCGGATCAGGTGCGCGAGAAGATCGTCTGGGTCCTCGCGGAGCTCACCGGCGGTGATGAGCCGGGCCACGCTGTCGACCTGGCCGGGGCGCAGGAACAGCAGCGGGATCCCGACGACGAGCTCGATGAACCCGTCGATCGCCTTGAAGGTGAATCCGACGAGGAACACCAGGTCGAACCATCGTTCGTGCGTCCATCGAGTCCGAGTCATGGCCACGACTTTCGCGCTGAGGCTCCCAGAATCGGCCAAGGTGGCCGCCGGCGCGGAGTCTTGTCGGTTTCTGGGGACGGCCCTCGCACCGTAGATGGTGAGGTGATGGAGATGGGTCTCTGGACTGGGTTGGCCGTAGCCAGCGTGGTTGTGCTGGGGCTGGTGAGCACGGGTGCAGCGGTTGTTGCGGTTGCGGTGGAGGCGGATCGAGAGGGACTCCTTGATGCTGAATGAAATCATGCCTCGCACGGTGCCTGCTCACCCGGGCCCGTCCGGTCCTCGAAGCGTCCGGGGGATGGCCGTGCTCGGGCCGGTCCTGGTCGGCCTGGCAGCGTTCCTGGTCGCGGTGATCGGCAGCTGGGTGCCGAGCGTCTGGTACGACGAAGCCGCCACGGTGACCTCAGCGGCCCGGTCTTGGACGGCGCTCGGCCGGGAGGTGCAGCAGGTCGACCTGGTGCATGCCACCTACTACGCCCTCATGCACGTCTGGTTCGGCCTGGTTGGGTACACGCCGTTCACGCTCCGGCTTCCATCCGCGATCGCCGTCGGAGTCACCGCGGCCGTGGTCGTGATCCTCGGCAGACGGCTCGCAGGCGCCCGGCTCGGGATCATTGCCGGTCTGCTCTTCGCCGTCCTGCCGCGGGTGACATGGATGGGCGCGGAGGGCCGCTCCTTCGCCCTCGGCGCGCTCCTCGCAACCCTGTCGACGCTGCTTCTCCTCGCCGCGGTCGACCGCACCGCCGCGAAAAGGGCCGGCTGGATCTGGTGGGTGGTCTACGGAGCGGTATCGCTGCTCGGCTGCGCCGTGTTCCTGTACCTGATCCTCGTCCCGATCGGTCACTTCCTGACCTTGTTGGCGCTGCGCCGCATCCGGCACGAAACCTCCCCGATCCCACTCGCGGCATGGATCATCACCACTGCCGTTGTCCTGATCGGTGCGGTGCCGCTGGCGGTGCTGTCGTCGGCGCAATCAGCGCAGATCAGCTGGATCCAGCACATCAGCGCCCACACCGTGGAGGAATTCCTCGTCACGCAGTTCTCGTACGAGAACACCGGGTTCGCGGTGCTCCTCTGGGTCCTGGCCGGCTTCGGGTTCGCCGCCGCCGTCAAGGTCGAGCGGCTGCGGCCGGTGCTCGCGGTGGCGGTGCCGTGGGTGTTCGTACCGACGCTCGCGCTCATCGCCGCGTCCATCGTCACCCACCCGCTGTACTCACCCCGATACATCGCGTTCGCGGCTCCGGCTGCTGCGCTCCTGATGGCAGCACCCCTCGCCGCGGTCCCGACGAGGTGGTTCCGTCCGGCCGCGATCGTGGTGCTGCTGCTCGCTGTCGGACTGTCGGCGCCGAGCTGGGCGGCGCAGCGGACCGTGACCGCGAAGGACGGCTCCGCCTGGAACCAGGTCGCCGCACTGATCCAGCGGCAACGGCTCGGTGAATCAGACAGCGCACGCGACGCGGTGCTCTTCGGCCCCGTGCAGCGGCACCCGAAAGCGACCTCACGAATCATCGCGGAAAGCTACCCGGCAGCGTTCGCCGGCCTCGACGATCCGCTCCTGATCACGCCCGCCGGTGCCGGTGACGGACTTTGGGAGACGCAGCAGCCCCTCCGATATGCCGGTCGGGCCGTGGGCGGCGCGACGACGGTGTGGCTCGTCACGGCGACAAAGCCGGACGACCGTGCGACGGCGACCGCCGCGCTCCGGCCAGCGGGCTTCCACCAGACACAGCAGTGGAAGGTCGCCCGCACCTGGGTTGTCCGGTACGACCGCGGCTGAGGAGCCGAGCAGCCCGCGCCACCCCGTCCCTGGCCGAGCGTCAGGCGGGGGTGCCGAGCCGGTAGCCCTTGCCCCGCACGGTCGCGATGAGGTCCCGCTCGGTCTTCTTCCGGAGGTAGTGCACGTACGTGTCGACCGTCCCGAGCTGCTCGCCGTGCTCGAACACCGCGGACAGCAGCTGCTCGCGCGAGAACACCCGGTCCGGCTCCGCGGCGAGCACCGCGAGCAGGTCGGACTCCCGGTCGGTCAGGGCGACCCGGCCGCTGTAGGGCGAGTGCACGGTGTGGTCGTCCGGCCGGAACGACCAGCCGCCGATCTCGAACGAGGGCCCGCGGTCCACCGGCTCGCGGGTGAGCGCACGCAGTCGGGCGTCCAGCTCGTCGAAGTCGAAGGGCTTCACCAGGTAGTCGTTCGCGCCGGCGTCGAGCCCGGACACCCGGTCGTGCACCTCGCCGAGCGCGGTGAGCACGAGCGCCGGGGTGGCGACCCGGAAGCGCCGGAGCTCCCGGACCACGTCCAGGCCGTCGCCGTCCGGCAGGCGACGGTCGACCACGAGCACGTCGAACAGCCGGTGCAGCGCGGCCTCGAGCGCGTCCACCCGCGTGGTGACGAGTTCGACGTCCCACGACGCCGACAGCACGTCCCGCACGATCGGTCCGAGGCGCGGGTCGTCCTCGACGAGCAGGACCCGTCCGCCGCTCATCCTCGCCGCCCCCGCCCGCTCACACCGGCGAGCGGCAGGGTGAGCGCGAACACGGTGCCGGACGGACCCGTGCGCTCCACCCGCACGTCACCGCCCGCGCGGACGGCGACGTCCTTCACGAGCGCGAGTCCGATGCCGTTGCTCGTCCGGGTCGGCCCGCCCGTGGCCGGGGCGTCGCCGTGGGCGAACCGGTCGAACACCCGCCGCGGGGCGATCCCCGTGATGCCCTGCCCCTCGTCGCGGACCCGGATCACCACGCGGTCGCCGACGACCTCGTTCTCGACCCACACCGCGCCGCCGGTCGGACTGTGCCCGACCGCGTTGTCGACGAGCGCGACGAGGCACCGCCGGAGCTGCGTCGGCGTGACGGCCAGGACGCCCTCGCCCGGGGTGACCACGAGGTGCACCTGCCGGTCGCGGGCCAGGACCGCCATGTCGTTCGCCGCCGCCGCGAGACCGGCGTCGAGCTCCGCCACCGCGGCTTCGTCGGTCCGGCCCGCCGCGGTCGCGAGCAGGTCCTCGACCACCTCGGCCAGGGCGCGGGTGTCCGTGCGGAGCTCGTCCGCCACCGCCCGCTCGCTGCTCGCGGCGGGGAGCATCGCCTGGAGCTGCTGCACCCGGGCGCTCAGCACCGTCAGCGGCGTCCGCAGCTCGTGACTCGCGTCCGCCACGAACGTCCGCTGCAGCCGGTAGGCCTCGGCCAGCGGCCGGACCGCCCGACCCGCGATTAGCCACGTCGCAATCCCCGCGAGCACCACTGCTGCCGCACCGACCACCAGCACCGCGATGAGCAGATCGAACGTGTCGAGGTACACGTGGACGTCCTCGGGGCCGTGCCGCTCGAGCTGCTGCGCCGGCGTCAGCTGCCAGAGGATGTAGACGGCGACCAAGATGATGACCGAGAACACCAGCGCTGCCGACACGACAGCAACCCGGAGACCGATTCGGAGCGCGGAGCGTCGGTAAGCCCGACGGTCCGGGTCACGATCCGTGACGCCGCGCAACACCATCAACAGCTGCCGCGCCGGCTTCCTCACGAACGATCCTTCCCTCGCCCCGAACGATGCCGACCAGTCTGCTCCAGCCGCCGCGTGACCCGCCGCACCACCACATCAACCCAGACGATCCGAGCGACCGGCGCCACCGCCAACGCCCAGAGGACTGAAGCGATCACATCGGTCGGCCAGTGCACCCCGTCCACGGTCAACGCGGTCGCGACTCCCACGATCACCAGGCCGCCGCACACTGCCCACACTCGTCGGCGTCGGACATCGCGCACCAACATCAACGCCGCCAGGACCAGCGCGACCACGAAGACCATGTGCCCGCTCGGAAACGATGCGTCCGGCTGCGCGGGAACAAACGGGTGCGACAGCACGGTCCCGTCCGGCCGCGGCCGCCCAACCACCACCTTGAGCACATCGGACGGGATCCACGTCAGCGCCACGACGCCCGCGAAGCCAGCGGCAACCAGAAGACGCCGGGTGCGGGCCCACACCGCCGCGGTGAGCACCATCGTCAGCAGGATCGCGGGCACCGGCTCGAAGACGGTGTAAACCGCCGAACTCAGTGCCCCGACCACCCGCACATGCGCACTATTCAACGCAGCCGCCAGTGGCGCATCGACTGGATGGCTGCGCAGGATTAAGCCCGCCACAACGAGCAGGACCACGACGACCACCGCCCGCTCCATAGGGCGACGCCACGCAGAAGCGGTCATTAGAGGGGGCGCGGTCGACTCATTCAGCACCGACACAGTGCAACGAGCTTCTTCCAAGAAATCGCGAAGAACCGAACGTGGACGTCGGTCGTTGTCGTTTGAACCCTCGGCCGCGCTGCCTACGCCCTCCGCGCGCCAACGTCGAGAAGGTCGCGAGTCGAACGGACCGATTTCGGCCCAGTGGCGATTTGACTTCCGACATGCGGGGCCCGTGCTTGGCCTCGACGCCGGCGCCCGGTTAGACGTTCGTAGCAGCGGCTCTGCGGCAGGACGGCGGGTCTGGGAGTCGAGTCTGGTTCAGAGGAGGCTCCGTGCGTCAGTATCTCGCCAGCCGCCGCAGAATCGCCCCGGTGTCCGTCTTCGGCTTCGCTAGCGGTCGAAGCTGCGCTGTCGCTAGCCGCCGAGCGTTCCTGCCGAACGCCCGTCGCCCAGCGAGACCGTTGGACGGGATCCCGATCAAACCTGCAACTACCGAGCGCAACCCACGATGGCCGCCACCGTGAACTTCTCAATCCCTGCCCACCGACGACGAAGCAAGCGCGGTCTGGCAGAGGGCACCGAAGAGTCGAGGTGGGCTGACCTCATTGAGCTCACCACGCGTCGTCGAAGTCCGGAGCCTCGCCCTCCCCTGCGCAGCCGAGGATCCTGGCAGCGCCGTTGATCCAAGATGCTCGGCTGTGTTCGTCCGACGCCTCGTGCAGGTCGCTATGGCCGACGTGCCGCTGGCAGCGGCGGACGAGGAACAACCTCTTGCAGCGAGTCCGCTTCACGAGCGTCGTTTCCGGGGGAAGCCGAGCGCCGCTTCGGCATCGTTCCAATCGACGGAGACGGTGGACCCCCGGTACCGATGAAGGCCTTCATGTCCGATGACGAGGCTGCAGGTGTACTGCCACCACGTCGAAAGGCATGGTTTGGACTCGGGCACGATTGGAATGTAGCGTCATACGAGCGGCTGGCCAGCCCGAAGGGTCAGGGTCTGACCGGTGGTTGGTTGCGCCGCGCGATGAGCTGTTTCGTTCCGTGAGCCATTGGAGCAAGTTCCGGAGGCTCTGTGCTCGTCAGAGCGGTGTCGAAGTCTCATGGGGTCGGAAGGAGCGGGACGCAACTTGGCGCAGCCAGGCCGAGGCATCGGGCTCCACCTGCCCGTCAACTGTTAGAACTGGCGCCTCGCGGGGCTCGACCCGCAGCGGCTCGATTCCTAGGACGCGGCGCACTGTCCGGTCGTCCCAGGCGCCTCCGTGGTGCAGCCCGACTCGCGTCATTCCTCGCCTCTCGACGGGACACAGAATGCACTCCGCGAGACGTTAGAGATCGGGCCGTCCCCGCACTTATGCGGGGACGGCCTTGACCAGGAGACAGGTTAGTTTCCCGCAAATTTACCGCTTCAGGTTCGTCAGCTCCTGCAGCACCTCGTCCGAGGTCGTGATGATCCGCGCGTTCGCCTGGAACCCACGCTGCGCCACGATCAGGTTCGTGAACTCCTGCGACAGGTCCACGTTCGACATCTCGAGCGTGCCGGATGCCAGCGACCCGACACCGGCGGACCCGGGCACGCCGACGTTCGCGTTGCCGGAGTTCGCGGTGGCGCGGTAGCCCGACGCCCCGGTCTTCTCGAGGCCAGCCGGGTTCGCGAAGGTCGCCAGCGCGATGCGGCCGATCGCCAGCGAGGACCCGTTCGAGAACGATCCGACGACGGTGCCGTCCTTCGAGATCGAGTAGCCCTGCAGGGAACCCGCCTCGTGGCCGTTCTGCGACGAGATCGACGCCGTGTTGAGCGCGGCGAAGCCGGACAGCTGCGTCATGTCGACCGCGATGCCGCCGACCTGCAGCGTCTGACCGCTGGTGATCTTGCCGTCGGCGCCGAAGGTGATCGCGCCGGTGGCCGAGGTGCCCTGGCCGTTCGACGCGGCGACCGACCAGCCGGCGGCAGTGCGGGTGTACCCGAGGGACAGGGTGTGCTTCGTGCCGTACTGGTCGTAGACGGTGGCGTCGCGGTTGAGCGTCTCGCCCGCGGCGGTGTCGGACGGCAGGTTGCCGGAGACGGTCGCCGAGCTGGTCGCCGTCGCCGGGGCGGCCGCGTCGATCGGCAGCGTGATGTCGCTCAGGCCGCCACCGTCGTTCACGACGCCGTTGGTCGCGGAGTAGCCCTGCACGATCTTGCCGTCGGCGGTGACGAGGCGCCCGTTCGCGTCGAAGTCGAACGCACCGGCGCGCGAGTAGACGGTGTCGTTGCCGAGTCGGGTCACGAAGAACCCGTCGCCGGAGATCATCAGGTCGGTGGCCTTGCCGGTGGCCTGCGCGGAGCCCTGGGCGAAGTTGGTGGAGACGCCGGCGACCTGCACGCCGAGGCCGATCTGCGCGGGGTTCGTCCCGCCGATGCCGGTCTGCGGTCCCCCGGCACCCTGGGTCATCTGCGACAGGGTGTCCTGGAAGACGGTGGTCGACGACTTGAAGCCGACGGTGTTGACGTTGGCGATGTTGTTGCCGGTGACGTCGAGCATCTGCTGGTGCGAACGGAGACCGGAGATGCCGGAGTAGAGCGAGCGGAGCATGGTGCGACCTTTCGGTGAAGGAGGTCAGGAAGAAGGAGGGAGGAGCGGGGCGGCTCAGGCGGCCTTGATACCGGAGATCACGTCGAGGTCGACCTCCTTCCCGTTCACGGTCACGGTCGGCACGCTGTTCGCGTACGACACGGCGGTGGCGGTGCCCGAGACCGCGGTCCCGGTGCTCGCGTCGGTGTAGCTGACCTGCTTGCCGACGAGGTTCGCGGCGGCGATGCGCATCTGCAGCGAGAAGTTCTCGTTCGCCGTCGTGGTCTGGTTGGTGATCTGCTCCATCGTCGCGAGCTGCGTCTGCTGGCTGATCATCTGGTTGGTGTCCATCGGCGAGGACGGGTCCTGGTTCCGGAGCTGCGTGACGAGCAGCTTCATGAACACCTCGGAGTCCATCGTCTGGGACTTCTTCGCGCTGGCGGTCTGCGCGAGCGCGGCGGCCTGCGTCGCTGCGTCCACCGAGCCGGTGATGCCGTCGAGGGGCATGGTGTGGTCTCCTTCGTGTCCGCGTCAGGCGAGGACGTCGAGTCCGACGGATCGGACGGTGGTGGGTCGGGCCGTGAGCGGCGCGGTCGGGGTGGGGTGGGCCTCCCGGTCGGGTCCCGGTCGCAGCACCGTCGGGGTCGGCCGGTCGTCGCGACCGGGCTGCGCGCCCGGGTGGTTCTGCGACGACAGGTCGAGGGTCGTCGTGACCCCGTTGCCGGCCGCGTCGCGACGCAGGTCCGGTAGCACCTGCCGGACCGCGTCACGGCCGGCGTCCGACGCGGCGAACAGCTCGACGTGCATCCCGTGCGCGGTGACGTGCGCGCGGACGGTGACGGGACCGAGCTGATCGGGGACGACCTGCACCGTGACGACGTGGTCACCGGGGCCGGCCTGGGCGAGCGTGAACAGCGGTCGGGCGAGCTGCTGCGCGAGGGGCGCGGGAGCGTTCGCCGTGGCCGCTCCGGCTGCCGTGGTCGGTGCGCTGGGTGCGGGTGCGGGGACGGCGAACGCCGTCTCGCCACCACGCGGGGTGGTCACGGCCTGGAGGCTCGCAGCACCCTGGTCGCCGGGCCGCCGGTCGGCGTCGGGGCCGGTCCGCGGCCCCGTGGCCGGTCCGGTCTGCACGACCGGTGCCGCGGTGGTCGCCGGGGCGGACGACGGGGCGGGCACCGCTGCCGGCTCGGCTGCCGCACCCGCACCTGGCCCGGTCGCGCCGGCGAAGGCGGTGGAGGCGGCGCTCGACGCGGTCGCCGGAGCGGACGGCGCGGTCGTCGCCTCAGCCGGGACGGCTCGCGGTCCGCGGAGTGATGTCCCCGGAGTCGTGCTCTCGCCCGCAGCTCGGGCCACCGCCGTCGCTGCTGCGCTGGTCGCCGGTGTCGCACCGACCGAGGCCGTGCGACCGTCCAGGACCGACGGCGCGGACGGCACCGACGAACCGGCGGTGGTCGACAGGTCGGCTGCCCCCTGTGCGTCGACGCCTGCGGACGGCTGCGCCGCGGTCGCGGGGACGACGGCGGAGAGGGGCGTCACGCCCGCGGCGGACCGTGCGGCCACGGGGACCGTGGCATCCGAATCGGCCGGACCGGCTTCCGGCGCGGCCTGACCGGCGGAGGTACCCGACCCGACGGACACGACCGCGCCGAGTACGAGCTCGCCGGGCGCGACCGCGGCGGCGACGGCGGACGCGGCGAGCACGGCGAGGAGCGTCGGGTCGACGACGGTCGCGGTGGTCGGGGCGTCGGCTGGCGCGTCGGCTCCGGTCGCCGCTCGACTCGGCGCCGCCTGTATCCCGGTCGAGGAGGCTGCCCCACCGGCGCCGGTCTGCGCACCGCTGCCGCGCGCTCCTGTGCCGGCGGCGGCGAGGGCGGCGCCGAAGGGCAGGGCGGACGCCGAGGCAGGTGCCGCGCCGCCGGTGGTCGTCGCGGTCGTGCCCGGGGTCGTGGATGCGGCGGGTGCCGTGGTCACGGGACTCATGCCGCACTCCCCCGCATCGCGGACAGGAGCGCCGCCGTCTGCAGGTCGGTGACCGACTGTGCAGCACCCGCTGCCGGGACGGACCGGGTCGCCGCCGGTGCCGCGGCCTCGCTCGGCACGATGCGACGGATGGTCGCGATGTCCGAGTCCTTGTACCAGTTGTCCACGATCCGGACGTCCTTCCCGGGTCGCGGTGCGTGCAGCACCTTGCCGTCGCCGACGTAGATCACGATGTGCTGCTCGCCCTTCGGGATGATCAGGTCACCCGGCTTCGCGTCCTTGAGCGAGCCGACGGGCACCCCCATGTCGGCCTGGTCGGGCACCACGCGCGGCATGGTGACCCCGAGGCCCTTGAACACCGTCTGCACGAGTCCGGAGCAGTCCATCCCCGATCGGGTCGTCCCGCCGAAGACGTAGGGCACGCCGAGGTACTTCTTCGCGTCCTCGACGACGTCGGACCCGGTGGCGCCGCTGCCGGTCGCCAGGGTCCCGCGGCCGGCGTCGACCGACGTCGCCGGGGTGCGCGTCGCCGTGTCGGTCGCGGCCGAGCCGGTCGCGGCGCCGCTCGTCGCCGCGCCGGTCGCGGTCGCCAGGGCGTCGGCGAACGCGCCGCTCGCCTGGCCGGACGGCCCGCTCGCGACCGCGGTCGTGGCGCCACCGCGGAGGGTGTCGATCTGGGTGCGGATCTCGGCGATCCGGGACAGCACGGCGTCCACGCTCATCGGGCACCACCTTCCGTGCGGCGTCGTGCCGCGATCTCGTCGAGGGCGTCCTGCTCGGCTCGCAGGTCGGCGGCGGCCTGCTCGCGGTCGTGGTGCCCCTCGAGCTTCTCGAGTCCGAGTGCGGCACGGCGGGCGGCCGAGTACGCGGCCTGGGCGCCGTCGGCCTCGGCGCGACGGGTGCGCGCGACGGCGTCGAGCTCCTCGAGCATCCCGCGCGTGGAGGCCCGGGCGGCGGCGAGGGCGCTCAGCGTCGCGGCGTCGGTGACGGGCTGCGCCTGCTCGCGGTCCGCCAGGTTCCGCCGGGCGGCGATGCGGGCGTCGGCGGCGTCACGGAGCCGGTCGTTCGCGGCGGCGAGGGCGGCGGCGGCGCGGTCCTGCTCGGCGTGCCGCAACCGCAGCAGTCCGGCGAGGGGGAAGCGTGTGGCCATCAGGCGGACACCCCCAGCCGGGCGACGAGGGCGTCGAGGGCGCGCCAGGACGTCCCGGCGTCGGCCCGCTCGTCCATGCCCTGTCGGAGGAACGCGTCGATCGCGTCCTGGTGGGTGACCGCGGCGTCGACGAGCGGGTTCGTGCCGGGCTGGTAGGCGCCGACGTCGAGCAGGTCCTGCGCGTTCCGGCGCGCCGCCATGACCTTCCGCAGCGCCGTCGCGGCGGCACGCTGCCACGGCTCGGTGACCTTCGAGGCCACGCGGGACACCGACCCGAGCGCGTCGACGGACGGGAAGTGCCCGGTCACGGCGAGCTTCCGGTCGAGCACGACGTGCCCGTCGAGGATGCTCCGCGCACTGTCCGCGATCGGCTCGTTGTGGTCGTCGCCGTCCACGAGCACGGTGTACAGCCCCGTGATGCTGCCGATCCGGTCGGTCCCGGCGCGCTCGAGCAGCCCGGCGAGCACCGAGAACGTCGACGGCGGGTACCCCCGGGTCGCGGGCGGCTCGCCCACGGACAGGCCGATCTCGCGCTGCGCCATGGCGACGCGGGTGAGGGAGTCCATCATGAGCACGACGTCCTGCCCGGCGTCGCGGAACGACTCGGCGATGCGGGTGGCGACGAACGCGGCGCGCAGGCGCATCAGGGCCGGCTCGTCCGACGTGGACACGACGACGATCGAGCGGGCGAGCCCCTCGGGGCCGAGGTCGTCCTCCAGGAACTCGCGGACCTCGCGGCCGCGCTCCCCCACCAGGGCGATGACGTTCACGGCGGCGTCGCTGCCGCGCGCGATCATCGACAGGAGCGAGGACTTGCCGACGCCGGAGCCCGCGAACAGGCCCATGCGCTGCCCGCGGCCGACGGTGGTCAGGGTGTCGAGCACGCGCACCCCGAGCTGCATCGGGGCGTCGATGCGCGTGCGGGCCATGGCGTTCGGCGTCGCGTGGTCGATCGGCACCCAGCCGTCGGTGTCGAGCGGACCGCGGTCGTCGATCGGCCGCCCGAGTCCGTCGAGCACGCGTCCGAACAGCCCGGCGCCGGTCGGCACGAGGACCGGCCGACCGGTCGGGCGCACGGGTGTGCCGGCGGTCACCCCGACCAGACGCCCGAGCGGCATGCAGCGCACACCGGTCGGGTCGGTGGCGACGACCTCGACCGGGGCCTGCTGACCGTCCTCGGCGCCGACGGTCAGGACGTCGCCGATCCGGGCGTCGACCCCGGCGACGGTCAGCCCGAGGCCGACCGCGCTCGTGACGACACCGACGCGCTGCGGTGCGGCGAGGGCGATCGCCTCGTCCAGACCGCGGGGACGGAGGAGCGTCGCGGTCACCGGGACACCTCCGGTCGTCCGGCGGAGCGGCCCAGCGCGACCCGCGCGCGGTCGAGTGCGGTGCCGATGCGGGCGTCGAGCACCCCGTCGGGCAGGTCGACGACCGCGTCGCCGTCGTGCAGCGCGGCGTCGGCGACGACGGGGACGGGGAGCGTGAGGTCGGCGACGCGGGCGGCGTCGGCGGGGCTGAGCCGGACCGCCACCGGGACCGTTGCGTCGACCGCAGCGAGCGCACGTCGGACGGTGACCTCCGCGCCGGGGGTGGGGCGTGCCTCCAGGCCGTCGCCAGCCCCGGCCGCGTCGTCCTGGCGACCCGACCGGACCACGTGCCCCACGACCGCCTCGGCCAGGTCGAGGGCTGCGTCGACCAGGGACGCCTCGGCGTCACGCAGGACCGGCGCGACCTGGGAGAGCATCGCGTTCGTGGCGGCGTCGAGCACCTGGACGCGGCGGACCGTCTCGGCGTGCAGCGCGGCGAGACGCGCTTCGTGCTCGGCCTCGAGCCGGGCGTGCAGCGCGACGGTCTCGGCCTGCGCGGCGCGGAGGCCCGCGGCGTAGCCGGCGGCGTGCCCGCGCACGTCGGCGGCCGCCGCGCGGTCGCGGGTGGTCGCGCTCCCGAGCACCGGGAACGCGACGCGCTGGACGGTGACGTCAGTCAACGAGCTCGTCCTCCTCGGCGCGGTGGACGGTGATGGTGCCCTCGGCCTCGAGCTCGCGGACGGAGCGGACCACCTCGGCGCGCGCCTCCTCGACCTGCGAGACGCGGACCGGGCCCATGGCCTGCAGCTCGTCGTCCAGCAGCTGGCGGTTGCGCTCCGAGACGTTCGCGCGGATGGTCTCCACGACCGGGGCCGGCGCGCCCTTCATGGCGGTCGCGAGGAGCTTCGAGTCGATGCCGCGCAGGACCTGCTGGATGTCGCGGGACTCGAGCTTGACGATGTCCTCGAAGGTGAGCATGCGCGAGCGGATGTCCTCGGCGAGCTCCGGGTCGCGCGCCTCGAGCCCGTCGAGCACGGCCTTCTCGGTGGCGACGTCCGAGCGGTTGATGATCTCGACCAGGGGGGCGATGCCACCGACGACCTCGACGCTCTCGCGCGGGGACACCACGGCGCCGGCGCGCTGGCGGAGGACCCCGGCGACGATCCCGACGGCCTCCGGGGTCGCGGTGCCCATGGTGGCGAACGCCTGGGCGACGTCGGTGCGCACGCGGTCGTCGACCCCGGCGAGCACCGCACTCGCCTGCCCGGGGGCCAGGTGCGCGAGCACGAGCGCGATGGTCTGCGGCAGCTCGCCCTCGAGCAGGCTGACGACCTGTCCGGGCTCGGCGTCGTCGAGGAACTCGAAGGACTGCCCGGCGAGGTTCGACGCCAGGCGGTCCATCACGCCAGCGGCTCGCTCGGAACCGAACGACGCCTCGAGCAGTCCCAGCGCGGCGTCCTTGCCGCCGCGCTTCTGCACGCGCCCGCGCTGGGTGATGCGGTGGAACTCGCTCATCGTGCGGTCCACGACGCTGTCGTCGACGCGGCGCATCCGCACGATCTCCGCGCTGATCTCCTCGGCCTCGAGCTCGGTGAACTGCTTCATCACCTCGGCGGCGCGCTCGGTCTCCATCTGCATGAGGATGAGCGCGACCTTCTGCGCGCCGGTCAGGGTGCGCTCGGCGGCGCCACCGCCAGCGGGGACCGGGACGAGGGCGCTCACACCGGCGTCCGGTCGTCGAGGAGTCCGCGGAGCAGGTCGGCGGTGCGCTTCGGGTCACGCTCGGCGAGTGCCGAGATCTCCTGGCGGCGCCGTTCGGCGCTGATCTCGTCGGTCGTCAGCACCTCGGTCGGGGCATCGTCGTGCGGCAGGGTCGGCAGCGCGACGGTCTCCGGCTCGGTGGCCGGGATCGCCAGGTCGTCCGCGCCGAGCGGCAGCTCGAACGTCTCGCCGGCGAAGACGTCGAGCTCTCCGACGTCCACGGCCTCGCGGGACTGGCGGCGGGCGCGGCGGGCGAGGACGATCGCGAGCACGATCGCGGCGGCGAGGACCGCGAGCACGATGCCGGCGGTGCGGATGGCCGACCACATGGCCTGCTGCTGCTCGACCTGCTGCTGCTCCTCGAGGGCCTTCGCGGCGTCCTTCGCGGCGGAGTCGTCGAAGTCCATCATCGCGACCCGGACCTGGTCGCCGCGGGTGTTGTCGGCACCGGCGGCGGCGGACACCAGGTCGTTGATGCTCTGCAGGTTGGCGTTCTGCACCGAGTCCGCGCGGGAGTTCAGGGCGACCGAGATCGTCTGCCGCTGGACGCCGCCGGCGGGGATCTGCGTCGTCTCGGTGGTCTTGTCCACGGCGTTGTTCTTCGTCGCCGACTCGTTCTTGTAGCCGCCGTCGCCGGTGGCCGTGCCGTTCGCGGTCGTGCCGCCGGCCGTACCGTTCGGCACCGCGATGTTGTCCGGGCCGAGCACGCCGGTCGCACCGGCACCCGCGTTGGAGCCGGAGCCGTACTCCTCGGTGGAGCTCGACTCGTTCAGGGCGACCGGACCGCTCGTCGGCTGCGCGAAGCTCTCCGAGGTCCGTGTGCCGGACTCCTGGTTCATCGTCGCCGAGACGACGACGCTGGCGTTGCCCGGGCCGAGCGTCGTGTCGAGCAGGTCCTGGATCTTCTTCTGCGTGGTCGCGTCGTAGTCGGCCGCCTGGTCCGCGCCGCTGCCGGTCGCACCAGTCCCGACCGCGGACAGCGTCTGACCCTTCTGGTCGACGACGGAGACGTCGGTCGGCTGCATGCCCTCGACCGCGGCGCTCGTCAGGTGCACGATCGACTGCACCTGGTCGGTGGTGAGCTGCGCGCCGTTCTCGGTCGCGACGAACACCGACGCCGTCGGGTCCTTCTCCTCGGAGACGAAGACGGTCTTCTCCGGGATGGCGAGCTGCACGGTGGCGGCCTTCACGCCGTCCATCGACGAGATCGTCTTCGCGAGCTCACCCTCGATCGCGCGCTTGTAGGTGACGTCCTGCTGGAACTCGGAGCTCGTCACACCCATCTTGTCGAGCAGCGAGTAACCGCCCTCGTTCGACGACGGCAGGTTGTTCGACGCTGCCTTGAGCCGCTCCGAGTACACCTTGTCCTGCGGCACGAGGATCGTCGCCCCGCCGTCGGTCAGCTGGTAGGGCACCCCGTCCGTCGTCAGCTGGTCGGTGATCGAGCTCGCGTCCGCCGCCGCCAGCCCGGTGAAGAGCGGCGCGTAGGACGCCTTGCCGAGCCAGCTCGCGAGCGCGATGCCCCCGAGCACGAGCGCGGCGACACCGATCAGCGCGATGGTGCGCTGTGCGGCGGAGAAGCCCTTGACGTAGGCGACGATGCGCCCCCACGTGTTCTGCACCGCGGCGGGCATCAGGCCTGCATCCGCATGATCTCGTTGAACGCGTCGACGCCCTTGTTGCGGACGGCGGCGACGAGCTCGAGGGTGACCTGGGCACGGGTGGACGCGATGGTGGCGTCGTGGATGTCGTCGAGGTTGCCCGTGACGGCCTTGAGCGCCAGGGTCTTCGAGGTGCTCTGCAGCTGCTGCAGGCCGTCGACCGCGTTGCCGAGGCTCGCGGCGAAGCCGTCACCGCCGGCGGTCGGCTGGACCGCACCGGCGCCCGCCGCTCCGGCTCCCGTGGCACCGCCGAGCGCGCCGGTACCGGTCGCGGCGTCGGCGGCACCCGCGAACGCGCGGGTCATGGCGTTGGTCGTCACACCGTTCAGGGCGTCGATGGGCATCAGTTCTTCCCGATCTGCAGTGCCGCCTCGTAGGCGGTCTTGGCACGGTCGACCACGGCGGCGTTCGCCTGGTAGCCGCGCTGGGCCATGATGAGGTCCGCCATCTGCGTGCCGAGGTCGATGTCCGGCATGCGGACGTACCCTTCGGCGTTCGCGAGCGGGTTGTCCGGGTCGTAGGTCACACGGCCGGCGGCGCTGCCGAACGCCGCGCCCTTGACGTAGGCGCCGGACGTGCCCGCACCCTCCTGCACCTCGACGTAGCGGGCCTGGAACGCGGAGTCGCCCATCGACCGCACCGTGTTGACGTTCGCGATGTTGTCCGAGATCGCGTCGAGCCACTTCCGGTGCACGGTCATGCCGGTGCTCGCGATGCCGATCGCGTCGAAGGTCGTCACGAGTTCGTCCGCATCGCCGCGCGCAGGGCCGTCGCCTCGCCGCCGACCGCCTGGGTGGCGAACTGGTAGCGCAGGACCGTGTCGATGTTCGACAGGGTCTCCTGGTCGAGGTTGACGTTGTTGCCGATCTCGTTCGTCGGCTCGAGGCTGCGCGCGGTGGTCGCGGTCGCGTGCCCGTCACCGTGCACGATCGACTGCGCGAGGGCGTCCTCGAAGCGCACCTTCTCGGCGTGGTAGTTCGGCGTGTTGATGTTCGCGATGTTGTTCGCGATGGTGCGCTGTCGCAGCGACAGCCCGTCGAGCGCGCTCTGCAGCGCGACGCTCGTCACGGAATCGAACACGGGTGGCCCGTCCCCTCGGTGTGCGACGTCGTGCGACGTCGCCGATTGGCGGTGGCCGATCCGTGGCCGAACGAGTGAGCGATCCGTGCTCGCGGGGCGCTGTCGGCGGGGGCGTGCGGGGCGTTAGGGGTCGCCCCGAACGGGGGGCGGGGCTCACACGGCCCGGTCGCGTGCTCGCGTGCTCGCGTGCTCGCCGTGGCCGGTCGCGCGCTCCGCCGCAGTGCGACGATGCCGTTGTCGCACGACGACGCATCTGTCGTCTCGCCCGGAGACGCGCGACGACCTGCGACCGAGACGACGGAACCGCTGTCGTACGACGGCGCATCTGTCGTCGTACGCGAGGGCGTCGCGACTCAGGCGGAAGCGTCGAGGTACACGGATCCGCGCGGTTCGTCGGTCGCGGCGACCTGGCGGAGCGCACCGAGGTGCTCCAGGGTCTGCCGCCGCTCCGTCTCGAGCTCCGCGAGCCGGTCGCGCTGCGCGGCCAGCAGCCGGGAGGCACGACCCACCAGTGCGCGCGGCACCGGCCCGAGCGTGGTCGGCTCGGACCACGCGGTCGCATTCGGCGCAACGGCTGCGGTCTGCGGGATGGCGGGCACGATGGCGTCGGTCGCGGTTGCCACGGTCGTCAGCAGCTCGCGTTCGAGGGCGTCGAGCACCGTCGCCCACTCGCTCTGGCCGGCCTCGACGGCGACGTCGTCGGCAGCGATCTCCCCCGCGTCAGGCGACACCGAGTGCTCCCCCGCTGGCGGCCCGTGGCGCCTGCGTCGTCGCGAGCGCCGCGGCGGCCTCGTGCCACGACTGCCGCAACGGCTCGAGGATCCGGATGCAGTCGCGCGTGGCCTGCACGTCGCGGTGCACGTTCGCCGTGATCAGGGACGTGGACGCGTAGTTGTAGATCGCGAGGAGCCCCTCGCCGCCGTCCCACACGTCGATGCGCAGCGTGGACGACAGCTCGCCGACGATGGCCTGGGCGTGCAGGAGCTGCTCGCGCGCAGCGTCCCAGTCGGACGTCGTCTGCGCGGCCTCGGCGCGGTGCAGGTCGAGGAGCAGCCGGTCGTAGAGCATCGTGACGAGCTGCGCGGGCGTCGCCGACAGCACGGCCTCGTTCGTGTACTGCGCGCGGCGCTGGTCGGTCACCGTGCGGGGCTGCGCGGCCTGCCGGAAGGCGGCGGTCTGCAGGTCGAAGGCGTTCATGGTCGTTCCCGTCACTTCGACGTCGACGCCAGCTGGCCGGAGAGCCACGCCGACTGGGACTGGAGCTTGCTGAGGCTGGTCTCGAGGGCGGAGTACTGCGCCTGCAGTGTCGCCCGGCGAGCGGTGAGGCGGTCCGACCAGTTGTCGATCTGCGTCGTCAGGTCCTTCGCGACCGACTGCTGCCCGGTGATCGAGGTCGTGATCGACCCCGTGTACTTGTCCGACGCCGCCGTCGCCGCCGCACCGACGTTGGCCGCGACCCCGGAGAGGATCGCCTGCGTGCCCTGCGGGTCGTCCGCCAAGGCCTTCTGGAAGGCCGCGGCGTCGAAGCTGAACGTGCCGTCCTTCTGGATGACGATGCCGATCGACGACGGCGACTTCCCGTTCACCGGGGTCGACATCGTCGTGGTGAGGCGCTGCACGGCGTCGCGGGTCGTGCCGTCACCGGTCAGGACGCCGGCCTTGGTGGAGGTCGTCCCGGTGGTCGGACTCGTCGTGCTCGTGACCGCCGTGTTCGTGGCGTAGTACGAGGTGACGGCGTTGAGCGCGTCGACGAGCCCGGACGCCACGGTCTGGGCCTTCGTGGTGTCCTGCGCGACCGTGACGGTCACCGGGTCGGCCGTGGTCTGCGTGACCGTGACGTCGAGCCCGGGGAGCAGGTCGTCGAACGTGTTCGTGGCGCTCGTCACGGTCTGCGCGGCGGCGGTGCCGGCCCACAGCGTGACGCTGGCGTCCTTGCCCTGCGTGACGACCGCGGCGCCCGGCTGGGAGAAGACGTTCGTCGCGGTGCCCGCCGTGACGTCGTCAGACGTGCCGCGGTAGAGCGAGAACGACGCCGCGGCACCGGTCTTCGTCGCGCTGAGCTGCAGGCGGTAGAGCTTCGTGCCGTCGGTGTCGGTGCCGGCGGCGACCTTCGTGGCGGTGACCCCGGCACCGGCCTTGTTGATCGCGCTGACCGCGTCGTCGAGCGATCCGGAGGCGGGCGTGACGGTGGTCTTCTTCCCGTCGGCGCCGACGAGCGTCAGGGGCTCGGCGGCGGACGCCCAGGTCGACATCGCGGCGGTGACCCCGACGTGCGCGGCAGCGGTCGACCCGACCTGGAAGCTGACCGAGCCGGCGGCGGCCGTGGCGTCGGTCGCGACCGTGACCGCGGTGGACGAGCTCGTGGCACCGTACACGTCGAGCGACGTGGCCTTGGCGGCGTCGCCGGCCTTCGTCGCGAGGGTCTGCACCAGCGAGTTGATCGTCTGCAGCGACGACACGAACGAGTTGGTATCGGTGAGCTTGTTCTTGAGCAGGGTCTGCGGGACCTGCTCGATGGTCATCAGCGAGTTGATCAGGTCCGTGGTCTTGAGACCGCTGACCAGACCATCGATCGCGAGACTGTTGCCCGAGACGGACGACGTCGACATCGCGGGGCTCCCTGTCGTCGGGGGTGGTCGTGGGTGTGGTGACGCCGCCGCCCGGAGGACTCGAACTCCTCCGGACGACGGCGTCGGTGGTGCTAGCGGAGGAGCGAGAGCACGCCCTGGGTGCTCTGGTTCGCCTGCGCGAGCATCGAGGTGCCGGCCTGGCTCAGGATGTTGTCGCGGGTGTACTTGACCATCTCCTGCGCCATGTCGACGTCAGTGATGCGCGAGCTCGCCGCGGTCAGGTTCTCCTTGGCCACGTTCGTCACGTTGATTGCGTGGTCGAAGCGGTTCTGGACCGCACCGATGTTCGAACGTGCAGCGGAGACGTTCTTGATCTCCGCGTCGATGGCGACGATCGCCTTCTGCGCGTTCTCGTTCGTGTCGAAGTGCAGCGCGCCGGTGGTGGCAGCGCCAGTGGCGTCGACGCCGTCCACGGTCAGGTTCTTGGCAACTGCCGAGACATCCGCCTGCTTGAGGTCGACGGTGATCTTTGAGGAGTCACCCGAATTGGCGCCGACCTGGAAGGTGAGCTTCCCCGAGCCGCCGCCGGCGGCGACGTCGGCCGCGTTCGTCGCTGCCTTCCCGTCGAGCAGCTTGATCCCGTTGAAGTTGGTCGAGTCCGAGATGCGCACGAGCTCCTGCTGGAGCTGCCCGACCTCGGTCTCGATCGCCTTGCGCGAGGTGTCGTTGTTCGAGTCGTTACCCGCCTGCACGGCCAGGTCGCGCATGCGCTGGAGGATCGAGTGGGTCTCGGTGAGGCCACCTTCAGCGGTCTGCACGACGGAGATGCCGTCCTGCGCGTTGCGGGCGGCGACCGTGAGGCCACCGACCTGCGACTTGAGTCCCTCGGAGATCGTCAGGCCCGAAGCGTCGTCGGCGGCGCGGTTGATGCGGAGACCGGTCGAGAGCTTCTCGAGGGACTTCGACAGGTCGTTCTGCGTCGCGTTGAGGTTCCGGTACGTGTTGAGTGCCGAGAGGTTGGTGTTGATGGACATACCCATGGTGGTTTCCTCCGTGAATCCTTGGGTGGTGGTGCCTGCCCGTCCATGGGCTGACATCCGTGACTCTCGGCAGGTTCGCCGAGGTCGTTAGGAGTCGGCGAGGAAATCTCCCCGCCGAAGATCAGCTGGCCGCCACGGCCGTCGGCGCCGACGCGTCCTGCACGGCCCGGGCGACCCCGGCGGCAGCGTTCGCAGCGACCCGCGCCAGGTACGCGCTGCGCCGTGCGGCGGTGGTGCGGGACGCCGGCTCGACCGCGGTGCCGTCGCCGTAGTGCTCGGCGAGTCCGTCGCGCAGGAGCCGCATCGCCTCGGACCGCTGCTGCGACACCGCGGAGTGCGTGATCCCGAGCTCGGCGGCGACCTCGGTCACGGACCGGTCGCCGAAGTAGACGTTCTCGACCACGAACCGCATCCGGTCGGGCAGCGCGGCGACGGCGGCCCGCAGGTACCGGCGCTTCTCGGCCTCGAGCAGGTCCTCGCCGGGCAGTGGCTGGTCGGACGCGATGACGTCGTGCACGGTCTCGTCGAGTGTGCTGACGGTGCGGCCCGCGTCGGACATGGCGTCGGCGGCGGTCTGGCGGTCGACGCCCATCGCGTCGGCGATCTCCTGCACGCCGACGGAGCGACCGAGTCGAGCGGACAGGGCTTCCTGCGTCGCGAGGGTCTCGCGGATGCGCTTCCGCGTGCCGCGTGATGCCCAGTCGGCCGACCGCATGTCGTCGGCGATGGCGCCGGTGATCCGGGTGCGGGCGTAGGCGCCGAAGGGCACGCCGAGCTCCGGGTCGAACGCCTCGGCGGCGGCCACGAGCGCGAGGGACCCCACGGCGGCCAGGTCGTCGCGGTCGAGGTGGGTGGCGCGTGCACGGACGTCCGACACGATGTAGCCGACGAGCGGCAGGTGCTCCACGATCATCGCGTTGCGTGCGTTCCGGTCCATTGGCTTCCCCTGGTCGACGTGCTGACTGACCCGTCCGTGGGCGCGACGGACACCGGCCCTCGGGAGGCCGGTGCGGTCGACGAAGAACCACCCGGTTCCCTCCGGGCGGTGCACCCGCGCCCCTGCGACGCGGTGCGGGGGCGAGCCCCTGCGGTGCGTTCCGAATGTATCGGCTGGGAACTCCCCGGCGCGGGCTGTGAACGTCCCCAGTGCGGGGGGACGCGGGGTTCCGGCGGTCCGCACTTCGGCGGACCCACGGGCCGGAACGGCCGTTCTTGTCCCCCGGTCTGGGTGACGGCCCGTCCCCCACCCATCGACGACCGGGAGGCACGACCCACCCCGACCCGCCACCCGCGCCCGCCTCGTGGTCGCGTCGACCACCGTGGTCCGCTTACGACGGACGGCCCGGCGTCGATAGGCCCCGGTGTCCACCGGAAGGCGGACCGGCGCGACCCGACCGACCGTCGCCGAACCCGACCCCACCAGCGAGGAGCCATGAGCGTGAACGACCTGTCCGCCGTCCTCTGGCGCGAGCGCGAACTGCTCGAACTGCTCACGTTCAAGCTCGAGGAGGAGCAGCTCCTGCTCGCCGCCGGGCGCTCCCGCTGGGTGTCGCACGCCAGCCGCGAGGTCGAGCAGGTGCTCGAACGTCTCCGCAGCACCGGACTCGAGCGGGCCGCGTCGAGCGCCGCCGTCGCCGAGGATTGGGGCGTCGACCCCGATGCACCGCTGCGCGACGTGGTCGCCGCCGCCCCGAACGGCCCCTGGGGCGAGATCCTCGCCGCGCACCTGACCGCGATGGTCGAGCTGACCACGCAGATCGGCGCGCTCCGCGACGAGAACGACCGCTTCCTCCGCTCCGCCGCGCAGGCCACCGAGGAGACCCTCGCCGGGTCGGTCGGCGATGCCGCGACCTACGACGCCTCGGGCGGCTCCGGCTCCCGGGCGGACGGCGCACGTCTGTTCGAGGGGACCCTGTAGCACCGTGGTCAGCACCTTCGGGTCCCTCGCGACCGCCTACTCCGGCCTGACCGCGGCCCGCGCCGGCATCGACGTGACCGGGCAGAACATCGCGAACGCCGGCACCGCCGGGTACACCCGCCAGCGCGTCACGCAGTCCTCGGTCCCCGCCGTGCAGACCGGCTTCGTGCGCGGGACCGCGGCCCTCGCCGGCCAGGGCGTGTCGATCGACAGCATCGCGCGGCTCGGCTCCCTGACGCTCGACGCCGGGCTCCGCACCGCGACCGGCTCCTCGGCCTGGGCGCAGACCCGCGCGACCGGGCTCTCGGCGATCGAGGACGGCCTGCACGAACCCGGGAAGAACGGCCTGTCGGCACAGCTCGACACGTTCTGGTCCGCCTGGAGCGACCTCGCCGCGCACCCCGACGACGCGGGCGCCGCCTCCACCGTGATCGCCGCGGCGTCCACCGTCGCGGGCACCCTGGCCGCCGGCTCGACGGCCCTCGACACACAGTGGAGCACCGTCCGCTCGACAGCCGCGACCCAGGTCGACCAGCTCAACGACGCGGCGGCGCAGGTCGCCGACCTGAACGGGCAGATCCGGTCGACGCTCGCCGCCGGCGGCAGCGCGAACGAGCTGCTCGACCACCGCGACCAGCTCACCCAGGAGATCGCCGGGTTCGCGGGCGGTACGGTCCGGACGAACGCCGACGGCACCGTCGACGTGCTCCTGGGCGGCAACCCGCTCGTGCAGGGCGACACGGTCCGCACCGTCGCACTCGAGGGCGGTGCACGTCTCGGCGACGGGCAGCCCGTCACCCTGCGCTGGACCTCGGGCAGCGCCGGCGCGGTGACGCTCGACGGCGGCTCGATCGGCGGCGCGCTGTCGCTCCTCGCCCCGGCCTCCGGTGGGACCGGTGGCGCGATCGCCGAGGCCTCGGCCGCGTACGACCGGGTCGCGACGCGTCTCGCCGAGACCGTGAACACCGAGCACGCGAAGGGCACCACACCCACCGGTGCCACCGGTCAGCCGTTCTTCGCCCTCGCCGCGGGCACGCCGGCGGCGCAGGGGCTGTCGGTCGTCCCGACGGACGGCGACGGGTTGGCGACGCGGAACGCGGCGGGGGAACTCGACGACTCGTTCGCCGACGGGCTCTCGCGACTCGGCTCGGTCGCCGGGGGCGCGGACAGCACCTGGGCGACGTTCGTGGCGGGGGTGGGCAGTGCCTCCCGGACGGCCGGATCGGAGGCAACGCTCACCGGACTCGCCCTGACCAGCGCGCGCACGCAGCAGCAGTCGGGCGCCGGCGTGGACCTCGACGAGGAGAACGTCGCCCTGCTCAGCTACCAGCACGCCTACCAGGGCGCGGCGCGCGTCCTCACCGCGGTCGACGAGATGCTCGACACGCTCATCAACCGCGTCGGACTCGTCGGGAGGGGCTGATCGTGATCACCCGTGTGACCACCCAGATGTCGATCGCGTCGGCGACGGAGCGGCTGCAGGCGAACGCCGCCCGCGTCGCCGAGGCCACCCAGCGTGCCACCACGCTGCAGGCGATCGCGAAGCCGTCGGACGACCCGGTCGGGACCGGCTCGTCGATGCAGGTGCGGAAGGAGCAGGCCGCCGCCGCGCAGTACACGCGGAACGCGGACGACGCTGTCGGCTGGCTCGCGACGACCGACAGCGCCCTGTCCGGCGCCCACTCCGTCCTCACGACGGTGCGGGACCTGACCGTGCAGGCCGCGAACTCCGGCGTGATGGACGACACCGCCCGCGACGCGTTCATCACGCAGTTCCGGGCGCTGAAGGCCGACCTCGAGTCCGCCGCGAACACGACCTACGGCACCCGGTCCGTCTTCGCCGGGTCGTCGACGGCACCCGATGCGTACACGTCCGGCTCCGGCTTCGTCGCCTCGACGACCGCGGTGTCCCGACGGGTCGGCGACGCCCAGACCGTGCGCGTGGACACCCCGGGGGCCACGGCGTTCGGCTCGGGGACGTCGTCGGTCTTCTCGGTGATCGACGGGATCGTCGCCGACCTGCAGAACGGTGTGAACGTGAACCCGAAGCTGAACGACGTCGACACGGCGCTCGGCACGCTCCGCGCGGCGCAGGCCGACGTCGGTGTCCGGCACGCGGCGGCGCTGAGCGCGCAGGACGCCCTGAAGACGTCGTCCGTCGCGCTCGAGACCCGACGCGCCGGCATCGAGGACCTCGACCTCGCCGGTGCCGTCCTCGACCTGCAGGTGCAGCAGACCACCTACCAGGCAGCCCTCGCCGTCACCGCGAAGGTCCTGCAGCCGACCCTGATGGACTACCTCCGATGAGCATCGACCTGACCTTCCCCACGCCCCCGTTCGGCCTGTCGCCGGCACCCGTGTTCACCCTGGAGCCGGTCGAGGGCGCCGAGGGCCTCTTCGCCCTGCACGGCGGCGACGCCCGGCTCTTCCTGCTCGACGCCGCGGTGCACCTGCCCGACTACGCGCCCGCGCTCACCGATGAGCAGGCGGCGACGATCGGCCTGACCGACCCCGCCGACGCGATGCTGCTCGTCGTCGCGAACCCGGGGGCGTCCGGCACGACGGTGAACCTGCTCGCCCCGGTCGTCGTGCACGCGCGGACGGCCGTCGGCGCGCAGTTCATCCTCGAGGACCAGGACCTGCCGCTCCGCGCGGAGCTCGCGCGGCGGTAGGGCGCGGGCGCAGGGCTGGGCGGGGCTGGCGCTGTCGTACGACTCGCCCGCTGTCGTAAGACAACGCATTCGTCGTACTTCTCGCGGAACCGCGCTCACTCGCGGCTGGCGCGACAGGTCCGTTGTCGTACGACAGCAACTTCGTCACCCTTCTCGCCGCCGTCACTCCTGCACAGGCGGGAGGCTCATCTCATCATCCACAGTTCGACCCACCTCCGCCGATCGCGCCGCTCCAGGACGCGAGGCTGGCGGACATGCACGAACGAGTCCTCGCCGTCCCGCTGATCCGGACGAGCAACTTCCCGTCCGCGGAACGACGGGCGCTGCAACGTCGCGCTCAGCGCGGTGAGCTGCTGTCGATCCGTCCCGGTGTCCTGGTCGACCCCGCGTCGATCGTCCAGCTCCTTGCGGAAGAACGACATCTCCTGCTGGTGCGTGCCACAGCGCACCGCATCCGTCCCCCGAGACTGCTGGCACACCGCAGCGCCGCGCTCGCGTACGGACTTCCCCTCGTCGGTGACCCGCCGGACCGTGTGGAGCTCCGGGATCCGCGGCGTTCTCGCGCGGATACCACCGCCCACCAGCGGGTCCGCCCGGTCGCCGTCCGCGCAGCGCGCACTCGGTGGGACGGCACGCCGCCCTACGAGCCCTCGACGTTCGCGGGCATCGCCGTCGAGCCCCTCGTCGACGTCCTGGTGGACGTCGCCGCAACCGAACCGCTCGCCACCGCGCTCCCGGTCATCGACGCGGCGTTGCACGACCGTCGAGTGCTCCCGGAGATGCTGGCGGAGGCAGCCGCAACCGTCGCCACTGCGCACGACAAGGCGGCGACCGCACTCGGGATGGGCTCGGCGCTGTCGGACTCCCCGGCGGAGTCGGTGTGCCGCGTGCGCTTCGTGCAGCTCGGGGCGCCGGTCCCCGTGCAGCAGCACGTCTTCGCGCGGTCGGGTGAACGGACCGCGGTCGTCGACTTCTGGTTCCCCGACCAGGGCGTGGTGGTCGAGGTCGACGGGCGCGCGAAGCACGGCGAGGGGCCGGATGCCGCTGCTGCGCACTGGCAGGAGAAGCAGCGCGAGGACTTCCTCCGCTCCTTCCCCGAGGTCCGCACGGTCGTCCGGGTCGTCTGGTCCGACCTCACGGCGCCCGAGCGGCTGCGCGCGAAGCTCCTGCGGGCGGGTGTGCCGTGCCGCTGACGCCGATCGGATGCGCGACGGCCCAGCACCACGACGGCCAGGCTGCGCGACGGCTCGGCACCACGACGCCTGGATGCGCGACGACCTCGCTGCGCGACGGCCCGGCCGGGGCGTCCGTGGTCCACCGCGCGCGCAGAGCTCCCACCGCGAGCGCGTACCTTCAGCGTCATGGCCCGACAGCACAACGACGGGGCGATCGTGCCGATGCCGCCCGCCCCGGTCCAGCCCGACACCCGCGACGACCGGACCCCGACGCCCGACAGCCCGAAGGGGTGGGCGAAGATGCTCGACCGCGTGATCGCGGTGCAGCGCCCGGTGGTGGTCGCGCACGTGAACGCGGTACGGCGACGTCACCCGGACGCGAGCCCCGCCGAGGTCATCCAGATCCTCGAGCGGCAGTACCTGGCGGCGGTCACGACCGGTGGCGCGGCGGTCGGTGCGAGTGCGGTGATCCCCGGCGTCGGCATGGCTGCTGCGCTCGGCCTCAGCGGCGCGGAGACGGTCGGCTTCCTCGAGGCCACCGCCCTCTTCGCGCAGTCGGTGACCGAGGTGCACGGCATCGCACTCGAGGACCCCGAGCGCTCCCGCACCCTCGTGATGGCCCTCATCCTCGGCGCTCCCGGCACGCAGCTCGTGAAGCAGCTCGCCGGTCAGGCCGCCGGCGGCCAGGCCCGCTCGGCGTTCTGGGGCGAGATGGTGACGGCCTCGTTGCCGAAGCAGGTCGTCAGCGGCATCGGTGGCAAGGTCCGCGACCAGTTCATCAAGCGGTTCGCAGCCCGGCAGGGTGCCTCGGTCCTCGGTCGCGCGCTGCCCTTCGGCATCGGTGCCGCGGTCGGAGGGCTCGGCAACCACGCGTTGGGCAAGAAGGTCGTGGAGGCCTCCCGAGAAGGCTTCGGCCTGCCCCCGCGGCACTTCACGATCGTGCTCGAGGCGAAGCCGACGAAGGAGCGTGGGCGCGGCTCGAAGGACAAGGTCACGAACGACAACGGCGCGGAGGACCGAGGGCGACGTGCTCTCCCCTGGCGTCGGAAGGACCGCGACGACGAGGACCTCTGGGCAGACACCCCGCACCGCGACCCCCAGCACGACCGCGACTGACGTCGACGAGCCGGCGGACGGACCGGCGAAGCGGCAGGCCGAAGGACCGTTGGACGAACGGACGGGAGGCGCGGTGCCAGCCGGCACCGCGCCTCCCGTCCGTCACCCGCTCACCACGTCACGCGCGCCGCTTCGGCGTCCGCACCACCTGTCCGGCGTGCGCGAACCCGCCGCCGAACCCGAAGAGCAGTGCGAGCGCGTCCTCCGGCAGCTCCCCGCGGTGCCACGCCTTCGACAACCCGAGCGGCACGCTCGCGGCCGACGTGTTCCCCGACTCCACGACGTCGCGCACGACGTACTTGTCCGAGCCGCCGAGCGCCTCGGCGAGGGGCTCGATGATGCGGAGGTTCGCCTGGTGGAAGGCGAACACGGCGATGTCGTCGAGGGTCACCCCGGCGGCGTCGACCACCTTGCGGGCGTGGCCCTCGGCCTCGGTGATCGCCCAGCGGTAGATCGACCGACCCTGCTGGGTGAAGTACTCCGGGTCGCGGGTGACGAGCACGGCCTCGTTGAGGTGCGGCACGCTGCCCCACGAGACGGGTCCGATCTCCGCGGTCTTCGATGCGCCGATGACGACCGCTCCGGCACCGTCACCCACCAGGACGCAGGTCGAGCGGTCGGTCCAGTCGGCGATGCTCGACAGCGTCTCCGACCCGATCACGAGCGCGGTGTCCGAGGCCCCGACGCGGATCGACTGGTCGGCGAGGGCCATCGCGTACTCGAAGCCACTGCACGCGGTGTTGATGTCGATCGGCGCCGGGCCGTTCGCCATGCCGAGCGCCGCCGCGACCCGGCCCGCGGTGTAGGGCGACCGCTCGCGGTGCGTGGTCGAGGCGACGATCACCAGACCGATGTCCGACGGTTCGAGGCCCGCATCGGCGATGGCCATCCGGCCGGCCTCGATCGCCATGCTCACGACGCTGTCGTCCGGGCCGGCGATGTGGCGGGTCTTGATGCCGGTGCGGGTGGTGATCCACTCGTCGTTCGTGTCGACCATGGTCGACAGCTCGTCGTTGGTGAGGACTCGTTCGGGCTGGTGGTGGCCGAACCCGAGGATCCGGCTGCCACGGAGTGCTGGCGTGTTCACCCGCGGCACGCTACTCCCCTCCGCGGAGCGCTCATGCCCGACAGGGCATGCAGGGCTGGCTCGACCAGCCGCCCGATCAGCCGTCCGACCAACCGCCCGCGATCACTTCCGCGCGGCCGCCGTCGCCCGGTCGTTCGCGCGCTTGATCGCCTGCACGAGCTCGTCCTTGTCCACCTTCGAGCGCCCGCTGACGTCGAGGCGCTTGGCGATCTCCATCAGGTGGGCCTTCGAGGCGTTCGCGTCGACGCCGCCCTGCGTCTCCCCGGACCCGCGCGTCCCAGCCGCTCCGGAGTCCGACGGACCGGAGGAGTCCTTCTCCTCCCAGTGGTCGCCGACCTTCTCGTACTCGTGCTTGACCGCAGCGTAGGCGGTGCGGTGCGCGCGCTCCCCGGGCCCGTAGGTCTCGTTCGCCGAGTCGAGGGTCTCCGTGAAGATGTCCTGCGCGTGCTTCGGCGACCGCTGCAGCGTGCTGGGGATCTCGTCCTTCGCGGGCATGGTGCGTCCTTCCGTCCGGGATGTGTCGGCTGCTCTCCGCCGAGAGCAGGTCGCTCCGTTCTACGCCGGTCGCATGACCGGTACCCGCAGGGCCTGGTCCGCACACCGGGTCGGGCGTAGACCGGGGGCATGGACTACACACACCTCGGACGGACAGGGCTGTCGGTGTCACGGGCGGTGCTCGGCACGATGAACTTCGGCCCGGAGACCAGCGAGGACGACTCGCACGCGATCATGGACCGGGCGCACGAGCTCGGCGTCAACTTCTTCGACACCGCCAACGGCTACGGCGGCTCGGTGGGCAAGGGCGCCACCGAGGAGATCATCGGCCGCTGGTTCGCGAAGGGCGGCGGACGGCGCGAGAAGACCGTGCTCGCCACGAAGGTCTACGGCGAGATGATCGACTGGCCGAACGGCGGCAAGCTCAGCGCGCTGAACATCCGGCAGTCCCTCGACGCCAGCCTCCGCCGACTGCAGACCGACCACGTCGACCTGTACCAGTTCCACCACGTCGACCGGGCGACCCCGTGGGACGAGATCTGGCAGGCGATCGACGTCGCCGTGCAGCAGGGCAAGGTGCTGTACGTCGGCTCCTCGAACTTCGCCGGGTGGCACATCGCCCAGGCGCAGGAGGCGGCCGCCCGTCGGGGTTCCCTCGGCCTGGTCAGCGAGCAGTCGATCTACAACCTCGTCGTGCGCGACGTCGAGCGCGAGGTCCTGCCCGCTGCCCGCGAGTACGGCCTCGGCGTCATCCCGTGGTCACCGCTGCAGGGCGGCCTGCTCGGCGGCGTCATCGAGAAGACCGAGAACGGGTCCCGGCGCCTCTCCGTCCGCAGCGCCGAGTACGTCGAGGGCCACCGCGACCAGCTCACCGCGTACGAGTCCTTCGCGAAGGAGCTCGGCCACACCCCGGGCGAGATCGCCCTGGCCTGGCTGCTGCACCAGCCCGGCGTGACCGCGCCCATCACCGGCCCGCGCACCATGGAGCAGTGGGAGTCCGCGGTCCGCGCCGTCGACATCCGTCTCGACGACGCGGCGCTGGCGCGCCTCGACGAGATCTTCCCGGGGCACGAGAACTCGCCGGAGGACTACGCCTGGTGAGTCGCTGACGCGAGCGTCGGACGGGAGGCGGGGGGGGGGGGGGGGGCCCCCCCCCCCCCCCCCCCC